>CANSAJ010000004.1 GCA_947644695.1 uncultured Bacillota bacterium | reverse complement strand
TAGCAATAGCATAATTTGTTCGAAAAATCGTGTCTAAAAACTTGACATAAATCCACAAACTCTATTATTAAATTTAGTACCATACACAAAAAATAAGTATTGAAATGCAATACCTACTTTTTCATTTACTCATTATTCCCCATAAAAATTGTATCCCCGCTCTCAATAGTATAATAAGTATAATACTCTGTATCTAATACTTTTCTAAATTCATACATAAAATCACCTAATATAATATATGAACAAAACCTAAAATAGTTAATTATTATATACAAAAATAGTATTATCTTTATTAAAATTAAATTCAAAATAATATGCTATTTTATCTGCTTTTCCAAGTTTATATCTATATAACATATCATCATAAATAAAATAAACACTATCATCTATTACATTAATATTATCTATTGATTTATTAAAAAAATTTAACTTTAACTCAGGATTCACTTTATAACTTAAATAATTATTATCTATTGATATAAGCATATCTTCTTTACTTAAATATGTTATCTTATCTTTAACATATTCACTAATATCAGCATCTTTCTTCTTACCATCAACATATTTTATAAAACCTTTATTTTGATCTCCTACTACTTCAACATAATTCTTTTTATAATTTATTTCATACAATTTTAATTCCTTATTATCAAAAAGAAATACACTAGACTTTCTATTCCCCACAATATAGCTATCATAATTAATTTTATATTTAGAAGTAATAGTTTTATAATCACCAGTTGACATATCAACAACTACAAAATCACTAAACAAATAGTTATCATCATAATTTGGAAAAATTATTTTTCCATTAATTTTAACCATTAAATCATTTGAATATCTATCTTTTTTAAAAATATTTATACTTTTATAGCCTTCATCATTTAAATAATAAAAACCATCATACTTCCAAATATATACATGCTCATACTCATCTAAATTCTCATAAACTACAAAATCTTTATCATTTTTAATATTATTATCTTCGTTCATTGCAACCTGATAAGTAACCATTTTACCATCTTTATTGCATATACTATAACCATCTAATCCCTTTATCTTTGGAGTTAAACAAGTATATCCATCTTTTTCTTCTATATCTACATCATATAATCTTTTCTTAAACATTTTTCTTCCAGATTTAAATATATAATTATAAACATTATCTTTATAAGCCACTTCAAAATACATATATTTATCAATAGATTTTTCATTAATATCAAAATCACCAACATTATAAAATATATTATAATCAGAAATATAAAACTTAATAACTATTATTAAAAATATAAAAGTTAACATATAGAGAAAATACTTTTTCATAAAACAACTCCTAAGAAAATAAAAAGTTAATGAAAACATTAACCTTATTCAATTACACCGTTCTTTTTCAAAAACTCAATTAATGTATCCTTATCTTTTCCACCAGAAGTATAATCAACAAATTCACCATTCTTAGTAATAAAAGTATAAGGAGTACCTTGATATCCATCTAAATTATAAGTGTTCATCAAAGCATTATAGCCTTCTTTATCATTTTTACTCATTACATCTATTTCAAACCAATATAATTTGAAATCATATTCATTATTTACACTAGCCATAACTGGTTTAAAATTAATACAATGTGGACAAGTAGTTTGACCTAAAACAGTTACAACATATTCATCACTCTTACTAGCAGTAAGCCATTCTTGAACATCAGATCCCATTTCTTTACTAAATAATTCTTTATCACCCATTAAAACAGATAATAAAACAAATAAGCCTAATAAAACTACAACAGCTATAACAATTTTATATTTTAATAAAAATTCTTTCATCATATCACTCCCAGAATAATTTTATAATAAAATACTACAAAATACAAGATATTTAACCTAAATCAAAAGAATTGTCGATAATTACTTATAGAATATAGTTTTTATTTTAGTACACACTAAAACTGGTGAATAATATGTATTACATTTATAATTTTGTTTTTTATTCAATAATCGGATATATCTTTGAAACATTAACTGCTTTCATATTTCACATCAACAGTGAAAGTGGATTTATGTATGGTCCATATACAATTGTATATGGTATAGGATTAACTTTAATGTTCTTACTTTTCAAAAAATTTACTAAAGTTAAACCTGACTACAAAAAAATATTTTATATGTTTATAACAGCTTTCATATCTTTAATGATATTAGAATTTATCGGAGGCATTATGCTTAAAAACATATATCATGTAAAAATGTGGAACTACAAAAAACTTCCATTAAACATCGGCGAATTCATTAGTGTAGAAGTAACTACCATATGGACTATAGGTTCAATGCTTGTATATTACTATATAAAACCAATTACAGATAAAATCATAAAAAAAATACCTAAAACTTTATTCTTAGGTATCTTCATAATAATGATCATTGATCTTATTATAACATCTATAAATGCTTTTATTTAACGCCTCTTCATTTCAAGTGCACTAACTGCACCTAAACTAATATATATTATAGGTTTTATTATTTTACTAATTACATAAATCGAATTTTCAAACAAAAATGAATCATCTGTATAATGAAAAATATTTGGTAATAAAAGTGCTAATACAAAACTAGAAAATATACCAACAATAATAACTACTATATTTTTACTAAATCTAATATTCTTATTAGCAGTCTTATAATTAAACGTAATTGTAAACAATAAAAACATAACAAAGAAATTAAAAAATAAATAAAAAATGCCAATATAGTTAGAATCAATTTTCATATACATATATATTTCATATGCAGTAAGTAATGCAAACAACGCTGTTATAAACACATAGAAGTACTTAATAAACCTATTCATATCGAACCTCCCTTTCTAATATTATACATCTTTTAAAATAAAATTTAAAGTTTAATTTAAACTAATAAAAATACTAAGAGTATATATTTAAACAAACAGGTTAATAATAAAAACAGGTGATTTTATGAATGAAAATGAAGAACTATTAACACTTATACATGACAATACAAAAATGGGTTTATCTAGTGCTAAAAAACTATTAGAATTAATAAAAGAAAAAAACAATAAAATTAAATTTCTCCTAGAAGAAGAATTACAAAGATATGAAAGCTTTTATAAAAAATGTAAAAAATTAATGAAAAAAGAAAAATTAGAACCTGCAACCAGTGGTTTACTTAAAAAACTAACAGCTGACACAGCCATGAAAATGGAAGTAAAAAAAGACAACAGCGACTCTAAAATAGCAAGTATTCTCATAAGAGGATTTAACATGGGAAACATTGATATAGAAGCAAAAATTAAAAAATATAAAAAAGAAGCTAGTAAAGAAACTTTAAAACTAGCTGAAGAAATATTAAACTTTGGAAAAAAACAAACTGAATTATTAGAAGCTTATCTATAATACAGCTGTTTTTTTTATACCCCTATAGATCTTCCTAATCTCTTAAGAATTACTTTTCTTATGAAATCAAAAGGAATAACACTAAAAGCTAAAACTAACATAACATCAAACTCTAAAAATGTAAGACCAGTAGTTCTAAAAATACTTCCACCAAAATAAATCATACAAACTTGAATAATAACAACAAACAGAATTATTATTAAAAAAACTTTATTCCTTAAAATATTACCAAATATATTCAATCTATGTGTCCTTGCATTAAAAGTATTAAAAATAGTCATAAATATAAATAGCCCAAAAAATGCAGTCATTAAATATTTAGAATCCTCACCTATTCTATAAATTTCTCCAATAAACTTAGACTTTAAAAACCACATACATAATAAACTAAGATAAGCCCCTGTAATCAAAATTTCATTTACCATATAAGAATTCATAATTTTCTCATCACGCCTCTTAGGCTTTTCTTCCATGTATTCAAGTAAAGGAGGTTCAAACGCGTATGCAACGCCCGCTAACGTATCCATAACCATATTAATCCAAAGCATTTGAATTACTGTTACAGGAGCTATTATTCCAAAAAATGGACCTATTACAGAAAGACTGACAGCTGTAATATTTACTGTTAACTGAAAAATAATAAACTTTCTTATACTTTTAAATATGGTCCTACCAAAAAGTACAGTCTTAGCTATACTAAGAAAATTATCATCAAGTATAATAATATCACTAACTTCTTTTGCAACCTCTGTACCACTTCCCATGGCAAAACCAACATCGGCTCTCTTTAAAGCTGGAGCATCATTTACACCATCACCTGTCATTCCTACAACAAGTCCCATTTCCTGACTTAAATACACAAGTCTTTTTTTATCCTCTGGTAAACTTCTAGCAACAACTCTCAAATTAGGAAGAATTCTTTTAACATCAAAATCAGTCATACCTCTTAATTCTTCACTAGTTATAACCAAATCACTATCACTTTCCACTAGCCCTACTTCTTCAGCAATAACTTTAGCAGTTAAAGCATTATCTCCAGTTATCATGACTGTTTGAATACCTGCCTTTTTTACTAATTCAATACCCTTAATAGCTTCCTCTCTAACCTCATCTTTAATTAATAACATTCCAACAAAAGATAAATTAGTAAAATTATTATCCTTAGAAATAGCAACTGCCAACACACGAAAACCTTCTTCTGTATATTTATTACCTAATTTTATCAATTCCTTCTTATCTTTTATAAGCATCTTAGATCCATCAGTTCTGCAATAATTTGTACACTTATCAATAAGAATCTCATAAGCACCCTTATAAAAAACTGTTTTATTTTCATAATTTAAAGTAACACTAGAATATTTGCGCTTACTATCAAAATCCTCTTTATCCAGAATCTTATATTTAGACTTATCATCACTTTTAACAAAAGACAAAATCGCTCTGTCTGTAATATTTCCACCTATAATAGAATCTCCAGAAAAAGAAGAGGCATTATTATAAACCAGGCCAACTTTTAAAATTTCACCTAATTTTAAAGAAGAAACCTCATTAAAAGATTTATACTTTTTCCCATTATAATCAACAAACCCTACAACATCTAACTTACCTTTAGTAATTGTACCAGTCTTATCACTAAATAAAATATTTAAACTACCACTAGACTCTATCCCTACAAGTTTTCTAACTAAAACATTATTCTTAAGAAGCCTTTTCATATTTGAAGATAAAACTAAAGTAATCATCATAGGTAGTCCTTCTGGAACTGCAACAACTATAATAGTGACACCTAATGTAAGTGCATAAAGTAAATGAGGCCCCATAACTTTAAAACTACTAATCATAGGAATAATCTTATCCATATCAAAGTTATTATTAATAAATATCACACTAAAAAGATAAGAAAGTATAACCAAAAAAGCACAAAAATAACCAATCTTACTTATAAAAGTAGCAAGAACTCTAAGCCTATTTTTAAGAGGACTTTCTGGAGTCTTTTCTTGAATATCCTTAGCTATCTTTCCATAAAAAGTTTCATTCCCAACTTTAGACACTTTAAGAATACCACTACCACTTGTAATAACACTACCTCTAAAAACCTCATCATTTGGATTTTTATACTTTTCTTTAGTTTCACCCGTTAACATAGACTCATCAGCAGATATATTCCCTTCAACCATTACACCATCAGCAGGTGCTTTATCCCCACTTTCTAAAAATACCATATCCCCAACAACCACATCATCAATAGGAATATTAATAAGTTTTGAATTCCTAATAACTTTAGCACTAATCTTAGAAGTCTCACTTGAAAGCTTCTCAAATGCCTTCTCACTTCCATACTCACTTAAACTACTAATAACACTTGCTAAAATAATAGCTACTATAATACCAATAGTCTCATAAACATCACTATCATGAAAAAGAAATAATATTTTAATACCAAGAGCTATTAATAATATCTTAATTATTGGATCATTTAATGACTCTAATATTAAATTAAATAACGTATGCTTTTTATAATGAGTTATAGAATTACTACCATTTTTTTCACGAGACTTTACTGCTTCTTCTTCTGTAAGACCCTTAATATTAAACATAATATTCACCTGTAAAAGTATATTAAAAAATATTAGTCTTTATGAATTAAATCAAAAAAAAATACAAGATATTAATTACCTTGTACTTCACACACTCCACTTTTACCAGACGCATATACATGCCCCTTAAAAGTTCTAGTAGTAGCATCTCCTGTTATTAAACTAGTTTGATCAACATCAGGATCATAACTTAACCACAAACGTAATGTATAACTATTCTGCGGTTTAGAATCTGTAATCTCTTGATTTACCAAAAGACCAATACTAGCTTTACCTTCATCATCAAAAGTTAAATTAGAAAAATCTCCACTTATAGGAGTATCTGCTCCATAATCAAGTTCATATTTAAAATATTCATTCTGCATAGCTGAACCTATTTCATCTACCACTAAATATAAAGCATAACAAGCTCCCAAATTACTATCTTCTGTACGTGAAATAGTAAAAGTATTCTTCTGAGCCTTTGTATCCTTAGATGTATCCCTAATAGGCGCCAAAGCATTAGCTGTTATCTTAGATTCAGAAATACTAAGCTTCACAGTCCCCGCAATAGCTTCTATAGGCTTTCCTTCTCCAGTAATTCTAGGCCTAAAATAAGCATAAGTTACTGAAAATACCACTACTATTAAACACAAAACTCCAACAATCATAGTAATAATATAACTTTTATTAGATTCTTTTTCCATAACTATCCTCCGATATTCTATAAAACAATTTTATAACAAAAAGAAAGTTATTTCAATAACTTTCAATAAAATCTATATATCATTAACACTTATTACTTTTTATTCTTAAGGACAAAAACGTATGCAGGAGGTAAATTCTTTAAAACACGTAAAATATCTTGAAAATCAAAATATTTCTCAAAAAAATGTCTCTTAACCTTTGAATACTGAAATGTTATAAAATATCCTTTATTAATTATCTTCTTAGTCTCATTAAAGATTTTTAAAGACACATTTTTAGGTAATGATATAAAAGGTAAGCCAGAAACTATATAATCAGCATGATCAAAACCTAAAAATTTTAAAATTTCTATAACATTCTCTGCACTATCTTTTACTATATGTACATTTTTAATATCTTTAAATTCATGATTTAAAATCTCACAAAACTTCTCATTCTGCTCGATTAAAATTAAAACAGTCCCCTCCTTTTTACTCTTAACTAACTCTCTAGAAAAAGAACCAGTACCAGGACCATATTCCACAATCACATCTGCTTTTTCAAAATTAATAGGTTCCATCATTTTTATAGACAAATTCTTACCACTTGGAGCAACCGCACCTACACTTCTAGGATGCATAATATATTCTTTTAAAAAACTTAACATTATTCTTTCTCCTTAAAATTAAGCTCTTCATGACTACTTGCATTAACATCTAAAGAACTAAACTGATTATTTTTATATAAAATATAAGCTGCCGCACCAATCATGGTGGCATTATCTGTACAATATTTTTTATTAGGTATAAAAACTTTAATACCATTCTCATTACACATGTTAGTTAAAGCTTTCCTAATAAAAGAATTAGATGCAACACCTCCTGCAATACTTAAATTACTAACATTATATTTTTTCAAAGCCAAAAGAGTTTTATTAACTAAACAATTAGTAACTGCATTCTGAAACGAACAAGCAACATCCTCTTTTATAATATCTTCTCCTCTTTGTCTAGAATTATGAACTAAATTATTAACATGACTCTTAATACCACTAAAACTAAAATTACAACTATCATCATTTAAAATATTAGGCATACTATAACTATCTTTTCCTTTTAAAGCAAGTTTTTCAACATTAGGCCCTCCAGGATAAGGCATATTTAATATTCTAGCAACCTTATCATAACATTCACCAACAGCATCATCTAATGTTTGACCAACATATTTAAAACTATTTTCATTCTCCATATAAATTAAATCAGTATGTCCACCACTTATAATTAAAGAAATTAAAGGATATTCTAAAGTTTGATCTATATTATTAGCAACTATATGCCCCATCATATGATTTACTTTAATAAAAGGTTTATCATAAACTAAACTAAGTGTCTTTGCACTTTCAAGTCCAACTAACAAACTTCCTAAAAGCCCTGGACTATATGTACAAGCAACAGCATCCATATCAGATACACTCATATTAGCTTTATTTAACGTTTCCTCAATAACTAAAGTTATGTTTTCCAAATGAAGTCTACTAGCAACTTCTGGCACAACACCACCATATAATTTATGAGTATCTATTTGAGAATTAATTGTAGTTGCTATATCTTCTTTTCCATTTTTAACAATACTTACACTAGTTTCATCACAACTTGATTCAATAGCTAATATATATACATCTTTCAAAATACCACTCCCTCTAATTTTTATACTCCATTATAATAGCATCCACATCTTTATAATATTTATTTCTGACATATATCTTATTAAAGCCTAAGCTATCATACAAACTAATCGCAGGTAAATTATCTTTTCTTACCTCTAACATATATCTAAGCTCTCTATCTTTATAGTAATTAAAAATATACTTAAATAATTCTCGAGCAATACCCTTTCTCCTATGCTCATCTACAACTTTAACATCTACTATATTAATTACATCTATTACATCTTCAACTAAAACATAACCAACTTCAACATAATTAATTTCATAATAAAATTTAACTTTACTATTTTCTAATTCTTCTATCTTTATCACTTTTCAACCTCTATCTTTTTCACATAATTAGCTCTAACCAAATGAGCATCCACTGCTTGATCTTTTAATGCAAAATCAATTACTTTCTTAACATCAATCACAAGTGGCACACTATATATATCTTTATATTTATCTTTATTTTCAACATAACATTCATCAACTAAACATTCATTATCCTTATTAAAAACACTTATATAATATCCTTTATTATCTTCTAATATACAAGCTTTATCACGATCACTTTCATCACTAACTAAATAAGCACTTAAACTGGAAATCAAATAAATAGGAATTCCTAAAGAATATGCCATTGTTTTGGCAACACTAAGTCCAATTCTAAGTCCTGTAAAACTTCCTGGTCCATTAACTGCTACTATATTTTTAATATCTTTAACTGTAATATTATTTTCCTCCAGAATACTTTTTATCATTGGAACTACATACACTGCATGACTATATTCACTCTCTTGTGTTTTTGTAATAATCTTTTCTTCATTATACAGACTAATTGTAATAATTTCCCCATGAGTATCTAAAAATAAAGTAAACATTTAATCACATCCTATGTATATTTTAACATTTTTACAAATAAAAAAAAAGAGAATTTCTAAAGCACTCTCTCACATAAATCTTCATACTCTTCTCCTCTAGGAATAATTTGAAAAATTCTTTTATTTTCCCCAACAATCTTTATCTTTATATCTAAACGTTTCTTAGGTAAAATATCCTGAATCAAATCAGACCATTCAATAATAGTAACACCCTTCTTTTTAAAATATTCAGTTATTCCTAAATCTTCTTTAACTTCACTAAGCCTATAAACATCCATGTGAAACAATTTCATTTCTCCCTCATACTCTTTAATAATATTAAAAGTTGGAGAAGTAATGTTATCATCTATACCCATAGATTTAGCAAAAGCTTTAGTAAACAATGTTTTACCACTTCCTAAATCTCCTTCTAGACATATAACCATATTTGGAAATTTTTCACTCTCAATATTTTGAGCCAACTCTATTGTATCCATATCAGAGTTTGATGTAATTTTATAATTCATATACTTATCACCTACGCTTAATTTTAACATCAGGAGTTATTTATATTCAAGTACATAAACATAATTATTTACACTTAAAAGTAACTAATTAAAAAAAACAAAATGTACATAAGCCCGTTCAGGGTACATAAACTAACATAGAATAAAACTAGGAGGGGATAAAAATGTATTATGATGAAAGACATAATCATCTAAAATATAAAGACGAAAGTCAAGAATTAAACAATTATGATAATAAAGAATTAAACAATTATGACTATGATAATAAAGAAATTAATAATTATGAATTTTCAACTGAGAATAAAGAAACAAATAATTATGAAAACAACTATATAAATAATAACTTAAAAAAATGGGATAATGATATTAAGTTTGACATAAATAATATTAATATAAATAACTTTAGAAAAAATGAAAAAAGAGAATTATATAGTACAAAAGAATCTTTAAATAAAGGAAATTCTTTTAAAAATGAATATATTCCTTACAAAAACTACATCTATAGAGTTGTTGTAAAAGGTGAAAAAGATGAACTTCTTCTTAAAATTCAAGAACTAACATTTAGAACAATAGACCTAAATCTATATCTTGATATCTATCCATTTGATAAAGAAATGTTTAATGAATTTAAAAATGCTAGCAATGAATTAAAAAAATATAAAGAAATATATGAAAAAAATTATGGTCCACTATGTGTAACTGATACTTCATTTTATGACAACTACAAATGGACTAATGACCCATGGCCTTGGATGAACGAAGGAGGTTTAAAATAATGTTTAAATATGAAAAAATGTTAGAATACCCAATTAATATTAGAAAAAAAGACATAAAAATGGCAAAAATTCTAAATGAACAATTAGGAGGAGCCAATGGAGAACTTGGTGCATCTCTAAGATATTTATGTCAAAGATTTTCTATGCCAGATGAAAAAGGACGCGCGTTATTATCTGATATTGCAACAGAAGAACTAGGACATGTAGAAATGATATCTACTATGATAAGACAACTAATAAAAGATGCAACTATAGATGAAATTAAAAATGCTGGGCTTGCTTCATATTATGCAGGTCACAAAAAAGGAATCGCGCCTGTAGATGCTAATGGAGTTCAATTTACTACTGCTTACATATCTATAACAGGTGACCCAATAGCTGACTTACAAGAAGATATGGCAGCCGAACAAAAAGCACGTGCAACTTATGAAAACCTAATGGATTTAACTACTGATCCAGACTTACTCGCACCTCTTAGTTTTTTAAGACAAAGAGAAGTAATACACTTTAATAGATTTAAAGAATTACATGATGAATATAAGAAAAAAGGTTACTAAATTAAACTCCAAAAGGAGTTTTTTTAAACATCTCTTTTAAGTAACTTAGAAGACAAAATTAAAAATAAAAATACATATAATAATAAAAACATTATTGAAACCTTATAAGAAAAATTCATATTATAAATTAAATTATTAAAAGAAACATTAACTTTATCACTAAGAAAAGTAAAATCTATATAAGGCAAAAATGTATATTTAACAAAATCTAGACCATATTTAAAACATATTTGACTAACCACTAAAGAAATAAAATATAAAATACCGCTTATAACAAGTCCTATACTATTACCTCTAAACAATATACTAAGAAACATACTAAATATAGATATAAATAAAAATGGAATTAAATACAAAATACTTATCCTAAAATAATTATACACTACATAAACTTCTTTTATATTTTCATTTATATTAACAAACACTTTTTTTAAAAAAACGTTCTCACTAGTAATAAAAGAAGTAGTAATAAAAATTGTAACAAGTAAAATTAAAAGAAATAATAAACTTATAATAAAATTAGAAAACACTTTTGAAAATAATATTTTTCTTCTACTATGTCTACTCATAAAAACATATCTTAAAGAATCTTTTTGAAAATCATAACTAAAACTATGAAAAGAAATAAATATAATTAAAACACCTAACATAAAAACAAAATTATGTGTATAACTAAGTAAATAATGTGAATTACTTAGTTTATTTTTTTGAATAACCTCATTCTCTATGTTAACAACCTTTAAATATTTATCATAATCATTTTTATATTGTAGATAACTACCATACTTATTAACATCTTTATACTCTTCTTCACTAAAAAGTGGATAAACACTATTTAACTCACTTTTTAAATCTATATTTTTAGCAATTATAATTAAAGAAAAAATACTCACAAATACAATCAACATAATACTAAATAAAAAACTTTTCTTTTTAACTTCTTTATATAAATCTGCCCTGACTAAATTAATCACTTTTCATCATCTCCCATCATCGAAATAAGCATTTCTTCTAATGAATTATTATCATTTATTCTATACACTCCTACTGATTCCTTAGATAATTTATTAACACTATCAATAACTTCTTCATCAGTCATAAATACACTTTTGTCTTCAGCCAAAGATGGTACATTCAAAATACGACTAGCTTTCTCATAATCCGTTAACGAAAACTTAACACTCTTTTTAGCATTATTACTAACAATACTTTTTTGATATATCTTCTTATTATGAATAAATAAAATCTCTGATGCAATTTTTTCTATTTCAGAAATAATATGAGATGACACAATAATAGTTTTATCTTCCAAACTAAGAAGTAATTCTCTAAACTCTACTATACCCTTAGGATCCAAACCATTAGTAGGCTCATCCAAAATAAGAATATCCGGGTCTTTAAGAAGTGCTATTGCAATCCCCAATCTTTGCTTCATCCCTAAAGAAAAGTTTTTAACATTTTTCTTATCTTTAACAAGACCAACTAACTTCATAACATCATCGACTCTATTTAATGGAACCTCATAAATTAAAGCAAAATAACGCAAATTTTCATAAGCTGTCAAAAAATCATAAAAACTAACATAGTCCACTATACCCCCTATACAAGAAAGAACCTCTTTATAACTCCTTTTAATATTATTACCATTAATAAAAACTTCTCCAGTTGAACTATAAAGACCCATAATAATCTTAAGAATAGTTGACTTACCACTTCCGTTAGCACCTACTAAACCATATATCTTCCCTTTCTCTAATTTAAAACTAACATCATCTATAATAAGGTTTTTCCCTATTACCTTTGTGACATTTTTCAATTCTAATGAATACATAAACTCCTCCTTCAATATCAAAGTAACATAACAAACAAGGAAAAGCAAACATCCTAAAAATTCAAATTTAAACACTAATTTCTTAAAAAAATATCATTTTACATATAAAAAAAGTATCATTTTTTATCAATTTAAAAAAAACAATACTCCAATATTAAATTTTACTCTAAACTTTTTTCTAAAAACTTTACACTTATTTACTATAATTTAATCTAAAACTGCATTTTCTTCTTCAATAATATCCTTAAAAATTTCCATAAACTCTACTATTCCTTTTCTCTTAGCATCTTCATACACATTCTTAGTATTTTTTATTGCTTTATAAATATGTGTAATATCTAATACATTCTTGTTTTCATAAACTGCATTACTAAAAGCATTACCAAGTAAAGTAATTGCTATATCAGGATATCTATTACCAATTTCATAAATTCTCTTATACTCATCAGTATACTCAACTAAAAACCTAAATAACTTTTCCTTTTGATAATCACTATAAGGAATTTTCACACCACTTTGTTTCTCTAATTTAGGGTAAGTTCCAAGTAATATTTGCACAGTTTCATCTATAGTAGGTTCAAGTACATCAACTTTTTGAAATCTTCTTAAAAATGCTCTATCTCTTAAAATATACGCATCATATTCCTCTGTAGTAGTAGCACCTATCATCTTAATACTACCTCTATCTAAACCAGGTTTTAACATATTAGCAAAATCCACATTTAAATTAGAAGTATTTCTACTAACAAGTAAATGAGCTTCATCTATAAATAAAATTATATTTTCTTTATCTTTTAATTCACTTACAAGAATTTGTAACTTATTTTCACTAACACCCTTATCGTTTTGAATATTACCTAAAAGACTTGATACATTGATTTTAATAAGTTCATAATTCTTTAATGCATCAGGAATTAATCCTCTTTGCATTCTATAACCAATACCTTCTACAATTGCAGTTTTACCTATACCAGGCTTACCTACTAACATTGCACTCTTCTCAGGAGTAAGTAAAATTAGCATAGTATTCTTAATTTCTTCATCCCTACCAATCGCAGGATTAGTAATATATTCTTTCTTACTTAAATTCTCTCCATAAGTTTCTAATACACTAAACTTATTATTCATATCATCAAAATTAACAACTTCCATTTCTTTATCCATAAGAACCACCTTAAAACAATTATATAACATTTATTTATAAAAAACTAATATTTAAAAAAAAGTTTACACAAATATTTTTAGATTTAAATAGCAGAATAATAATAGTTTTGTTATAATTAAAACAAAATAGGTGATTGCATGAAAAAATTTTTATTAATCTTTTTAAGTTCTACAATTATTCTTTTAATAGGAATATGCCTTTTTATATTTTACAAAGACATATCAAAAATAGAAATTGAAAACATAATAATAAACGAAAATATTAATGATGATAACACAAAAACATTAACTGTAAAAATTATAAATAAACTAAATAAAAACATATACTGCGCGATAAATACTGAAAATAAAGTCAATGACACCCTAACGTGGACACCATCTGATAACAACAAATGCACCTTTAACGTTAATGCTGGCTCTTATTATATATATATAAAAGATGATAAAAATAATATAAAAGAAATAAAATCTAATGAAATAAATATAGATAAAATACTAGACTTAAAACTTAATAAAGAAAAAATATATTTAAATCTTGAAGAAACATTTGAAATAAAACCAGAAATAATAAGCTTAGGAAATACAGATAATACTTTAACATACCATTCATCAGATGAAAATATTGCAGTAATTAACGAACAAACAATTATACCTAAAAATCCAGGAAAAGCTATAATAACTGTAACAACTACAAATGGAATATCAAAAGAAATAAATGTCACTACATCTAATCTCTATAAAAAAGCAAGTCTAGATAACAATAAAGAATTTCTCACATGCAGAAGATATACTGAAGAAGAAAATAAAATTTTAGATGAAGTGCTAGAATACAAAATTAACGAAGCAGGATATCAAACCAGAGGTGCAGTAATAGCATCTTTAAGATTTTTGATCCTTGAATTTCCGTACAGAATACCATACTTCTTTGAAAACGGACGCTTAAACAATTATGAAGGTATAGACTATGTAGATGGAGAAGGAAGATATTACAAAAAAGGACTTTACTTAAACGAAAGTAAATTTAATGATATTAAAGCAACATTTTCAGGACCAGCAATATGGGGTTGTCCACTTATGAATTGGCATGAAGAATATACTTATCACTATGGCGTAAAATACCCTAATGGATTAGACTGCAGTGGTTTCGTTTCCTGGGCTCTATTAAATGCAGGATTCGATGTAGGTGATTCTGGCTCTGGTAATACAGAAAGAGATGATGATATTGGAGACCTAGGTGAACACCACCCACTTACAAGAGAGTTTGTACTAGAAGGGAATTACAAACCTGGTGATTTAATAGGATGGGATGGTCATATAGGATTAATCGCAGGCATAGACGATAACAATATATATGTTGCAGAAAGCTTAATAGGTGGTCTTGTAATTAAAGAATTCTCTAAAACAGGTTCAAAATTATATGAACTATACGAATTCATAAATACTATGGATAATGTATATAAATCTGAAGGAAATTACACATATATGTGGTAAAAATTGAATTTATTTCAACTTTTTACCATATTTTTGTATAATTTTTATTGACTTTGCATATGATATATTATAAAATACTAATTGCAGTTGCCCGATTAGCTCAGTCGGTAGAGCGCACGGCTGTTAACCGTTAGGTCGCAGGTTCGAGTCCTGCATCGGGCGCCATCTAAAGTATATTAATTCCTATAAATTTAGGAATTTTTTTTATGTTTTTTAAAATTTTCTATTTACAATTTTAAAATTTTATAGTACAATTTAATCGTTCCTGTAAAAGGAATAAATATTCACAAATGTGTTCAACGAAACACACAGAAAAGCTCGTATTTTACGAGTTTTTTTGTTTTTTCTAAATATAAAAACTTTAGCATTTCTACTAAAGCCATATAATTAATAATTTGTAGCTCTTCTTTCTTGATAAGCTTTACCATGTTTACAAACTGGACATACTTCAAGTGCTTCTTTACTTCTATAAACATGACCACAATTTCTACAAACCCATATAGTTTCCTCTTCACTAACAAAAACCATATCATCTTCAATATTCTTTAATAATTTAAGATATCTTTCTTCATGTTCTTTCTCTATTTGATTTACTCCATCAAATAAAGCTGCAATATCATCAAATCCTTCTTCACGAGCAACTTCTGCAAATTCTTTATACATATTAGTCCATTCATAATTTTCTCCACTAGCTGCATCTTTTAAATTACTAACTGTATTTGGAATATTTCCATCATTTAATAATTTGAACCATAATTTAGCATGCTCTTTTTCGTTATCAGCTGTTTCTCTAAAAATAGCTGCTATTTGTTCATATCCTTCTTTCTTTGCCTGACTTTCATAATAAGTATATTTGTTTCTAGCTTGACTCTCACCTGCAAATGCAGCCATCAAATTAGCTTCAGTTTTACTACCTTTTAATTCCATAATTAAATACCTCCAGTAAAAATTATATCATAATAAATAAATTAGTAAAAGCATATACTAAAAAATTACTAATATAACAACTTTATATATTTATAATAATAATACTTAAATAAATACAAAACTTTTATTAATTTTTTATATAAAGATAAATGAAAAAATGGTAAAATATGGTTAATTATTTATATATATAAGTCATATATGAAATGACTAACTAAAATGATAAATTATGAGAAAATAAAAACGGGTGAACAGTATGGTATACATCAAAGAAGAAGTTACATCTAGTAACATCTATAATGTAGTTGGAAGAAATATACAAAAATTTAGAAAACTTCGCGGTTACACAGGTGAAGAATTAGCTGAACTATGTAACTTATCATATGGATATGTTAAGAATTTAGAATCACAAAAAGTATATGCAACAATATCTATAGAAACTTTAAAACTTATAGCTGACAAATTAGAAGTTAAGCTAGGAGAATTTTTTGAGGAATAAAACCTCTTTTTTTGTATAAAATAATAATAGTTAGCACTCAATATTGACAAGTGCTAATCAAAGTGTTATCATAATAAACGTAAGGAGGAAATAATTATGAGTTTATTACCAGGAAGATTTTATTTAGATAACTTTTTCGATGACTTTGAAGCAGATAAAAAAATGATGAACTGCGACATTTATGAAGAGGACGGTAAATATAATATAGTAATTGATATCCCAGGATTTGACAAAAAAGACATTAATATCGATGTTGAAGACGGATACCTTACCATAGAAGCTTCAAGAAGCTTAGAAGAAAACAATGATAGTAAACATTACATCAAAAGAGAAAGATTTTACGGTTCATTCAAAAGACAATTTTATATTGGAAATGTTGAACACGAATCTATAAATGCTGAATTCAATCATGGAACACTAAAAATAACAGTACCTAAAGAAGAGGAAAAAAGTACGAAAAAATCAATCGAAATAAAATAAACAAAAAATCCCAATCTAAACTGGGATTTTTTTATACCCTCTTACTTTCTTCCTCATCCTCTAAAATTTTATAAGCTACCTTCCCTATCATAGTTTTAGGAAGTTCATCTCTAAATTCATATTCATATGGAATAGAATATTTAGCTAAATAAACACTACACAACTTCTTTATTTCTTTAATAATTACTTCTGAATCTGAACTATCCACTCCTGGAGACAAAACAATAAAAGCCTTTGCAACTTGTCCTTTATAAGGATGAGGTACTCCTATAACACAAGCGGTCTCTACATCTGGGTGCAACTCAATAACATTTTCAATATGAGTCGGATACAAATTATAACCAGAAGATATAATAATTCTTTTAATCCTTTGAACAAAATAAACAAATCCATTCTCGTCCATTCTTCCTATATCACCAGTATAAAGCCACAAAACACCATTTTCATCAGGAACTAAAGTCTTTTTATTTTCCTCCTCATTATCTAAATATCCAAGCATTACGCAAGTACCACTTATACATATTTCTCCTTCTTTACCATAAGGTAAAACTTCTTTAGTCACTGGATCAACAATTCTATAAAATATATCTTGACATGGAACTCCTATACTACCTTCAGGTTGATTTTTTACAGGAAGCAGACAACTAGCACCACTTCCCTCAGTAAGACCATAACCTGGTCTAGCAGTCGCATTACTACCATGCTCCTTCATAAATAAATCTACACGTTTTTTTAAAGGTATACTAATAACATCTCCACCTGTAATAATATCTTTTATAAAAGATAAATCCATATATTTAAGACCCTCATCACTAATCATAGTCTCAAGCAAAGTAGGAACTCCTACAATAAAATTAGGTTTATATTGCTTTATTAATCTACCAAACTTTTTATAATTAAATATAGGTATCAAAATACACTTAACCCCTGCACATAAAGGTGTATGAATACAGACATTTAAACCAAACGCATGAAATATAGGCATTATAGTCAAAATAGTATCTCCAGGATTCACAGGCTGGATCATAGATGTCGTCTGTAATGTCGCAGCATTAAAATTCTTATTTGATAAAAGTATTCCTTTAGGACTACCTGTAGTCCCTCCACTATATAAAATAACAGCTGGATCATTAGTATCTCTTTTACAAACACATTCTCCATCATACATATATCCAAAATCTAAAAATGAAGCCCAAGAAAACACATTATCTTTATCATATGGAACTTTTATCTTTCTGCCTTGTGTCAAAATATAAGCAGCCTTAACAAACTTATTCATTTTCTCACTAGCACTCATAACCACAACTTTCTTAACAACTGTACTATCTATTATATTCATAATCTTATTTACTGCAATATCAATTGTAAAAACATACTTACTCTTAGACAAAACCAAATAATGCTCTATCTCTTTTTCCGCACTTAAAGGATGTATCATATTTGCAATCGCACCAACCATATTAATAGCATAAAAAATAACAATAGCTTGAGGAATATTAGGTGCACATATAGTAACCACATCATCTTTCTCTACACCTATAGCTTTAAGTCCCATCGCTGCTTCTTCTATCTCACTCATAAATTTTCTAAAAGTCACACTAGTTCCATAATATTCATAAGCAAGCTTAGTAGGATACTTTAAAGAAGCATCCCTAACCATTTCCCACAACATACTATTCGGGTAATCAATTGTCAAAGGAACCCCAGGATCATAAAACTTTATCCAAGGTTTATCAATATTTATATTTTGTTGTTTCTTCAACTTTTTCACTTACTCTCCTTTCCAGTAACTCAGGTTTATTTAAAATATCTTGCATTAAGTTTATAGACTTAACAAAGTAAACACCATCTGCAATTCTTTCATCAATATTAATACCAAATTCACACATATATCTTTCTTCTTCTTTATTATTAATAATAGTTTTCTCTAATTGTATTTCTCCTATAGTAACTAAAATGGAACTAGTCCCAAAATCTGTTAAATTATGATAAATCGCACCACTATGAATACTTCCTAAATTTGAAACTATAACGCTACTATAATAAAGATTATCTTCAATCATAGACTTAGGTAACATATCATGCCTATCCATAAACTTAACAATCTTTACAATTAATGAAATCATAAACTTAGGAAATTTTCCTAAAATAGAAATAACTTTATTAGTACCACTTTCTTCATTATTTCTAACTTTCTTAACAGATCTAATAACACTAGCTTTAACATTTTCGAGTGTATCATCAGGTAAAACTTTTACTATAGAAAGAATATCTCTAGACTCATCACTATAATCAGATTTTGCAGTAAAACCAATAGAGACCTCATTCCTATCATATAGATCCTTATTAATCACGAACCTATTCAAAAGTGGCTTATTATAAATTGTTTTAGCAATTACAGTTAAGAACAAATGATAATACGTTAAATCTTTTTCTTGTCTTTTCTTATTTTCCATATATTTCACTAATAAAGTAACATCCATCTTCTTGTTAATAAACACATCACTATCACATCTATTAGGTTTAATATGATTAATAAGCTTATGCATTGCATCTTTGTCTCTAACTTTTATACCATCTCTTCTATCACCAAATCGTTTCATTAATCCTCCTATAATTATTATAACATGAATACAAATTAATTAATAAAGCTACTCAAAGATCCTGTTGGCAAAACACCAGTTTTATTATAAATGTCGTTAATCATTAATTTTAAATCTTTTTTTCTAAACTGACTTATAGGTATTCTAGTTTTTTTACCCGATTTTTTAACTATTATAATATCTTCACTTTTTCCATTTCCTTTATCCTTAAAAAAATAATATTCTTTTATATCCTCTAATATGATTAAACTTTCTGTAAGAAAATAACAATAATCAGAATACGAATAACGCCCTCCTTTAGCAATTCTAAAAGGATTAAAAATACGTTTAAATAAACTTGGTTCTTTTTTCTTTATTAAATATCTTGCAACTATTTTTTCTTCATCAACATTTATAGAAACCCTAAAAATCACAGAAAAAACTCTTAAACTATAAAAAGCAAAACAAAATATAACAGCAAATGAATAAAAGTTTAAACCATTAAAACAAAGCAACATAACTGAACAAATAAACAACATAATAGAACCTAAATAATAAGGTGAAAAAGTAAAAAATTCATGTCTAACTTTAACCTTCATAATACTTATCACCTCTTTTTATGCTGTATTGAAAACGTAATAGCAAGTAAAGCTTTTATAGGAAGAAATCTACTAAAAAATACACCAAACTTCATACTAAATCCTGGTACAATAATTAGCTTATGCTTAAACATCTTATCAATCGCATATTTAGCGACATATTCACTACTAAGAGACTTAACACTAAAATGCCCTCCAGCTACTTTATTAAAATTCGTATGTACTGGTCCAGGACACAAAACCGATAAATTAATACTACTTTTCTTTTTTACTAACTCCTCATAAATACCAAGACTATAACTTCTAACGTAACTCTTAGTTGCATAATAAGCACTTAGAAGTGGCCCTCCAGGCATAAGGCCTGCAGAAGAAGAAACATTTAAAATATATGAGTTACTCACCCCTTCCATATATTTTAAGCAAGTTCTTGTAATTTTATGAAGAGAAATTACATTAACATTAATCATTTCTATTTCTCTATCTAAACTTATCTCATCAGAAAAACCAAAAGCACCAAATCCAGCATTATTAATTACTATATGAGGCTTCTCTTCTAAAATATAATCACACAAAGAATCAACATCCTCTGGATTAGCTAAATCAGCCACATAAATAACTGAATTAGATACTTCTTTACTAGCATTCATAAGCTTTTCTTTATTACTTGAAACCATTATAACTTGATGTCCTAAACTTGAAAAATAAATCGCCATATCCTTACCAATACCAGATGATGCCCCTGTTATTAAACATTTCATATTTTCACCTCTATTCTAATAATATTTTATCATATTTAAAATGCAAAATATATCAAAAAAAGTGGGATAACCCACTAACCTAAAGCGACATCTAAAACCATCATAATAGAAAATCCTATAAGTGTAAAAAATGCCATCAAATCCTTAGACTTATTACTTTGACTCTCAGGAATTAACTCTTCTACTACAACATAAATCATCGCACCTGCAGCAAAACTTAAAAAGAATGGTAATATATTTTGAATTCTTGTTACTAATATAGCTCCTATAACCCCAGCTATAGGCTCCACTATTCCACTAAACTGTCCATACATAAAAGATTTACTTCTACTATATCCTTCTCTTCTCAAAGGTAAACTAACAGCACTTCCTTCTGGAAAATTTTGAAGTCCTATACCCAAAGCAAGTACTAAAGCTGCAAGCAATGAAGATTCAGTCATATTATAAGCCAAAGAGCCAAATGCAACACCAACTGCTAAACCTTCAGGAATATTATGTAAAGTAATACTAGTTATTAACAATAAACATCTCTTAAAACCACTATTCTTTGTATTTTTAGATTTTTTCATAAATAAATTACAAACTTTATCACCTAAAAATAACACAATCCCACCACTTAGAAATCCTACAAGCGCTATTAACCAGGCACACTTTCCTAATTCTTCTGCCAAAGAAATACCAGGATCTAAAAGAGACCAAAATGAAGCAGCAATCATAACTCCAGCCGCAAAACCAAGCATAGCATCCATAACATTTCTATTAGTTTTTTTAAAAAAGAAAACTAAAGACGCACCTAAGGCTGTAACTCCCCAAGTAAATAAAGTTGCAAACACACTTAGTATCACAGGATTAATTTCCATTAACTTATCAATCATATAAACACCAACCCAATATTAATCTATGATATATACACTAACTTGGAATGGGTAATTGACTTAAAAAACATCTAATTCATTTAAAAACGGTGACCTTTTATTAGATGAAAGTGGACTTAATAAATAAACATCCTTCTTAGCCCTTGTAAGAGCAACATAAAATACTCGCCTTTCTTCAGCATCACTAAAATTTTCATAAAAACCATGTGGTTTAAAAAGCTCAACTAACCAATTATCTATTCTTTCATGAAGTGGAAAATCATTATTTGTAACATTTAAAATTATAACATAATCAGCACCTAAACCTTTAGCACTATGAATACTCATCGCATCTATTATTAAATTAGGATACTTATTATAAATAACCCTTGTATCAACTCCCTGACTAAAAAACTCACTATCAATTAATCTATCTATAATCTTATTACGCCTTGCCAATATAAGTACATTACTAATATTATCTTTACTATAAATAAAATCTAATATTTTAGAAACCCTTTCAAATTGATTATCCTCATAAAAAACTACTTTAATAGGATCTTCTCTAACTTTATTTGAAAACAATTGTTTTTTAATCTGAAAAGGATTCTTCATTACAAAACTCCCTGCTTTATCTATAAGTTCTTGACTATTCCTATAAGTATTATTTATAAATAACTGTCTCGCACCCGGAAATAACATATTATATTTAAAAAATAAATCTATTCTAGAACCAGCAAATGAAAAAATAGTCTGCCAATCATCTCCAACACTAATTACTTTTGCATTAGAAATCATCGAAATATTTCTAGCAAACAAATACCTATCTATAGATATATCTTGATACTCATCTATAATCAAATATTCATATTCTAAAACATTCTTTACTGATGGAATAGTCTTAATATACTTATTTGCATAATAAATCATATCAGAAAAATCCACTTTATGTTTAGGCATTAATTCATTCTGGTAATACTTATAAACATGTATAAAAAGATTAGCTTCTAATTTCCTCGATTCTTTAATATCTTCGCCATCTGGAATATTAGAAATATACTTACTTAATAAATCAACATAATGCTCCCTTGCATCTGTAGCTTTTAACTTATCTATAACATCAATAAAAAAATCAACGAAATTATAAAACTCTGCAGACATATTATTATCTAAAAACTGATTATAAATCTCCTCATTAGAAATCTTATTAAACCTAACACCATAAGCTTTCAATTTATTCTCTAAATTACTCAAATAATCAATAGTTACACCATCTTTTTCTTTCTTATAATCTAACTCTATATACTTATTATTCTTTAATTTATGAAATTGATATTTTTTCTCTCTCAAATAATTATACTTCTTCTGATTTTTTTCACTTATACTTCCATTCTCATAAAAACCAGACAATCCAAAATACTCAATATATATAAGCTCACCATTAACTTCTAAAGTAAAATCAGGCAAATATGTAAGTTCATAATCAACTTTTTCCGGATATACTTCTTCATACTTATAATCTATTCCATTAACAAACAGAAAATTTGCAATCCTAGCCTCAGCTCTAGACCTCATTTGTTCGTTCTTAATACTTCTAGGAGTAGTTTGTCTAATATAATGTGTTGTCTTATTATGAATAATTTCTACTAAATTATCTCTATCTTGAGCTTGTTTTCTTGCTTTATAATCATTAAAATAATCAGCAAAACTATCAAACTTCAAATAATTTTCTAAAAAACCTTTTGAAAACATAGGCTTTCCATCAAATCTAAAATTCTTAAAAACTTCTACATATTTTTTTAATAATCTTTTATTCTTAAACAAATAATCTTTTACAAAATTAATAATAATTTCCCTTTGTTCATTATTAGAAAGCGGCTTAAGCGGATTATCAAACATTCTTCTAACTATTTTAATTCCTAAAGAATGAAATGTCATAACATCTACTGGTAATCCAAACTCAAATTTAATTCTATCTTCCAATTCTTCAGTAGCCTTATTAGTAAAAGATATAACTGCAATTTTTCTAGGATCCACATTACATTTTTCTATCAAATACTTTACTTTTGCTGCCATAGTAGTAGTCTTTCCGGCACCAGCACCTGCTATAATTAAAGAATAATCTTCTTTATTTAAAATTGCTTTTCTCTGTTCATCATCTAAGATTATTTTATCATCAATCGAATTAAACATATTATCAAAATAATCTTTATATTTTACTAGTTCTTTATCTATAACTCTATCATTATGATTTTCAATCTCTGAATAACCCTTATTAGAAATATACTTAATAATATCATTATCACTTTGATTAATAAAAAGATCACTATATTTTTCTAAAAATTCATTATACATTCTAAAAGATATATATTCATTATCTGAAAGCAACTTTAAATAATCATCTTTTACACTTTCTACACTAACATCTATCATAACTTATATCTCTCTTTTTTCCTCTTTTTCTATTCTTCTATTTTTATGCTTTAAAAACTTTATTATTTCTTTAGTAACATCATCATTTCTCTTACCTCTAAAAATATCATGACCTGTATCTCTCACAAAAATCATTTCTTTATATTTGCTCTTCAACGTTCTAAAAACATAATTAACACTACTAATAGGTACAATATTATCCTTATTCCCTTGAATAATCAAAGTAGGAACATACACAAAAGAAGGAGAATTATAACATGTTTTAACCAAAGATCTAAATTCTACAAAAGAATGTCTAGGCAACTTTCTAAGCCTTGCAAACACAGCCGAAACTTTATAATCTCTAATATTTTTTAATCCTGTTTTTAAAGAATCAAAAATATTAAACTTAGTATCTTTATACATAAACGAATGAAATGCAGGCGCCACCAAAACAAGTTTCTTTACCTCTTTATACTTACTAGCAAGATAAGTTCCAATTACCCCACCCATACTATGCCCTACTACATAAATACTTTTATATCCATTATTAATAAGATTTAGAATATGCTCTTCAGCACTGTTGATCCATTCACCTTTCTTAACAGAACCTAAACCATAATCATGACCTGGCAATGTAAAACTGAAAACATCAAAATTTCTTTGAAACTCTAAACTATTCGCTAAATACTCTAAATCAAAAGTACCACCAGCAAAACCATGAATAATTAAAATTGCTTTTCTAAAAACCATACCTATCATCTCTTACTAAATTTTACCATAATATGCTATATTTTGTAACTTTTTAGTAAACAAAGAATATATTTCTTTCTGTTTTGCTTTTTATTATGTATAATAATATCAGGAGATGTAAAATGAAAAAAATAAAAAAAATTTTAATTGGTAGTATAGTATTAATAGGGATTATTTCTATATCTATACTAATTTATAAAAAATTTGAAAACAACAACACTATATTAACAGATGCAGAAAAATTTAAAAAAGAATATTCTGGAGTATCAGATAATAATGTATTCGTATATTCTAATATAGAAAGTGTTATAAAAATACTTGAAAATGGTACTGGAGTAATATATCTAGGATTTCCTGAATGCCAATGGTGCCAATCATACGTAAAAATATTAAACGAAACTGCTAAAGAAAATAATATAGAGAAAATATACTATGTAAATATACTTGAAGATAGAAAAAATAATACAAAAAACTATAAAAAATTAATTGAAATATTAAATGATAATCTACTTTATGATGATGAAGGTAATCATAGAATCTATGTTCCTGATGTAACCATAGTAAACAAAGGAAATATAATTGGACACGATAACGAAAGTTCTGTAATAACTGACGATACACTAACACCAGAAACATATTGGAATAACGAAAGAATATCAAACTTAAAAAATAAATTAAAAGAAAGCTTTAATAAACTTGAAAATAATGTATGTACAAGTTGCTAAACGAGAAATTTCTCGTTTTTTGTATGTAAATATAATCACTAAAATGTTAATAAATTCCAATTTAAGTGATATAATATTAATAAGAAGGTGAACAAATGAAAAAGGAAAAACTTAAAATATTAACAGCATTAGGTACAGGCGCTGTTATTGGAAGTATTGTAGGAATACTATTTGCTCCTAGAAAAGGAAGCGAAACTAGAGAAAAAATTAAAGAAAGCTTTATTGATTTAAAAATTAAACTTCAAGGACTAGATAAAAAAGACATCAAAAAATACATAGAAAAAAAACTAGATGACTTAGATATCGAAATTGCTAAACTTGATACAATAGAAGAATACAAAAAGGCTAAAAAACAAGCTAAAAAAGTAATCAAAAAAATCAACAAATTAATAAGCTACACAAAGAAAAAAGGAATGGATGAATTTGAAGATTTAATTGAAGATCTAAAAGAAAAAGCTTCAGAAATTTCTGAAGAAATATTAACTAACTTAGAAAATTAAAAGTGGTCTAAACAAACCACTTTTTTTATTCTATTCTTTACTTCCCTTTAAAGAAGCATAAACAAATGCACCAATTAATCCTATAACAAGTATCAGAATAATACCAATATACAAATCATAATTTCTATAATATCTAACTAATACTTCGTCAATAATATCTACTTTTTCTTCACTCTCATAATCCATTACGATAGCTTTAATAATGTTTTCATTAACTCCCTCATCATATGAAATAAAATGAACATCTCCTATTATAATAAATGGAGTAGAAGTTACATCGCTATTAAGATAATCTATAGTATTATCCATAAGCTTTTTATTTTCAGAATTAGCCCCTACTTCGTAAGTCTTTACTTTAAAAAATTCACCATAATCATTATATATACTATTCAAGTAATTTAAAAAACTAATTGAATTACTATCTCCTGCAGTTCTAAAAAAATATATTGTAGTTTGCTTTTCGCTTTCTTTATATTTATCAAAAGAAGGCACAATTCCCTCACTTTTAAGAACCTCTTCTAAATTTAAAGATTCTATCTCAGAAGCATTTAATACTGCTGGAAACAAAACTAAACAAACACTTAATAATATTATTAATATTTTCTTCATTTATAACTCCTCCAATAATTTACAATATTATTATATCATGAGATAATATTTTTTAAACTCAAAAAAGAAATTTAATAATGATATTTTTATGAAAAAAGAATTCCCTTAAGAATTCTTTAATCAATTTCTATATCTCCAGAAGTAGTTTTTATAGATAATTTTATTTCACTATTTATATCTTTTGTATTAACTTCTACCTCTCCTGATACAGTTGATGTATTTATATTAACTGGATTAATACCCTCAATATTTACATCTCCACTTATAGTTGAAATATTAGAATTTGAAAGAACCTTAAAGTTATAAATATCTATATCTCCACTTACAGAACTATAATCAATATAACTTAATAAATTATAAACTTCTAAACTTCCACTTGTAGAACTACCAAGAAGAGAATCTGCATCATAAATAGTAATATCTCCACTTACAGTTTTAATATTAGTATCCTTTGCTCCTTCTAGAAAAACGTCACCACTTACTGTAGATATTAATATATTAGAAGATTTAAAACTCTTAGACTCTATCTCACCACTTGCAGAATAAACATCTATCTTCCCACTATAATCTTGTGGCAAATATAGAACAGCTCTCCTATTTGAAAAACAAAATCCTATACAAAATGCCTTAAATGATTTAAACTTCACACTTAAACTACTTTCTGAAAAATTAACATCAAAAGACTCTTTATTATTATCATAAATTTCTAACTTAACTTTATCATCATTACTATATCTAATATCTAAATCTGCATTAACTAAATCAAAATTAACATTATTAACATCATCAAAAATCTCAGAATAAATTAACTCATAATTATTTTTATCCTTAAAAACATTTGAAAAACTTTCAAAAGACCATTTAGCTACAATTACAAATATCATTATTCCTATCAAAAACACACTTAAAATTGATAAAAGTGTTATTTTTAAAATTTTATTACCATTATCATTCATTTTTATCTCTCCAATTCATACAAAACTTTAACAATTTCTACAACAAGTGAATATACCACCCATAAAATCCAAGTTATATACCACGCATTAGTTATAAAACTTACAAATAAATAAACAACTAAAAATACTAAAGCTAAAATATTATTAATTTTCTTAACTATAGGATTAACTTTTTCTTTTTCTAATTCTTCTTTTCTACTTTTATTTACCATAGAAGAATACACAATTATTACAGTTGCTATTCCTACTATTCCTAAAAATATTAAAACCATTATATTTTCATCTACTTTAATAAATTCAGAAAAAATAACCCACATCACTGATAAAAAATACAAAAATATTGAAATACTTAAACTAAAAGCAAACTTTCTTTTCTTAATATCTTCTTGCTGTTCATAACTAAGATTCCCTTCATTATTTGATAGTTTTATTTTTTTACTTGAAACTTTACTATTCATTAATAACTCATCTGTAGTTATATCAAACAATTGACAAAGCGGTACTATTTTATCAAAATCTGGCGTACTTTGATTAGTTTCCCACTTAGATATTGTTTGTCTAGATACATTCAATTTATTAGCAATATCTTCTTGAGAATACCCCTTAGATTTTCTAAATTCTAAAATCTTATCACCTATATTCATTCTCTCACCTCATGTACAAATTATACAAAACACTATTTAAAAAATCCAGCAATAGCACTTGGAAATATGTCAACTAAACTTAACATTTATATATTATCATTCATCAAACTATCTCTTCTTAGTTGTAATAATTCCGCCTTTATTCTTTCTATCTCGACCTCTAAATCTGTCTCTTTATCAGTATTAATAGTAGAAAACTGCTTTTTCTTATGTTTAATAGTTTGATTTTGAGATGTTATTGTTAACAAAGTCTGCCCAATTTGCTCAAAAAAGTTACCCAAAGAATTCTGTTGATTAATAGATAAAGATGGAGCAATTATAAAACCAATTAATGTAGCAACTAAAGTAAATTCATAAGCATTAAGTGAATAAATCCAATCAGCTAAACAAGAAAAATCCTGAGACATAAAATCTTCATAAGCATCATTAACCATATACTACTCCCTTATAAATAATTATATGAAATAATCTTCATAATAAGAAAAAAAAGTAACACTAAATTTAATGTTACTAATCATTTTTTCTCACTAACTTATGCTCTATACAATATGGAATAACTTCATTTTTCAAAGTATTTGATAACAAATTTAAATCATCATTTTCGCCAAACCACATAAAACTCTCAATTTCTTCTGAAACAGTAAGTTCACCTTCTAACACACCATTATATTTAAAAACATAAAAATGTATCTCCGTCTTTTGGTCACTAGTTGCTATCTCATTAAAATCCATTACCAATTCAAAACACTTCTCATCAATTACTACATGTTCTCCTAATTCTTCATGACACTCTCGTATCGCAGCTTCTAATGGTGTCTCACCTTTTTCAACCGAACCTCCTATCATCTGATAAGTAGGTCGCTTCCTTGGTTTATCTATTAAAAGCTTTCCTTCTTTAAAAAACATAGTTCCTACTACTTCTAACATAAAATTCCTCCTTAATAAATTTTACTCATTAACATTTTGTAAAAAATACTAATAATATTATAATAATTATTTATATATATATCAATAAACAAATTATCTACTTTATATCTAAATATTTTTATGTTAAAATAACAACTTAAAAAGGAGGAAGATAATTATGAAAATATATAGATTCCTAAATTGGTCCAAAAGTAATAAAGATGGTTCTTTTAATGAATTTCAAAACCATCAACAACTAGGATTAATTTCGCCTTCTTATGAATATTTATGGAAAAAACCTCATGTATTAAATGAAGGTATAAATACTTTTCCAAAAGAACATGAAATGTTTAAATACTTTTTTCTAAGCCTAACTGACACTTTAAGATTTATAAGTGATCCACATTTTGGCTCAAATACAATAATAGAAATTGACATACCTAATGAAATCCTAAAAAGATATATTGGCGTAGGTTTCTATGGAAGACTATATGTAGAATTTAGAATACCCTATGGAACTTTATATGACGCTACTGCTATACAAAAATTAAATTACATAAAAAAAGCATTAGAATTCTATAATAGGAACCTTTATAGAAGGAATCTTCCAAATCAAAAAGGCTATCAAGAATTAGAAAGCTTACTTACATCTGTGCCATATAAAGGAATTATACACAACGAAAGAATAAGCATATACCCATTATTTTGTTTCGAAGCAAGAGCAACATCAATAACAATACAACAAGAATCTTTTACTTTCTTTCAACAAATAACAGATGAAATAAGCAAAAATAGAGAAAAAAAATATAATTATAATCAAAGGATAAGTAACTTAATAAAATGTAAGAATTATTTATTAAATTTTGATAAAGGTTATTCACATGATGATTTACTTGATTATACTTCTCCAATATTAGAAGAAGAAAATGAAAAACTAAAAGATATCATTTTTGAAAAAGATGATACAGCAAAAAGGACTTTAACACAATAATTAAATCTTGGATAAAAATATTTTCATTTATTAAACTTAAAAAGAATCAATATCATATTAATCAGTTCTTAATATAATATTGATTCTACTTATTTTACTATCTTTTTAGCACTTTTTCCAACAATAATCTTTTATCAAAACCGCCATTTTTTTGTCTCTTTCTAGCAGCCTCTTCAAGAATATCATCTAAACTAAAACCACTAAATTCTGCCATAGCTTTAATTAACTCTAATTTATCTGCTAATTCCTTTTTTCTTTCATCCAAAGATTTAGCAGTTCTAACTTCTTCTAATTCCTCATTATCTTTTTTAAGTAAATATTCCCAATATTCTTCATCATTTAAAACTCTAATAAAAGGTTCATCTCCATTAGATTTACAAATGTCAGGAATATTATCACGAACTAATTTATTATACACAATTTCCATATTTATTCCTATAACATCTAAATAAATATTAAGTTTAATTTTATGAATGATTCAAAATATAAGTTAACAACACTCCAACAGTTCTATCTTCTTGAATTTTATTATTTTGACACATATTAACTATTTCATTAAATTCATACCATTTATATCCATTTATAATTTCTTCTTCTTCTAATTGCGGTCCATTTTCTGACTTAACGTAATCTTTTATCTCAAAATAGTATAAATCCCATATAACACCTGCACCAGCCAAAGATACTTTTAAAAGCTTAGGATTATTAACTATTAATCCTACTTCCTCTAAAACTTATTTAGGAACAGTTTCTAAAACATTTTCCATAACTGTATTATTTTCTAAGGCAACCTTATAATCATTAAGTGACTCAAAAACTTTCCCACCAGATAATCGATAATCCCAATCATTTAATTCATATCTAAACTCTTTCGACAATAATATTTGATTATCATTATTCACAATTAAAGCTCTTATACCCGGAGGACGCCTAACCATATTTCTTTTTTCAATACAAAATTCACCTCAAAATATATAAGTTGTATTTAAACAAACATAATATTTGATTCATTCAATTGGCAGAGGATGAGAGAATCGAACTCCCAACAGTGGTTTTGGAGACCATTATTATACCATTTAACTAATCCTCTATAATCTGTGCTACCAAAATCATTATATCAAATAACTTTATAAATAATCAAGTATTATCCTAAAATCTTGCACCAAATCTTCTAATTTTTTCTGTGCATTTGCAGGTGACGTACTTGGTAAAAGCATGGCTTCCACATTAACATCTTTAAATATATATTTATTATATAAATTATAAGCTGTTCTACCTACAGTAAATATACATTTAACATTAGTATTCTCCAATATTAAACTAATATCATTAGGAATAACATTCTTAATTGAACTATCACTTGAACCATTAATTTCACAAGAAGATATAACATCCCACAAAGCTATTTTATGACTTTTCAAAAATTCTTTTCTATCAATGATCTCCTCATCAAAAATAATTGACATAACTTTCCAAAAACGATTTTGAGGATGAGCATAATAAAACAAATTCTTTCTAGAAACTATACTAGGAAAAGATCCTAAAATCAAAACCTTTGAATCTTTATAATAAACAGGCTCTAAAGTATGCTCTTGTCTCATCCACATCACCAATAATTATAATAACAAAAAAGAGTTTAAATAAAAACCCTTTTAACATAATTTTTTAAGTTCACCCATTCTACTAGTAGGAACATACCCACTAGGTGCATTAAGCACATCAGGAATTCTATTCACAACGGTCGCACACGTAAGCCATACTGTTCCTGGTCTATTAATAACCATCGTAGTATCTGGCTCTCCACACACAGTCCACTCATTACTATCAAAATCTTTATCTGAATATATTTTTCCAATACACTCAGTCTCCAAGACTACTCCCTCTTCAGTCTCAGTTGTAACTACTGCACTCATTCCAGTGCAATTACCTTTTTCTACTGTCATTCCTAAAGTTTCAGAAAATATATCATCTTCATTAAAAGTAGGAATACACTTCTGACTCTGAGTCTTAACATGTAACTTTAATTTATCACAAAGCCACCCATTAACATTCCACATATAAGATGGAAGAAATTCACCATTTTGAATCAATTTGTTTCTTTCTTCTTGACTTATATTATCAGCACTGGCTACTTCTCTTTCAAAATCTGAAACTGATAAACCTGCTCCATGCGCTTTAGCTAAAGCTATACCATAATCTTCAACATTATAACTACTACTTCCTTTAATTTTAGTAATATTATGTGTTGCTCCACAAATAGTAGAAACTAAATTACCCCAAAAAGCATCTTGATAACCACTACCTGTAATAGTACAATTATTTTCTTTAGCTAATAAATCAATTCTATTAGTCAAATTTGGATTAGAATTAAACGGATAAAATGCTTCTTCACAAGTAGTAATAGCATTAATACCTAACTTAGCACATAATAGCAAAATATCTTCACAATCACTTAGCAAACTCATAGTTGTAATAATACATATATCTGGATTACTCTTTAAAAGATCTTGTTCTACATCTTCAGCTGACGAAATTGTAATATTTCTATTTTCTCCACCAATAAGGAAAGAAATATCTTTTCCTATAATAGCTGGATTTACATCAGCTGCTCCTACTAATTCCATTCCACTTTCTAATGCGTATTTCATAGTATAAACGCTCATTTTACCGCATCCATACTGAAATACTCTTATCTTCTCCATAACGCCTCCTCATTATATATTCTACCATACTTAAATCGTTTTAAAGCAAAATAAAATTATTAAAGTATCAAATAGTGTAAATAACTACTTTCTAAAATCATATAATAATATAGGTGAAATTATGTTATTAAATTATACAGATAAAGAATTAGATTTATGTGCAAGACTTATGCGCGCTGAAGCTGTGGGTGAAGGAGATTTAGGTATGTTAATGGTAGGGAATGTTATTGTTAACCGAGCACTTGCGAACTGCTTAACCTTTAAAAATATAAGGTCTGTTACAGATGCTGTATACCAGAAAAACCAATTCAGCGGTACACAAAGTTCACTATTTTATAAAGGGGCTACTACTAAAGAAAAAGAACTAGCTAAAAGAGTTTTAAGAGGTGAATATTATCATCCAGCAACTAATGCTTTATGGTTCTATGCACCTGCAAGTGGAGCCTCTTGTAAAAATACTTGGTATGACCAAGCTTTTGCTGGAAGATATAAGAACCACTGCTTCTATCAACCAGATCCTGGCATTTGTCCACAAATATATTAAATTCCGTTTTTCGGAGTTTTTTTTATTAAATATAAAAAGAGTAACATTTATATGTCACCCTATTATTTTGTTGGAATTAATAACTTTTGACCAATACTTAATAAACTTCCTTCTAAATTATTAATATTTTTAAGTTCATTTACACTAACACCGTATTTATTAGCAATACTCCATAATGAATCTCCACTCTTTACTGTATAAGTTACATACTGATCTGTTCCAGGAATTTTTAAAACTTGACCTATTTTAAGTGTATTACTACTAAGATTATTAAGTCTTTTTATATCATCTACACTAACACCATATTTATTAGCTATAGAATATAAATTATCTCCACTAACAACTACATAACTAACTCCACTTGTTGGTTCAGTAGGTTTTTCTTCAACATTCACGTCACTTACTGGTATCAATAATTTCTGACCAACACTTAATACATCACTTTTCAAATTATTAGCACTTTTTATTTTATCAACACTAACCCCATAACTATTAGCTATCTTCCATAGTGAATCTCCACTTTTTACCACATAGGTTATACCTTTATCATCTTGATCTATAGTTATATCCATATCTTTATTTTTAGGAACTAATAACTGTTGATTAATTGTTAAATTATCGCTTTTTAAATTATTTATACTTTTAAGTGTAGCTACAGTTGTATCATATTTACTTGCTATTTTCCATAATGAATCTCCACTCTTTACTGTATAAACAAGATAATCTTCAACAGGTTTTTCACTCTCAACTTTAACTTTAAGATTCTGTCCAACATGTATTACATTATTAGTAATACCATTAAGTTCTTTAAGTTCGTTAACTGTTAAACCATATTTAGTAGCAATACTCCATAATGAATCTCCCTTTTGAACTGTATAATAATCCCCTCCAGAAGGCGCTGTATATGAAATATTCTTATATTTAGCAATAGCTCTCACAACAGCTTCAGCATAATCCTTCCAATCATTTTTAAGCTGATTCACATCATCTTTAGTACTATCAAGAAAACCATATTCCACTATCACAGCTTCTGTATCAGGAGTATTACGATGTATAAAATAGTAGTCTTTTATTGGATTAGAAGGAAGTCGTTGTTGAAAATTTTTTCTAATATTCTGTCCTTCATTAGCTAGTTCTTCTAAAATTAAATCAGAAAATCTAGAATTATTACGAAGGGCATATATTACTTCTGCACCATCGCCACCTGCTACATTCTAGGTGCATAGGTAGGTAGACTAACTAAAAAAAATCAATTTTTATTATTTAATTTATCAGTTTTAGCAATACCAAATTTGTAGAAAATTTCTATATTTCTATCTTTATCTATCACAATTTTATCTATAACATCTAATAAAAGTTCTCGAGTTGGATGATCCAAATCCAATAATTTTTTTATTTTATCAACGACATCTGATAATTTAGTATTATATACTACTTTTTGACTTTTAAGATTTTCTAACTTTTCTATTTTGGAAGTTAATTCTTGTATTTCTTTTTCTATGCTTTCTTTAAGTATTTCATAAGTATAAGATTCAATTTTGTTTTCAAGTTTATCATTATACATTATTACTAGCTTTTTATGACATTTTTCTCTTTTTTCAACAAGTTTATCTAACTCCTTAAAGTTATTATTACTTTCATTACTTAATCTTTTATAAACTTCATTAGCTAAATTATCTATATCTAATTTCTTCATAAATTTATCTAAAGTAGATTTTACTCTTTTTAGGATTAACTCTTCTAATGGATTATAAAGCATATAATGTGAAACACATCTATTATTGACAGAATATCTAGTAAATCTATTACAATTAATACTCCAACAATCTTTTGATTCTCGGTAATTAATTGTTAGGCTATTACCACATTCTTTACAAACAAATAAATTTTCTAATAATCTTTTTTCTCTCTTTGTTTTTGTTTTAGGTATTGTATATCTACCTTTATTATTTATTTCAAAAAAAGTTGCTTTATCAATTAAAGGCTCATGAGTATTTTCAACTATTATCCAATTTTGCTCATCTAAATGTATTCGCTTTTTAGATTTATAATTTATTTTCATTTCCTTATTCTGGATCATATCACCTGTATAAATCCTATTTTGCAATATCGACTTAACAGTATCATAATTCCACTTTTCTATTTTATTAGGACTATTTTTATAAGTACTAGGCGTTTGAATTCCTAAATCATTTAATTTATCTGCTATTTCTTTTAGATTTAATCCTTCAGAAAACCATTTAAATATATTTCTAACATTATCAGCAACTTTTGGATCAGGTATTAAATGTCCTTTATCATTAGAATCTCTCATATATCCATAAGATGGTTTGCTTCCAACAAATTGACCTGCAACTTTTTTAGAATGCAATACATCTCTAATTTTATAAGAATTTTGCTTACTATAATAATCATTACAAGCAACAATAAAAGTTGATGAGTCATTACTTGCTTGCCTTTTAGCACTATCATAGCTTTCCATTATTGAAATAAACCTAACATCATTTTCTGGAAAAAACGTTTCTATATAATATCCTGTCATAACATGATCTCTACCTAGCCTAGATAAATCTTTTACTATTACCATATTTATTTTTTTATCGTTAATATCTTCAATTAATTTATGAAATCCAGGTCTATCAAAATTTGTTCCTGAATATCCATCATCTATATATTCCTCTATTAAAATATAATTATTAGCTTTTAAATAAGATGTTAATATATTTCTTTGATTAACAACGCTCTCACTATCTGATTCATATTTTTTATCAGAATCTTCTTGAGACAATCTTATATATATTCCTACTTTATAATTTGTAGGACTAACTAAATTGTTATACATATTCCTCCTATCCATTTAGTTCATATGAAATATTCTCCAAGACATTATATTTATAACACATTTTTAGAATAATTCAAAATCATTATTTGATATTTTAAACATTTTTATTAAATAATTATATATAATATCTTGAAAATCTTTATCACTAAAATATTCATTATTTATTTTTAATTGTTTATTTATTGGCATAAAAAACATACCTCCTATTTAAAAGGTATGATTTAAAATACTATTTTATTAGATAATTTATTCTCTTCAAATAAGCAACCTAATTACAATTTGACATATTTATAAAATGTAAAAGTTCGCAAAAAAGGACTTGCATATTTCTAAAATTACAAGTTTATACACCAAGAAGTAAACAAAAAAATTATTGAAATAATACAAAACCATTTGTTTTAGAAATAACTTTATCATTATCATCCAAATTAAGTCCTGCATATATTATTCCAATTACTTCACGATTAGAATTTAATACTGGCCCTCCGCTCATACCATGATATATTTTACTATTAATACACACGACCTTTCTTCCTAAAAACTCTGTATAGCCTGTTACATTACTTTCAATATAATTAATTGACGATGTTTTAAAATCCTTAAATTCTCCATATCCTGCAATATAAACCTTCTCTCCAATTTTGGGTTCATAATTCGTATTAATTTTAAATCTTTTTTTAGAAGGTAGACAATTATAAAATAGTATATCTGAATTTATTTGTTCCCTTGTTATTTCAGGGTTTATTATATATTTTCTATTATAATGATCAAAAATATAGAAAGGCTTACTTCCTACATCACAAAAATTAAATTTATCTTTTAATTCTATTTCTTTATATTTTTTTTCATTAATAAAAGATTGTGGTGAAATTAATACATGAGTCGATGTAATCATACCAATTTCATCCACCATAAAGCACGTACCTTGTACCATTTCATCATAACTTATCAACGGATATACCCTTTTCTCTATAAATTCTTTCATAGTCAATCCATAATCGGTATCAAAATAATCATAATCAATTAATTCATTAAATAAAGATGCGTATTTTATATATACATAATCATCAAGACCTCTTACCATTTTTAAAAATTCAATTTTGCCTTTTAATACATTAATAAATTTATGTTCTACAAACTCCTTTTTTGAACAATCATTCAAACTTTTTTTAAAATATTTACATCCTTCTAAATAAAAACCATATTTTGAAACATTATTTAATAATGCTCTTAATTTTTTAATATATACCTTTTGAACATTTACCTTTTTATTCACAATTAATCCTGTTACCTCTTGCCTATTAGATTTAGGGCTAATCTTAAGTTTATCATAATTAATAATAAACCCTTCTTTTTTTATTATATCTATAATATTATTAGACAAAATTACTTGTCCATTACTGAACTTAGCTATTTCCTTTGGTAAATAAAGCATTTTTGTTGAAATCGTAATATCATCAGCATACCGTGTATATCTACAATTATATTTATTACATAAATGTGCTAGTTCTCTATCCATTCTATAACAAATAATGTTAGAAATTGTTGGAGATGTTGGAGCACCTTGTGGTAATTTCTTTTCATAGCATACTACTTTTGTTAAATTTGTTGCAATATAGTCTGAAAAATTAAAGGGTGATTTCATATACATTCCTCTAACTCTTCCAAAATGAATAGTATCAAAAAAGTTTTTTAAATCGATATTTACTACATAATTAGCCTCTTTATGAACATTTGCATTAGTTTTTATACTATGATCTTTAACAAAACCATGAACAGTTTCCTTATTAAACTCATAATTATTTCTCAATATTATGTTTAATTCTTTTTGAATTTTCTTTAAATCAAAACACGGAGATAGAATTTTTCTAAATCCACCTTGTTTTTTATTTATATAAAATGATGTATATAAATTTTTTTTCTGATAAATCAAATAGTTATATTTTTTAGAACTTACATTTAAAACATATAGTAAATCATATTTTGTTTCAATATTTTTAAAGTGTTGAATTCGCCCAAATTCATTATACATCCTACCACCAACTTAAGAAGGGATTTCTAACATTTATAGTTATTGAATAATTATTTAAAAGTTAATATATAATATGTCACAGGTCCTAAAATATTATATTTAACAATGTAACCATTGTTAAGCACACTGCGTATCGCTCGTGATATGCAAATCCCTTAATAGAATTATACCACAAATAAACAAAAAGAAGATCATTGAACTTGTCAATAAAAGAAACCATATCATTTTTGCGGCTACTTTTATCTTATAACTTCGAAATTAATCTTCTATTTTTAACTGACCATTCATCAATAACGGTAAAATATACATTTTTAATCTACCTAATGCTATATTCAATTCAATGTTATTCCTTAAAACATTCATATGCTGTCTAATTCCTTTATTAAATATATTTGAAGTATAATCATCTGGTATAAATACATATTTTTCCTTTAAATACTTATAATATCTTGAGTAACCCTGATTAGATATATTATAATCTAATAATTGAAGGTACATAAGATAATTACTAAGATTTTTTTCACTAGAACACAATATCTTTGTTCCATCAGCACCTCGAGCAAATGGAAAATTCACATATTTTAATTTTCTAGTATGATCTCCAAATATAACACAATCTCCTAAATCCAATAAATTTTCTTTTTCATTACAAAAGCCACATATATAGTCTGAACTTTGATCCATTATGGGGTATTCACCATGATCTAAATATTCACTTACTTTATACTGCTTATTCTTTGGAATTTTTTTTAATACTGCATCTAATTTTACTACTTTCCATGATTTTATAATATTTCTATTTAATTCCTTAGAAAATACCAAATCGTTATATTTATTATCAAGGTTATAAAAAATATAATCATACTTTTCTTTAATACTATTAACAATTATTCTATTTGTATATATATTATTGTTTATAAGGTCATCTATTTTATTTAGTATTGACGATACTTTTCTTTGTATATCTATACTTGGCAACTCAATAACAAACTTATCTAACTCCCTTTGATATAAGTGATTAATAGTACTGCCTTCTGCTTTATTTCTAAAAACAAAATCTTTAAAGATATGGCTATTTAATAAGTGATATAAATAATCAGTATCCAAAATATCTTTTTTGGTATTTCTTACAACAAATATTCCGGATGCCACGCTACATTTACATGCAATTTTTTTAACATATCCTATTTTCCCAATTGTACCATCTTTTGTTATTAAAATATCATTTTCTTCTAACATTATTTCAGGAGATTCGTCATATCTTTTCTTTGTAATATAGCCACATTTATTCCAATCAATAAATCCATCCATTAATGCAGTTCCATTTATTATTTTATAATCACCTTGATCTAAATATTCATCTTTATTAAGACCTCTCCATCCAATTCTTCCTTTAACATATAAATCTTTGCCAACAGATATTTTATTCATATTTTATTTTCTCCAATTCCTCAAGCAACTCTTTATATAATTTTTCTGATTTAGATAAGCTATCCTTTAATTCTCTTCTAAAATTCGACATATCCAGTTTAAATCTTTCTTTTGAAATATTATCTTTGACTATGTCCACAACAAAATATTGATTAGGTGCATATGAAAATTTATTATTTTTTATTGTATCAGTATCTGTTAAGACACTAATTTTTTTATTGACTTCTTGTTTTGTATATAAATCCACAATTGTATTTAGTTCGTTTTTTGATAATATTGTTCTTTGATTTTTTCCATCTTTTTCTTTTTTTCCAAAAGATGTAACATCTAGCATAAATACATTATGATTAATTTTAATTCTACTAATAAATATAATCGAAACATTCGTTCCTGTGTTGGCAAAAATATTAGATGGCATTGAAATGATTCCTTCAATGTAATTATTCTCTATTAAATATTTTCTTATTTTGAATTCTATTTTATTTTGAGTTGTCAAAAAACCAGTTGGAACAACTATAGCAGCTTTCCCATTGTCTTTTAAAGAATAAATTATATGCTGTATAAAAAGAAGATATATCGACATTTTATCTTTTTCTTTTTTTGGTATTGTTGGAACACCAGCAAAAAATCTATCTGAATATTTATCATCCTCTAACTTATCTCTATAATCACTAAAATCAGTTTTAAAAGGCGGATTACTTACTATGTAATCAAATTGTGCTAATTTATTCCCTTCTTTATTTAAATGCGCAGGATTTAATAATGTATTACCATGTACAACATTATCCAATGAATGTACTAAATTATTTAATATCAAGTTTAATCTTAAAAATTCATTTGATTTTTGAGAAATATCTTGAGTATATAATGTGCAGTCTTCTTCACCTATTTCATGTGCTAAAGCTAATAATAATGTACCAGATCCAGCTGCTGGATCATATATAGATACATTTCTTACTTTGTCAGTATCAGGTACTAATATTTTAGCAATAATTCTAGCAATTGAATTAGGTGTATAGTATTCTGCATACTTACCAAAATCTTTATTATAATCTTTAATTAAATATTCAAATATAGTTGCAAAGAAATCATATTTTTCTTCAAATACTTCATCAAAAGAAAATTCTACTAATTTATCAATTATAGCTTTAGCAAAATCATTCTTCTTATTTGATTCAATAATATATTGAGAAATAGGACTAAATAATTTTATTTTTTCTTTACTACCAGTTCTTACTGAGAATATATCAATATTATCGTTTGAAATTCCATCTAAAGCATTATCAAACAATTCATAAAACTTAGGAGTAGTTGAATTTTTGTTATTAAATAAATAACTAACCAAAAATTCCTTTCTAATATATGCTACATTTGCACCTAATCCATATCTATATTTAGACATTTCTACAGGACTAAGTTTCATTATTTCTTCTTCTACTTCTTTTGTTGTAGAACCCTTAGATAGATTTTTATCTATTCTTTTAAATTCATATAAGAATTTATCATTTAAATATTTATAAAGGAAAGAATCAGCAATAATTTTGTATTCATTTCCCGTATTAGATAATCCATATTCACCACATACTGCTTTTAGATCATCTATCATTCTTGATGTTTTAACTATTAATTGTCTTTCCTTATCCATTATTACTTACCCTCCTTTCAAATTCATACATTGTTACTATTAAGTCTACAAAGAAATCTATTTCATCAATAATCTTTGTTTCTTCATTAGATGTCATATAAACACATCTACCAACTTCGCTTTTAAAGAATTCAACATTATCCAAAACATCATTTCTTCTTAAAATCAAATCATCAACTTGATTTTTAATTTTTAAAAGGATTTCTACCAATTTTAAATCGCTAAAATCTGATATTCTATCTTTAACCCTTTTATAAATTTTTACATACTTTTCATCACCAAGTAATTTATTAAGAAGCATACTATTCTTTAAATTCAATTGATCAATACTCTTTTCAATTTCAGTTAATTTTTCCATATTATCATTAATATCATCAATGGTTAATTCTTCTATGTTTTTCATTTTAAATAAATTATTAAATTCATTCGCTAATGAAGTATAGTATTTATCATCTTTATCAATATTATCAATAAACTTTTTTCGTACTTCCTCTATTTTATCTAAATATTTATCAGATATAACGAGTTCACCCTCATTAATTTTCCTAAATTTAATATCCAAATTTTCGAACACAGTATTTAGGAGATTAGATCCATCATTACTATTAACATCTTCTGATAAATTAAGAATATCTAATCTTCTATTAATTTCTCTAGACATATTATCAACACTAGATATATCGACTTTTTCAATCAAATCAGTATAATTTAAAGATTTAATTATATTATATAAATCTTTATAATCCCTAACTAACCTTCTTAAATCAATTAAATCTTTTTTCCCTAAAGAACTAATTTGAGAACTTAATATTTCCTTATTTGAAAAATCAAATAAAAATAATTTATCTTTTATTTCGCAAATTCTTTTTTCAGCATCTTCACTTGATACAAAGATACTTGAATAATGTTCAAAGTCTTCTCCTAATTCTTCTTGTAATTCATTAAAATATATCTGATTTGTTTTATCAAATTCATCTCTAATATCTGCAAAATCAACAACATATCCATGTCTAAAATTTTTATATGGTCTATTAACTCTCGTTAATGCTTGTAATAAGTTATGAGCTCTAATTACTCTTCCTAAATATAATTTTTTAAGTCTAGGTGCATCAAATCCAGTTAATAACATATTATCAACCACTAAAATATCTATTTTTCCTTCTTTATAAGCTTTTATTTCTTCTTCTCTAACTTGTTTATTATCTTCATTATAAAGAATAAGAATTTTTGAAAAATCATATTTATCTAATGATTTAAATAGATTTCTAGCTTGTGCTTGTGAATCACAGACAATCATAGCACCTATAGTATCATCACCAAATCTAACTCTAGAAGCCCCAAAATCATTTGTTATGTATTCAGCTAATGCTTCTGTGTAAACTGGATGAGATACTATATCACTTTCTTTTGCATCTTTTAATATTTTTCTAACTTGATCTAGTGCTTCAGCTATTTTAACTTTGTATTCAGCTTGTACACCTTCTCTAATTAATTTTAAAGTATATCCATCCATAATAGATTTATTATAATAATATTTGTGAATATAATCTCCAAAAATATCCTTTGAAGAATATTTAATACCATCTATTTCTTGATTTACTAAAGGTGTGCCTGTTAATGCTATTTTAATTGAATTTCTATCAGATGCCATTAAATTAGCTAAGAAATTTCCTCTAGGATTATAGTCCCTATGAGCTTCATCTAAAAAGTAAATTCTTTGTACATCAATATTATAATCAGAATCTTTTACAGTTGAATCTTCAGAAAACTTTTGAATATTAACAACATTGATAGTTAATTTGCCTGTTTTAGATACCTCGCCAGTCATTGCAATATTTTTCTTAAAGTCTTCTCTAGAATTAACTTTAACAACATTTAAACCTCTAGCTTCAAATTCTTCAGAAGCTTGTTTTAATAAGTCAAGTCTATCAACTATAAAATAGAATTTAGCGACTTTAGATTGTTTTGCATAATAATCAGTTAAATATTTAACATTAAAATATGCTAATGCAGTTTTACCAGAACCTTGAGTATGCCAAATAATGCCTTTTTTAACTCCTTCTGATATTTTATTTTCAATAGCAAAAGTTGCAAATAATTGTTGATATCTCATAATATGTTTTTGTATTTCAACAACACCATTCTTATTAGCTTTTTCTACATAAGTTATTCCATATCTTAACAATTTAAATATTCTATTCTTGTGAAATAATGATGTTATCAATTTGTTTGTGGGTGTCATTCTACTTAAATTAGTACTATATTCATTAGTTCCTTTTATTGAAACATAATTGTTATCTTTCAATATAAAGTTTTCTTCGGAATCTGATATATCACCAATCTTATCAAAAATAGATGGCTCTTCTTCTCTAAAACAGTTAAAGAAAACACTTTTATCACTTGGAGTACCATAAAAAGCTCCTTCTATTGGTACAATAGAATCATTATTATAATCTTGATTATTAGAAAACACTAATAATTGAGTAATATTCATAAATTTTCTAAATTTTTCGTTATGAAACCTATCATTAATTCTATTTCTCTCAGCTAATATACCGTCTCTATTATTTGGCTTTTTTACTTCAATAAACCCTAGTGGCATACCATTAATAAGCATAATTACATCTGGTCTAAAATTATCTTCTCCATTTTCATATGGTAATTCAGTCAGAACATTTAAAGTATTTCTCTCAGCATTATCGAAATCAATTAATTTAATTCCATCCAATCCATCTAATAATGTTTTATAAAATTTTCTACCTAAATCTTTATTATTTAATTCAATATCTATTTCATCAAGTATTCTATCAATATCACTTTCTTTTAAATCAGTATTATTAATTTTATTTATGCTATCTTTAAATATAATTTTAAAAATATTCATTCTAGAATCTAATTGTTCTTTTACTTCTTTTAAAGATAAGTATTTATAGCCAAGCCTTGTAGCATGTACTAAAGCTGGTATTTTAACTCTTGTATTTTCACTAAACTCCATACTATTCACCACCTATTAGTTTTTTTAATAAACCATTATACTTTTCTTCATCACCATATTTGCCATTATCATATACCGATTTTATTGTATGAATATGTAAATTACACTTTTTCAACATTGATTTCCTATAAAAATTTCCCATCATTTCACTTCCTAACTAAATTATTTTTATTATAAAATAATCCATTCACCATTTCTTTTCCCATTTTTTCTTTCTATTATTCCTTTTTCCTGCATATCTATCATTCTATTTTTTACAGTCCTTACTGATTTATTAATTTCTTTAGCAATCTCCTCTTGTTTAATTGTTGGATTGTTTTTGATAATATTAATAATAGCTTGTTCTTCCAATGTATATTCGTTATGTATCGTCTTTTCTTGATTATTTTCCTGTTCATAATCAATATGAACATATCTATTTTTTAATTCATAATTTGCATTAGATAAAAGATTATAAAAAAATTTTTCTAAAAATGATATATCTTCGAATACATTTTTTTCAAAGTTTTTATAATTAGCTCTTACCAAAGCATTTCTAAAATACCAAGAATTTTCTGCAAAGACATCATTATTAATTTTAAATCCAAATGTTCTTAAATATTTAATAACAAATACAGCTGTTGTTCTCGTATTACCTTCACAAAACGGATGAACTTGCCAAATATTTGAAGTAAATTTACATAAATGTTTTATTGATTCATCAAATGATAAATCTTTATATGAAAAATTTTTTTCTTGTTCAAAATCATATTGTAAAGCTGCCATAAGCGTTCCATATGGAGCGTAAGTTACTGTGTCATCATTTAACACCCATTCATTCTTTGTCATATCATAATCTCTTAATTGACCAGCATGTTTATATACACCTTTAAATAATCTTGCATGAATACTAATAAGTTCTGTAGGATTAAAATTAAATGAATTTTCACTTAAAATCTCAGTTATTCTTACTGATACTTTATCTGCTTCTTCAGTACTTTCTTGTTCTTCTATTTTTCTTTCATTAAGAACCTTATAATAATTATTTATTCTGCTTTCTACTTCTTTAATATCTATATTTCCTTCAATATGTTCTTTAGCAGTTCCAATTAAATATTTAGAGGGATTAAGACCATCTACCTTCTGTAACCCAATAGCAGTTTCCCAATTTTTTGCTTTTTCAATTTTACTTGGTTCACCTTGTTTTATATATTGTGATAATTCAATATTCCATTCTTCTTTTTTGGTCATAACTAAGTCCTCCTAACTATATACATTATAACATACATTGCAACTTTTTCATACTCTTAAAGTGCAAAATTTGCACTTTAAACTGTTATTTTGCACTTTAAAATATCGTGTTTGATTCATGATACAAATTAAAAAAATTAATTATTCTAGAATATGGACATATAATCTATTTTTTAAACCTTATAGTAACTGATAAAAAATCTTAAACACAAAAATGAGAACAACAAAGTTCTCTTAATTAATTTTAATTGAATTATTCTTAGTTAATATAAATACATATATTAAACATTTTAATTTAATCACATCATGCGAATGTAGCACCTCCTGCATTTATGTGATTCGATATTACAAGTACATCTTTTCCAGTACCATACGCATCTGTAATCCTTTTTGATCTAACTGTACTATCTAAAGTTTCATCACCACTTCTTGTCATCTTAACAGGCACTCCCATTTCTCTAAGCCTATCATACATATACTTACTAATTAATAAAGTCAAATCCTTTTCTATAATTCCGTTGCCACTAGCGCCAGGATCAGCACCTCCATGCCCTGCATCAATTACAACCCCTGTTAATGCTCGCATTTCATTCATAGTATCATCACCTATAATAATATATGAAAATTCACAATAAGTGTTAATTATTTTTCAAATATAATTTATTAAGTACAAACTCTAAAATTTATCAAATATCATGAGCAATCTTACTTAAAAATCAAATAAATAAACAACCAAAAAAGACACTTCAAATAAAGTATCTCTTACACTTTTTATAACTTCAACAATATTCAACCCTAATTAAGTTCGCATTTCATTCATAATACCATCATCTACATAATATATAGTTTATCTATCTTCTGAAATAGTAATAGAAAAGTTAGATTTTAAAATCTTTTCAACCTCCATCTTCAATATCTCCATTAAATTCTCTTGATAACCTGAAATACAGTTTTCATAAAGTAATTTTTTCATAACTATTAAATCGCGATTGAATACTTTATCTAACTTCTTTAATCTAGACTCACTTATAAGTTTTTTTGATTTAGATTTAACATAACTCTCTTTATCATAACATAATAAATTAATCTTATCCTCATATCTATCCTTTAACATCTGGGCTATCAAAAGCCCTTCTGGATCAAAATCACCATTATAATAAAGTGCACATCCATTTTTCACAAGTTTATCTAGCAATAAATAAACACATGTATTAGGAAAACCACCAACAATGACAACTGATATATTAAGTTTATTTGCAATTATATAAGATAATATAGAAGGATTTTCAAAAACAAACACACAATTATTAATTCCACTAAAGACCTTTCTATTCATAATATTTTGCATAGTCAAAACTAAGGCCTCACCATTTTTTGAAAATTCATTAATAGCATTACTATCACTTATCAATTTATAAGTAATAACTGAATTAGATAAATTATCTATCAAAATATTAAACTTACTTAATAACAAAATTTTATCTTCTCTACTTACAGGATATTTAATTTCATCCAAATAGCATAAAGCATAAAAGAAAAGAGAAGAATGGGTTCCATCTAAATCAAGATAATGTGGATCTCCAGTTATAGAAGCTGAATAAATAGATAAAAGTGTAGACTCTTGAGGTAAATTATTAATACAACTAATTATATTAACAATCTCTCTTTCTAAACTAACCTTATCCTTATTATACCTTTCATGAATAATTTTAAAAGAAACGTCTCGTTGAGAAACCACTTCTCTCATCCAAGCATTACCTAGAGAATTACCAACACAAAATTGCTCATAAAATTCCATTTCAGTTTCTCTTTTTTTTGCTTTTTCAGCACTCTTACTTTCCAAAGAAATGTCAAAATATTCACTTATAAAAGTAGCAATATCAAAATCATTATACTTAGACTCGCTCATAATTTTCAAAAATTTCTTTATAGACAAATTAACATTTTCAGAAGAATTCATTGAAACCCCAAAAAGTCTTGAAAGTACATTAGCCTCATCAGAAGATAAATTTTTTAACTTTACAACACCAGCAAACTTGCCTAAAGACCTATATTTATCATAAATACCTTTTACAAATCTATTATAGCCCGAATTACTCTTAAAGAACTTAGTATAATCATGCATTTTCTAACTCCTCATTATACTCTTTTCTATTATTAATAATCTCTTTATATTTACCATTCCATCTATATCTTTCTACAGTTACAACTTGACTATTAGCAGGTCTAATAAGTTCGCATATTGAAATATCGGGAATAGTATCGTAATCACCCCATAGAACTTGAGAATTAATAATATAATCAATATCTAAAAATTTAAGAATACCAAACATTTCTCTAATATTATCTTCATCTACTCCCGCGAAAGCCTCATCTAAGGCGATTATTCTAAGAGCATCACTTCTTGCCATATTATATTTAGCAAAAACACTGGCAAAAAGAGGTATATACATACTTTTAGCTCTTTCTCCACCACTAAACTTAGAAAAAGTTTTATCAGTAAGTTCTTTTAAATTATCTCCTTTTCTCTGATACATAAGTATAAAAGAAAACCAATTTCTATAATCTAAAATATCTTCAACAATCTTATAAAACGAAACATAACTATCCTTATAAAGTTCCTCTGCTTTTCTAAGTTTACTTCTAAAATGATTAGTTATCTTCACACTGTCAACATCACTTAAAAGACCGGGTTCCATCTTTAACATTCTAACTATTTCTCGAGTGTCTAATTCTCCTTCGCTCTCTGCACTAACACTTTTCCACACAAGCTTAAAACTAAGCGCACTATTTTCTTGCATTTTTCTCATAATTTCATTTATTTTACTAACCCACTCATTTGATGCATGTATCCTATCTCTAATCTTATTACCAACAGTATTTAGTAAAATATCTTCAAATAAATGTCTATCTTCTTTATCTATAAGCAATTTTCCTTCTTCAATATCATCATATATCTTATCAGCTAATTCTATCGCTGATACTGACACACCTTGATACATAGCCGTTATATCTATTCTTACATTACTATCATATATCTTTTTAAATATTTCATTATCTCCATCGTAATCATTAAATAATGTAATACTTTTAAACGAATAATCAGCTAAATCCAAACTATACTTATTATACATAGCCCAAAAATTATTTGAAGTCTCAACCACAGAAATATTCTTTTTACTTCCATAATCACTAATAACACTATTAACTTTTAGATCAATATCGTCATCCACATTCTTATAAAGGTAACCTAAGTTATATTCTCTCAAGAACACTTCTCTAAATACATTAGAACGATTTTCTTTAAAGTTAACACTTTCTTTAAGTGTAGCAAATAATTCATTTTTATTTTTTAATCTTTCTTCTAATTTAGAAATACTTCTAACCAAGTCTTCTTTTTCATTTGACAGGTCTTTAATCAAACTATCTAATTCTATAATTTTTTCTTTCTCGTCTACATACTCTTTACTATTTAAAAGTTCATTTATCTTATCTCTTGAAGCAATATTAACATTTAATTCTCTCTCTTTTTCATTTCTTTCAGCTTTTACAAATGCTATATTATTTATAATATAATCTAAGCGCTCTTTAAAACCTTCAATAGTTATTAACTTATTAACATAATTTGAATGTAAATTCTTTAATTCTTGCAAACTTTCTTTAATAGAGACAACAACTTTAGAAACTATCTTATACTGTTCCAAATTAAGCGGAATACTTAATCCTTTGCTATTTTCCATTATTTTATCCCTTAACTCACCTAGTTTTAAATCAAATAAAGAAAGAACTTTTTCTAACTCCTTTTGTCTTTCATCATTATAACTAAGCTTAATATTTAATTCATTTATTTTAGCAATTATTTCATTAATATTATCATTGTTAGGTAAATTGCTCTCTTCTTCTTCAATAACAGAAATTTGTGCGTTCCCATCCAAAATTAAATCATCAATTTTAGATATTTCGTTTTTAATAAAATTCATGCTTTCTTTTAGTTCACTTAATTTCTTATTTTTAAGCTCTAGCCTTTTCTTATAACCAATATACATTTGCTTATATTTCTTATCAGCTTTTACTCTAAGTGCGCCTATCTTTGAAATACCATCTACTAAAATTGAAACTTCATCTTCTTCACTAACGCTTATGCTTTCTAGAATTTCACAGATATATTTTTTATTAATGTTTACATCATCTGCATTTACATCAAAATACTTAAGTAAATTATTCTTTTTCTTAGAAGCCTTAGTTAGAAATAAAACTTCAACATCTAGATTTCTCACTCTCGATAAGTCACTTTCATTTATAACTCTAGCATTCAAAATATTAGAACTAAATAATGCCGCCTCTATCTTATCTCTAAAATTATCGCTAACATCACTTTTAAATTCAATACACTTATACAAAGGTATATTATTAATACCATTTTCTTCAAGAATTCTGTTTGTATCTAAATTTGTAGGAAGATCTAAAGTATCAGCATTATTAACTTCATCATACTGAATTTCTAATAAAGAAAGTTCTTCTCTTTTTTTATCTTTCTTACTATCTAAAATTAAATTATTACGAATAATATTATTTATTAAATCATTTGAACATGACTTATATAATCTAACAATTTTTTCAAAATTACTTAAACTATAATCTTCAATATAACCAAAAATCTGTTTCTTATTTAAATCACTTAATTTTAAAAATTTATTATTATTTATTAAATTTATAAAATCTTCTTCCCATGTTTTAATCGAATCTTTGCGTTTACTCTCAAGTCCTTTAATATCACTCTCTAAGAATTTATAATCCCTTTCAAGCTTTTCTCTTTCAATTCTTGTACTTTCACTCTCACTAAATAACTTTGATTGTTCTTCAAAATAAGTTATCAACAAATTAATTTTCTCTAAATAACTTCTAAGTGACATAAAAATACTATCAAAAGAAAATTCTTTATCCATATTAAGCATAAGTTCATCCACAAAAAACGCTATTTCACCAAAATAACTATCATCTTTAGTATCTTTTAATGAAGCACACAAATCTGTAATATCTTTTTTTAAGCCATAAATCTCATTAGATACTTCACTAATTTTAATATCAAGTTCAAGTTTAGTTTCTTCATCATTTTCTAAATTTTTATCTAAAACACTAACTTTATCATTTAATACATTAATACTTTCATTAATTCTTGAAAGAGATTCAACCTTTTTATTTAAATCTGTATTATCTAATTGTTTCTTATTTTCAAAATTTATATCAAGTTCTTCTAAAACTTCACCATGTCTAACATTTTTATTTTCTAATTCTTCTTTCAAACTATTTATTTCATTTTCTGTATCTAAAAGTTGTTTCTTTTCTAAATTATATTCATCATTTTCTTTCTTATAGTTTCTTGCTTTTTCAAGAATTACAGCCTCATTATAATTTCTATAAACTCTCAAAAAATCATTTAATTTTTTTAAATTACTTTCTAAAGTTTCTATTCTTTCCTTAGCACCATTCATTTGCTCTATAGCTAAAGACAATGGTCTTAAATCTTCTTCAGATAAAGGCTGTAAAACTTTATTCAAAACATCTATTAAATTAGTAGGTTTATAATCTTTTGAAAGTTTGTTACTTCTTAACTGTAATAAAAGCTTAATAAATTCATCATAAACATCTAAATTTGGAAATCCAAATAATAGCCTGTTAACCATAGCTTTATAATCTTTCATAGTATCCGTAAACTCATTAAAATCTCCAAGTCTACTCTTAAGTTCATTTTTAGAAAGTGGAATCTTATTAACAGGATCTTTATATAAATAAAAATCTTTTAAAACTCTTTTACCATCTTTAAGAGCAAATCCCCATGATTCCACTGGCTTTCCTTTTCTCCCTCTAAATCCAAGTCCAATAGTTATATATTTATTCTCTTCTTCATAATATGTTTCCATATATAAATATGCGATTGACTCCTCTTTTTGAACTCCATCAGCGTCTCCCAAAATATAATCTTCTATTTTTCTTTCTTTAGAACCAAAAGGATCTAGTCTATCAGGACTTTTATTTCCATCTAAAATAAGAGGAATAAAAGATTGCATAGTAACTGATTTCCCACTACCATTTATACCTCTTAAAATTAATTTTCCACCATAAAAATCATACTCTTCTTCATCATAAAGCCAAAAATTTAAAAGTCCTATTTTAGTAATTCTAAATCTTTTCATCATTCTTCACCTCCAAATAAATTAAGTTGAACTTCACTATCTTTAGGAATATAGCCAATTAATCTAGAAACACTTGGCATAATACTATATCCAAACTCACTTTTCCTAACAAAATCATACTCTACTAAATAATTAGTAACTTCTCTAATAAAATTATCTAATGTCATGTCTTTATAATTTTTACTAAAATACATAACATTGTCTTCTCTTACTTCTTTTAAAATTCTAGCAACAGTTTCTCTTGAAACAAATGCACATTCTTCATTATTTAATTTTATTTCACCAGATTCTATTTTAGAAAGTACATTATTATTAAAAAGTAAAACTATATCACTAATCGCTTTATTATTAGGAAAATCTTGTTTTTCTCTACTTTCATTACTATTAACTAATGTCACCATATTTTTTGTTATTTCTAACTCACTTAATGAATACTTTCCTATTTCATTACTAATACTACCTCTAAACTTCTTAAAATAATCCTCTTCTGCCATAGTTAAATCGCATTTAAATGCACAAAGAGAATAAAATAAATGTCTAAAAACTTTATATCTCCTAACATCTCCTACTAAAATACTTTGATTATTAAATTCATCATTAACATATTCTTCCAGTGTCTCATAATCTAAAATATTACCCTTAAACTCTCTAACATAATAATTTGACAATCCAGTTGTTTCATAAAGAGCCTCAGCAGCACTATCTTCAGCAAAATTTTCTTCTTCTATAGCCTTAATAACACCAACAGAACATAAATGTTTAATAACGTTAACTAAACACTTTCTATGATGTAAAACATTCCAGTTAGGAACATTATCAATCTCTAACTTTATAGATGTATTACTAATATAATCAATAAGACTAGATAAAATAAATTGTGTAGATTTAGGTTTATCCTCCAAAAAAAGTAAAATTATAAAAAGTAAAACATACTCTAACTTTTCATTAAAATTTGGAATTCCCATATAAGTTTTAGGAACTGATGGAATCTTTTCAAGTTTAATAAACCTATCATTAACTATTAACTTACTACCAAGTTTATCTCTTATAAATTCTCTATAATAATCTAAATTATTTTTTATATCAAAATACTCCTTAGTGTTAAATTCTTTAACACACCAATAATTACTTAAAAGATATTTTAATTCTTTACTTCTAACTTCCATTAAATATCCCCCTCAAACAAAACTTCAACTTCATTCATTACAAAAACACCATCAGGAGAATTTATTTCGCACTTTCCATCATGCTTAATTACTTTGTAAGTAAGTCCAAACTCTGTTTCCTTTTTCAAAGAAGAAGCAAGTAACTTTTGTATATATCTTCTCTCTACTTTAGATAAATTTACTTTCCCTTTTAATTCTATCTTTTTATCCTTAACTAAGTTTTTAAGAATTCTCTTATTTTCCTCTACTTCTTTTCTATACTCTTCTAATAATCTCTTTTTTTCTGCACTTTTATCTTTTAAAGCCTCCATAAAAACTTTCTCTTTTTTAAATTTAGTTCTAGAAGAAAGCATAATTGAAGTTGAAGGTATATCATAAGTACAAGGTATAGTATCAGTATTAATATTACTATTTCCAACATAATGTCTAACAGAATGAATACCCAAAATTACAGATGAATATTTATGACACTCATTAACATTATCTAATTTATCAAATAATTTACAAAGATGCTTATACTCTTCTTTTCTATTAGTTAAATTACCATGAAGTTCAATAAGAGAATTAGCATACTTAGTTATTTTTACAATAATACTATCCGTAGCAGCAATTAACTTATCCCCTTCACTCATTTCAACTTCTGTACCTGTAAACCATTTAAAAATATTATAAATCTTATTTCTATTAACTTCTTCAAAATACTCAAAATTAAAATTATTAAGAACTGTAGGTGTCTTTTTTAAATATTCAACTATACTTTTTAAAAATAAATTAATATCAGCATTACTAATTTTTTTGATGCTATCTTTAATATAACAAATATTTTTTTGATATCCTTTAACAAATTCTCTTAAATACTTAACAATATCTCTTTTAAATTGTAAAAACAGTACACTTTGCATAAGTTCTTCGCTTTTTTCTTCATTAAACTTTTTCAAAAAATCTTGATAATTTTGATTTAGCTTAGTAAAGTCATCATTTATATTATTCCAAACTTCATTCACTTCTTCTAATGACAATTTACCTACTTCTTCCATCTTAGAAATATTCATTCTTAATCGATCAAAAAGTTTAGGCTCTAAAGAAGCCGTTTTAATTTCCATATCTTCAAGAGAAATAGCAAGTCTTTCGATCTCTATAGCGTACTCAGTCATTTGATATCTAAACTTCTTATTTTTAAATTCTTCTATAGAAGTGGCATTTTTAGTATCATGGGTTTTAGTCAGACTCATCCATTCCACTAAAGTATCTAGGTCTCTTTCACATTCATTAATAGTATAATCATAAAAAAATTCATTTGTACATAATTCTTCAAAAACATCTTCTTTATATAAAGAATACTCAAGTCTTTCATAGTGATTAAAAAAACATCTCATTATGGGACGATATCTACGAGAATTTTCAGTACACAAGTATTTAACTTCAGAAATTTGATTAACAAGTTTTTCATAAATTTCCATATTTTGGCACTTCCTTGCGATTATTCTAACATTTAATTAAATAAAACACAAGAAAAAATGTTTGGTAATGATTTAATAAAAGACTTTTTTAACATAAGATCTATCATCAATTAAAGCATGCCCTCTCCATCAAGTTTTTTTATTTTCCTTAAATTTGTCTTTAACTAAATACTTTTTTATTCACTTTCTTTCAGCAAGTTTTTTCTTTTAATACTAGACAAAAAATAATACAATCTTTCCACTTAAAAATTGCAATTAAAACGAAAATAATAATCACACCACTAATCATCAAAGTTCTTTGCTTTTTTAAAATTTTAAAACATCCAAGCTCAAAGCTATACTACAATATGGACAATACTTCATTGTCTTTTACACAGAGCTTTTACAATCTTTACATTTTACTATATACCTTCCACTTATTCTTCTGTTTTTTAATTATAATTATTCCAGCAACTATAAATACTATACTTATAATTTGATTTAAAGATAAAAAAATTCCAATATGACTTGCTCTTAAAAAATCTAAAAAAAATTTTACTATACCACATAAAACGAAACTTATCCCTAACGTTTTAAAACTAAACTCATTTTTTATTATATTGTAAATCATATAAATAAATATTAACATAAACAAAAATGTTTCTAATATTTGTATTGGAAATAAATTAACTCCGTTAGGTGCAGCTAATGAATATCTATAAACAATATGACCTAAGCCATTATATTCTATTCCATAGCAACAACCAACCAAAAAACAACCAACTTTACCTAAAGCATACATAAGAGGAATAGAAGGCATAAAAATAAATAAAATATCTTTAAAACTTTTTCTAAATTGTAGTGCAAATATTATTAAACATACAATAGCGCCAATTACTCCACCATATGATGATAAACCTAAACTAAAAAAATCAAATTTAACATAAGAACTATAACTTTGTAAGAAAGTAAGCATCTTAGCACCTACAATTATTCCAACATTTTCATATACCAATGCTCCAATTATTTCATCTCTAGAAATATTAAATTTTTTATAACTTAGAATAACTACTATTATATTAGAAATTAACGAAAGTAAAATCATTATAGTATAGAGTGATATCTTAGTATTAAACATAATAACCTCTACCCTGGACAAGATTGAAGCGAATCAAGCATATCATTACATACTACAATCATCCACAACATCAAAATAAATAAACAAATAATATAAACTATCGTAATCCAAAATAATACTTTAATTATAACACTATTAGGACATTTTATTTTCCCTGTTATAATAGTTACTAAAGCCACTAATCCGCATAATGAAGAACTATATGAAACAAAAGGAATAAGACCACCAAACATATAAACACCAACAGAAATTGCATATATTAAAAGATATATATTTGCGTCATTTTGTTTCTCATTAACACTCTTTTTTTCATTTCTTATTTCAACAGTGATTGGTCTTTGACAATTTGAACAAAACTTCCATCCTGATTCAAGTTTTTGTCCACACTCACAATACACAACTAAAGATTCATTATAACTACTAATATTTTCACCTATTAATTTATTCCCACAATTATTACAAAAATTACAGCCTAATTTAATTTTTTTACCACATTTCCCACATGATATACTTATATTTTCATTTTCCTGCGATTTATTATCAACTTGAGTAGAACTAGCAGTATTATTAACTATTACACCCTTTGGTTTTTTAGTACCACAAACTGGACACCAAATATACTTATCTTCAATTATATTCCCGCATTTTTCACATTTCATTTTCCATCTTCCTAACCTATAAATCTATTCTACTTTATTTTATTAGAATTTAAAATACATTTCACAAAGCTTATTACACTTAATAATACTTTAAACATCTTAAAATAAATATTGCTTTCATTAATATTTCCCTTTAATAGATTTTCATTTAACTCATAAATTCTTAAAGAAACGAGTTCTTTTCTGACTCATAAAAATCATTAGTAATATTTAACTTATTATTTAAAACATCATTATCCTTATAACTATATACCCGTGCTAATTAACCGCTCATTTATCAACGTTTCCGGTTGGGTTTGCCTAAATAATGCTAAAAAACTTACATACTTACAAAATAATTTCTCACTTAAAAAGACACTCCTCTCAAAGTATCTCTCTAACCTTTCACAAATTCATACTATACCCATTATTTTGAAAACTTCCAATTTTGGTGCCCAACATCAATTATCACACTGTTAAATCTCTATTTTGACTTCTGATAAATACTTTCACAAGATTTACAAGTAATCTTCAAATCATAATTAGTCACTTTTTTATCCAGTATTGTAATTAAAGGCTCATTATCTTTTGGACAACAAAATCTTGTTTTCACCATAACTAACTCTGAAGTACTACTTTTTCCTACCTTACTATCTTCAAAATCCAATAAAACACTACCATGATTTCCACAATTACATTTATAATCTAATTCGATCTTATCATAAGTTGAATAACATAAATATCCTATATTTTCGCCACACTTTTCACAATACATCCACCCCCCATAATTTGTTGCTAATCTTGTATTTACCAATTCTTTATTTTTTACTATCCTTGACATAATCCCTCCTACCAATTATTTCTCATAATAAATTATAGCAGAAAAACAAACCCTATACTAGTAAATACACAAAAAAAGAGCCCGAGAATCCCAAAATCATAGTCTCCTTTTAATTCATTTTTTAAACTTCCACATTTAAATCTGCCTTAACATTAGCATCATAAAGTATTTCAAGCTCTTCCATTAATTTTTTTCTAAACAACTCTTCATCAGCACTATCATCTTCTATCTTTTGCTTTAACACACCAAATCCTGCCTCCACAAACTTTTCTGCATTATCATAAAATGTATTTCCAACAAAATACTTATCCACATCTTCATTTTCACTTATATTTCCCAAAGTCATAGCAGTTATCAAAGCAATTTCATAAGTATGAAGATATTCTTTCCTAATAAAACCATGCTTTGCTCCATCAATCTCTTTCGGAGAATCAATACCAAGAGCCGCTAACAAAATAAATATATCTTTATTTTCAGTAGTATTATCAATATCTAAAATTTTCTTATTTTTTAGTTCATCTACAAAATCTCTATATTTACCATTTATAAAAATTCTATCCTTCATATTAACAACTAACCTCCTGAACTTCCTTTTCATTACCATCCAAAGCAATAACTCTTAAACTAGATGCATCATTAAAAATATTAGCAACATTTTTAGAATACTCATCAGGTGTAAACAACATAATAATTTGCTTCTCACGAGACACATTAAGAAGTACCTTAGCCATAAGTTCTCTATTTTCATCAGAAACACGTCCTAAAGGCGAATCAACAACAAGAGGGGAATTTATACCAGAAACATCATGAATTGCAAACGTAAATGCATAAGCTAAAGCCATATGCTCAGTAGCGCTCATAGAAGCTGTCATCTCATTACCTTCCATATTATAAACAGATATTTCATATGAATCATTAATATCTAAATATTTAAAAGTCTTCTTTTTCCAAATCATAGAATCAAATCTTTGCCAAGTTTTTCGCATAATTTCATCTCTAATACCCAACATAATATCATTTTGAATACCAGAAAAATTAGCATAAAGCTTCCTCAAAAGTGTAAGCTGTTCACCTAAAAAAGTTCTATTCTTATCTCTAGCTTCTATATTTTCAATATCTTTTCTTATACCAACTAATTTTTCCTTACAAATTTCAATATTATTCTCATTTAATACAATCACCTTTTTACGAACATCCAACTCATCTCTAACTCGATTCCTATCTAACTCTATTTGCGAAACATTAATACTATTTGAATCCATATTAGAATAAGTAGATAAATATGAATGAATATCACTTAATTCTTCCCTTACTTTTTCTATTTTAAAATTTAATTCCTTCTCTCTACTAATGAGTTTGGCCTTCTTATCTTTATATTCTTTACATTCATCAACCGCTGACTCTAAACTACTTTTAATCTCAATCAATTTATGAGATGCAACTGTTGAAATATTAAGCTGCCCTAAAAGTTCACTTAAATGAACAAGTGCTTTTTCATCTATATGATTATCACATACAGGACATGTATCAACCTTTTTATCAACCAAATCCAAAATCAAATTCCTATCAATAACAGGAGGCAAAAGCCCTTCTGACTGTTTTTTATTAATCATATTTAATGTAGATTTAATTCTAGGATATAACTTAAACAAAACTAAATATCTCTTTATAAATGAATATTGATCTTTCTTAAATTCATTAAATTGACTCTCCAAATCCAAAAGTTCTTTATCAAGAACCTCTCGTCTTTCTTGTCTAAGTTTAACGGGAGCATAATTTCTAAGTAAAGAATCTTTTTCTTCAAAATCCTCTTGTAACTTCTTAATCTCTCCAGCAAGTCTAACATTTTCTTGTTCTTTTTCTCTAATTTCTCTTTCTAAATTTCTTTCTTTATCATAAACATTTACATCTTCATCACCAATTTTAGATATCTGTCTAGTCTTACCATCTATTAAATTATTCAAATGAGCAATAGTATTACCTAATAAAGTTACCTGAGAAATACTAAAAACAGAAGACTTTATTCTTTCTGAACTCGATTCATCAAAATAATCTTTTAAATTTTCTCCATCAAAGAAATAATAATCAAATATGTCCTTATCAAAATACTTCTTCACAAACTTACCAGTTTCCAATACATCCTCATAAACTTTAGAATTAGTGCTTGATGACTTCTCAGTTACAAAAACTTTCAATTCTGACGAACCTAAAGAAATTGCATTTCTATTACCATTTAAAGGATCTTCTACAATATTAAATAATTGTGTCCTAGTAAAAACAATATTACTATCTTTATCACTAATTTCTAAAATAACACTAACCTCAACATTGCTAGATGGCTTAAAAGACGAAAGAATAGATTGATTATAAACTGGTAAAGATTTATTTTTATTAGAAATATATTTTTCTTCCCCATACAGACACCACAAAATACCATTCAAAAAAGTAGTCTTTCCAGTTCCATTCTTTGCTTTAATAATATGTAAATTATTACTTCCATTACTATTAAAATCCAAAGAATAATTTTTATACTGACGATAATTAATAAACTGAATTTTATTTATCTTGACCATTACTATCCTCTCCTACCTTCTCTTTACTAATATATTCTTGAATTAAAGTATCATATCTATCAATATATCTATAATGTCCATAATTCTCCATCTCCAAAATTGTAAACATCAATTCCTTCAATTTTTCATCTTCATTTAATTCATTTATCCTACTTACAATCTTTTCACTAATTGCCATCTAAAATCACTCCATTCCTCTCAAAAGCTTCTTTAACCTGTTCATAATTAACTGCATTACTAGCTATCAACATAGCTCTTTTTGCTTCTTTTTCTAAAATTCTATTCTTGACATTATCTTCAGAATAAGTTCTAACTATTAAATCATATATAACAGAAAAATCTTTATCTTTATCAGTTCTAATAACTCTACCTACTCTTTGCACATACTCTCTTGGATTAGTACTACTAGCCATTAAAATTGCCACTCTAGCATTTTTTATATCTATTCCTTCATCTAAACACTTAATTCCAATTAAAACTTGTATGTTGCCTTTTCTAAACTGATCTATTATCTCTTCTCTTTCAGTATAATCATTTATACCCATACGTTTAGTAGTTGATTCATTTTCAGTCACTTTACTCCTAGTAATATTCATTTCACTTAGAAATAACATAACCTCTTCAAGTTGTTTATTAGTAGAAAAAATTATAGTATCTTTAATCTTCTCTTTAATATTCATACTATCAATTATTGTTTTTACAACAGATAATTTATTACAAGCATTTTTAACTATTTTAGCACGTTCCATTAAATAGCTTTCAATCATATCTCTATCTGGATTCTCTTTTGACTGCTCAATTACTATCCTTCTAGAATAATCTTTATACTTTCCTAGCTCCTCTTCTGTCAAATCCACAAAACATGGATAATAATAAAATGGATTTAAAAAAGGTTTTCCAGTTATAGGATTAATAGTATTTAAAGCATCTTTAATTGTAAACTCAAATGACTTATCTCCAAAATAACTTCGTATTAAATTAGTCCCTTCTTCATCATAAAGCCTTTCGGGAGTTGCACTTAATCCTATACGATATTGATAAATATCTAACAAAGCTTCCCTTTGCTTATCGGCACCTATTCCATGTACTTCATCACAAATAAATAAAATTTTTAAATTTCTATTGTGTGATTTTACTATATTAATAAATTTATCTCCAGATGCAGTTCTATGTGTAGTATAAATAATAGCATTATCTATTAAGTCTATATTCAAATCCAAAAGTATCTTCTCTAAATCAACATATGACTTAGAATTAGTACTATCCACAATAACACTTCTATCAAATTTAATATTTAAATCATTCACATCTTTTTCCCATTGCCTAGATAATGTATCATATGGAGTTGCAACAATAACTAAGAATTTATTAAGAGATTCTTTTAAATGCAAAAAACAACCAATAGCAGTTCTAGTCTTACCAGTTCCAGTAGCCATTTCCATTAAAAGTCTATAATTATTAGATTTCCAAATCTCAATAGCTCGTCTTTGATGAGCAAATAAAGAAAGTAAAGTATCTTTTTGTAAAGCTTTCTCTCTATACTTTTTCATAATAGAAAGCTCATTTATATCTCTAGGTTTAACATCGATTATTTTTTTCTTAAATGATTCAGGTAAATCATAAACATCTGCTACATCAGTTCTCTCATTATTCCAATAAGAATTAAATTTTTTTAAATCATTATAAAAATATTCTGATTGCCCAGGAGCCCAAGATTTAAAGGCTTTAAATTCCTCTATATTGTAAAGCCATGCACGAGCAGATTCGTTTATAGAACCACTAAAAGAAATCATATTACCTTCTTTATCATAACAAATGCCTATCTTTTGATGAAATAAACTATCAGCAGAATTCTTAGGAACAACTATTTTTATCTCAAGCCTTCCTGCTGCTAGTAACCACGCCAAAGCCTGCAAATTATCACTTTTAGGAAAATCATTTATATCCATTTGAGAAAAAATACTTAATGATTCATCTAACTTCTTTTCTTGAGAATTCTTTATAATTAAATAGTCTTGCTCTGACAACTCTGGAGAAATTAACAAACACATCTTACCACCATTTTTAATTAATCCCTCTATACCTTGAGATGCCACTAATAAACTACTGCTACTAAAAAATCCAGCTATCCTATAATATATAACTGTTTCTTGTAAAACTGGAATATAAAATTTTTCTAATAACTGCATTTTATCTCCAGTAGTTTCATAACAATTTTTTATATCTAATTCTCTTAAACTCATTTACTACTCCCATATAATGTTATCCAAGCATTCTTCACCTTCTAATATAATATTAATAATTTTTTTTACATTAGATTTTCTTCTTAAAGATGTTTTATAAGCCAAACACTTAGTCATATCACTATACTTAACTTTTCCGTTTCTTGCATTATAAATAAAAGTCTGAATAAAAGGATTACGAAGTAATAATCTTCTCACTACCTGAATCTTATCATCATTATCAAGTGATAAACTAAAAACTCCAAATGGTGTATTAGAAATTTTTACATCTCTCTTTCTTTCAAAAGTAACCATAGAAAGTTCTCTTGCAAGTTTAGAATGATTCTCTCCATATTTTTTACATGCAACATCACTCTTATTAAAAAATAAAATTCTACCAATCTCCAAAAAAGACAAAGATACTTTCTTTAACTTTAAAGCCGAAGAAACCCCCATTATTGCATTATCTAAATTACTAAACTGAACTATATCTCGAGCACTATAATCTTTAGATGAATTTATTCTTAAAATAAATTCTTTAATTGGTATATTAACCAAAAAACGTACCATTTGAACAAGCTTATCATCTGGACCTTCTAAAAATAACTTCAAAGAATCTTGAGATAAATTCAAAAACTCATCAAAATATAAATTACTACTCTTCTCAATACTATAAACTTTTTCCCACTCTTCATAAAAACTCATACTTATCACTTCATTTCTTTAAATATTCATTTAAGTCTTCCCATCTTAAATCAAAATATTCTTTTGCAATATCAGGAAATTCTTCTTCAAAATCTAACATAGTTTGATAACACGCACAATTTTTAACGACATCTTTCTTCTTCATCCTATGATACCTTTCATTATCCTCACAATATTGCCTAAAACTTTGCTTTTTAATAAACTGTGGTTGATTACACCACCTAGCAATCTGAATATACATTGACTTAAATCTAGAATTTTTATAATCTTCATATCTCATAATATAAGGTAAACATCCATACTTCATAAGTATCTTTATTCTCTCAAATGTATTCTTTATATCCACTTCATCTTGGCTATCATAACCCGTTAAAACATAAAGTTTAGTAGACTTATTAGAATATCTCCTCCATAACTCTAATTTACGAGAAATTATATCCTTATCCTCTATATGATCAAATGCAAAAATATAATCTCCATAATACTTAACCTTTGCAAGCCTCATAGCTTTCTCGCCAGTCATAAGTCTAATATCAAGACCTTGTCTAAACTGAAATGGTTTTCCAGTAGCAATTAAATCATCTAAAATAGAATTAAAATCAGGAGAAGCCATAAAATTATCATCCCATAAATAAATCTTAGGTTTCGATTCATCAAAAAATTCTTTAATCGGTGATGCTATAAATACATTATTATATTTTTTATTAACACAAAAATCACATTTTCTAAAACAACCTCTAGTAGCAAATCCTATAGAAAAATCTAAATAATCTACATACCTACTCCTAGGTTCTCCATTCTTTATCTTTTCCAAAATATAATCTTCATATAAACTATAATCTGGCATATGATGCTCTATTTCATAAGGCAAATCCTCTGCTTTATCATAATAAAAACCTGTACCACCTATTCTAATATTCTTCTTTAAACTATCTTCTGGATGATTTATATCCTTACAAATTCCTCTTTTAAAAATAGTCATAGGAACTTTTGTAAAAGTAAAAACCTTACTTATAAAGACTAAATTATAACTATCTAAATTCTCATAAGAATCTAATAGTGATACATTATATCCCTTATCTTTATAATAAGCAGATATTTTCATACACGCCAAATTAGGATGTCTAGTTCCATTATCTAACAAATCAGCATCAATTATTCCTAACTTTTTTCTCATACTATTAAACCTCTAAATTTAAATACTCACAAACATTATACCAAATTTTACCAACAAAAACACTAATTAGAAATACTTTCATAACCTTCTTTTATCTTTTCTATTTTTTCCTTAAGTGTAGCATTATCTAAATTTATATCATATACTCGATAATCATATATACATTCTCTTTCATAACCCATAGTATAAAAGTAATCAGAAATACCTTTTCTATCAATATCTTCTATAATTTCAAATAGGTGATGACCACTAATATCATCTATCATTCCACTTCCCATACCAGACTTAATATATGGATAACGTCTTCCAGCACCAGTTTCCAATTCGTGATTACCTAGGTACTCAATTACAAAATCTGTTGGACTTCCAGTATCATATTCCATAACCATAACATCATTCTTACTTAAATTAAGTTTATTTAACCTAACACTTGAAGCTAAAGAACAAACATCATTAATAAAAGGCTCAAAACCATAATTAACACAACTATACTTGCTTTCTTTATATGAAATAGAATACATATGGTAAGCAAGAGAATCAAAAGAAGCTAAAATACTATAAGCAAGATCAGCCAATGTCCTCAAATCAATAATCTCAATAATTCTCCATATCTTATTCTCCAAACCTTCAATACTAACTCTAAACGTAAAAACCTTACTCATAATTGCCTCCAAATTACTCTCATATTATACTACATTTACATACCATTTTTAAACAAAAATTAATATTACAAAAAAGTAATAAAATTTAAAAACAATAATATGATATAATTAAATAGAAAGAAATATTTAGGAGTTGTATATGGAGATAACAAAAAAAGAGACTGACAAAATATTTGCTAAAGGAAAATGCTTTGATAAATTATTTATAATATTTATAATTGGATGTATATTTGGAAATTACTATGAAATGATACTAAATCTTGTAAAACATTTCATCAAAAATGGAACAATATTTTGGGAAGTTAGAAGAGGCGTTATTTATGGTCCATTTAGTCCTATATATGGTATAGGTGCTGTTCTAATGACTGCTATTCTAGCAGATAAAAAACATAAATGGTATCAAACATTCATATATGGAGCTTTACTAGGTGGAATTAGTGAATATTTAATTGGATATTTCCAAGAAACAGTTGTAGGTACAATATCTTGGGACTATTCAACATACTTTTTAAACATAAATGGAAGAACATCAATTCCAATAATGTGTATATGGGGATTTATATGTCTTATATTTGTACAATTTATTTATCCTTTTCTTAGCAACTTAATAGAAAAAATACCATATAATTTAGGCAAACTAATACTAAATATTTTTATAGTTTTTCTAGTCTTTGACATGTTTATATCATGGACAGCTTTAATAAGACAAACATTAAGAAGAAATAACTATCCACCATTTACTATTCTAGGTGAATTCTATGACAAAGTATATACTGATGAAAGACTAAGAAAAGCATTTCCTAACATGATAGTACCTGAAGAGAAGGTGGAAAAATGATACTAAAACTTGGAATAACATTACTCATAATAGGACTCATACTATTTTTCTCAAAAATAACAATACAAAAACTAAATAGAAATTATCCCAAAAAATATAGACAAAAAAATCATAACTTCTGCATATTAATTCCAGCACGAAATGAATCAAAAGTAATAGAAGACTTACTAAAAAGCATACAAAAACAAACTGTAAAAATACCTATGAAAGATGTTTACGTAATAGTAGAAGATGAAAATGATCCAACAATTAAAATAACAAAAAAACATAAATCCTCAGTTATTGTAAGAAAAAAACTAGATTTAAAAAGAAAAGGCTATGCACTTATGGAAGCTATAAATGAAATATTAAAAAACGGAAAAGATTACAGTGCATACTTTATATTTGATGCTGACAACATATTAGATAAAAACTATATAAAAGAAATGACTAAAACTTATGACGCTGGATATGATATAGGAATAGGATACAGAAATAGTAAAAATGGTAATGAAAATGCAGTAGCCGCTTCCTCAAGTTTGATATTTACAATAATTAACACTGTCGGCAACCAAAATAAAACTGAAAACAATATTAACTCCACTATATCTGGTACAGGTTTTTATATAAGAGGAAATTGGATAAAAAAATGGAAAACTTACCCATTCCATACATTAACTGAAGACTATGAACTCTCTTTATATGCAATGGCCAATAACTTAACTACTTACTATAATACAGATGCAATATATTATGATGAACAACCCACTAGTTATAAAGAATACAAAACTCAACGTACAAGATGGATCAAAGGTTATTTTGAAGCAAGAAATAAATATAGAAAAAAGTTAATAAAACATTTAAAACTAAATAATCCAAATTACGGTTCTATATATAGCGGACTAATTGGTGTATGGGACATAATACTAATTTTAATTGGAATTATTTTAATACTTATATACGAATTCATAAAAATATTCACAGGCATAAATATAATATCTCTAATAATTAGAATTTTATGCATATTGATAGGCTTATATATTATACTAATACTATTTACAGTATGGCTTCTTTATAAAGAAGAAGAAAAGTTTAACCTAACATGGAACATAAAAATAAAGACTATATTTTTACACCCATTCCTCTTACTTGCTTATATCCCTTGTGCTATAACTGCCATCTTTACAAAAGATTTAAAATGGAAACCTATAACTCATGGAGAACACTATGATAAAAAAATATAAAGAATTCTTAAAACCAATAATAATAGTACTATTATCACAATCAATTGGATACTTTCTAATAAAAACATTCATACATTCGTATAACATAATAAACCCAATTATAAAATTTCCCCTAATAAAATATTTTGCATTAATTTACAATAGTTGGTATCCATTTGTATTTATAATATCTTTCATAATTTTTAAAAAAGATAAAGAATTATATAAAAAACTAATACTAACATTTATTATTGGAATCATATTATCACTAATAACATTTATTATATATCCTACAATAATCATTAGACCTGATATAGAAATAAAAAATATAATAGATTTAATACTTAACATAACATATGAATGTGATACACCAGCAGTCAATTGTCTACCATCCATTCATTGCCTATTTTGTTTTATAGAAATATATTTCATAACTAAAACTAAAAACCTTAAATTATGTATAAAACTACCAATAATTATATACTTTATATTAATAGTATTATCTACATTATTTATACATCAACATATACTAATTGATGCCATATTTTCTCTCATATATACAGTTATTTCTATACTTATAATAAAATTCTTATATCTACAAATAAATAGAGCCTTAAATTTTATTTTTTAAGACTCTTTTTTCCTATTTGACTGCCTATTGTAACTAATGTTTCAGCTTCTTCCATTGAATTTTCTATTATATCCGAGTCTATTTCTACTACATCTTTCTTAACTAAAACAACTATTGTAGAACCACCAAACTCAAACATTCCTTTTTCTTCTCCTCTTTTAAATTCATGCTCCTGATGCAGATTACTAATCTTCCCCACAAGTAAAGCTCCTACTTCAATCTGCACAACATCACCAAAATGTTGAGTATGAAGAATCGTATACTCACGTGAATTTCTTTTAAAAATATCAAAATGTTCAAAAGCAATTGGTCTAACAGTATTAAGTACGCCAGGAATAAACACATTTTTTTCCTTAACTCCGTCATCCATATAAATATATCTATGATAATCATCAGCACATAACCTAAATACTAACATGTACCCACCTACATAATCTTTATAAATAGGATTTCCGTCTAACAAATCACTCACACTATAATAAGAATTTTTAATTCTAAATAAACTTTTCTCGTCAATTTCATAACAAGTAAGTTTAGCGTTACAAGGAGCAATAAATACATTAGAATCAATATTTATATTTAAATTCTCTTTTTTCATTTTTCTAGTAAAAAAATTATTAAAAGAATTAAACTTATCTTTTTCATATAAAGACATATCTATATTATTTTTTTTTACAAATCTTTTTATCATAAATTTAGAAAGAGATGAATCTAAAAATAAACCAACTAACTTAGAAAAAAATGGACAAGAAAATAATTTTATCAAGGCTCTTCCAACAACTGTTCCATATAAAAAATTTACAGTAGAAGACTCTTTAATAATACTATCTTTGCCATCTCTATCACGTGTAACATACAGCATAAAATTCACATACCCTTCTCATTTTTATCACTAAATTCTTCCAAATTACTAAATAACTTTACTACATTTTTTCTAGGTAATAACATATTAATTTCTTTATTTATAGTAAATGTAAATTCCTTAGAATTATGAGAAAACTCTTCACCATCTACTACCCAACTAGGTGGGACTTTATCAAATTTAACTTTAAAATTATTAGTTCTATAATATTCAAGTCCATGCATATTTTTTATTTCACCAGTAATAATCTTACTTCCAATTAACAGTAACTCAGCTTTAGATTTAGCAGTACAAAGAACCACTTCAAACATATTATCGTCTAACTTAACATCGCTATAAATATTATTAAATCCACCTATTCTACAAGTATTAGTAACAAATACAAACGAATAAGTTCCACTTACAGTTTTACCATCAACTTCATATGTCAAATCAAATAATTTAACTTTATCTTTTAACTCAGTAAGCGCATTAAAAATATATCCAAGTCTTCCATATTTTTTCTTTAAAGCTCTAGGAGTATTATATGAAACATCAACATAACTTCCTACACAAGCAACATATATAAATGGTTTTTCATTAAGTAAACACACATCAATATTTTTAACAGTTCCACTTAATAACATCTGCATATTAATAATCATATTTTTTGTAAAACCATACATATTTCCAACATCATTAACAGTTCCAACAGGTAAATGCGCCATTAAAATTTTTTTATCTCTTGATAAATTCCCAGTAACTCCTTCATTTAATGTACCATCTCCACCACAACAAATAACTAAATCTGTATCATCAGGTAACTGATTAATTATCTTTACTGCATCCTTAGGTCCCTTAGTAGGACACATTATACATTCATAGCCATTTACTTCCAAAATAGAAGGTAATGAGCCTATATCTTTTTTATCTTTAGGTTTACCACTTTCAGGATTATATACAACTGCACATTTTTTCATAGTATCTCCTTTAATCTAATAATATTAATTATATCATAAGATTCTACAAAGATTACAACTTTTAAAAATATAATGTAAAAAAGTATGCTAAACTAACATACTTAATTCTTTCCTAACTTAATTTTAATACTTTCTTCTTTTCCATTTCTAATTATTATTAATTCAATAGTTTCATCAGGTGAATAACTATAAAGACGATATCTAAATTCCGCTATATCAGAAACTTTATGCTCCGCAACTTTAGTAATAACATCTCCTTTTACTATTCCAGCTTTTGCTGCTGGACTATCATTTTCCACGTCTACAATTACTACACCTTCTGTTAAATTTCTATCTAAATTAATACCAACATTATTAAGTTGCATCACGCTAGTTGCATTTAACATACTAACACCTATATAAGGTCTACTAATAGATCCTTTTTCTCTTATATCATTTGCATAATTAACTGCATCTTCAATTGGAATAGCAAACCCAATACCTTCAACTGTATCCTTAACTATTTTAAGAGAATTAATTCCAATTACTTCTCCATTAATATTACATAAAGGTCCACCACTATTACCAGGATTAATCGCAGCATCTGTTTGCATTACATTCATAATCCAATCAGCAGAATTTCCACTAATAGAAACAGACACCAATCTATCTTTTCCACTAAGAATTCCTCTTGTAACTGTTCCTCTATAATCAATACCCATAGGACTTCCTATAGTAAAAACAGTATCACCTACACGTAATTCTTCACTTTTACCTAAAATAGCTACTGAAAGTGTAGAAGACTTTTCTACTTTTAAAACTGCTATATCGGCATATTCATCACTTCCAACTACACCCGCATAAGTCTCACTATCATCACTATATGTAATCTTAATTCTATCAGCACTCTCTATTACATGATGATTAGTCATAATAAAAGCATTCTCCTCATCTGTATCATAAACAAAACCAGTACCAGAACTAATAAGCTCATTATTTCTATATGCCTCTATAACTACAACTGCATCTTTAATTTTTAAAACAGATTCAGCTATTCCAGTATCTGTTATATTCACATTCTTCTCAGTTATAGTTTTCACTATTTCATTAGGAAAAAAATAAACAATCCCACTAACTAAAAATACACCTAATAAAAAACATAAAATTCCAGTTACAATATATGCTACTCTTTTTCTCATAATAGCCTCCTATTCCATATACATAATATCTCTATAATTAGGCGGAAATCCCATCTTATCTATTACCTCATCTATAGTAATAGTATGAATACGTCCACATAATCTATCAAATTCATAATTAATCTCATTCATCATCATCTTAAAATCCACTGCACTAAGTAACCTTTTTAAAATAATAATAAGTGCAAAAATATCATTTTTTCCATATACATATTCACCATTAGTTTTATCAATATTTAATAAATTATGATAAATATTATCTGGAATAACTCTTTGAGTAAAATGATCAAAAACAATATCTTCATGAGCACACAAATTTCTATAATTAGCAAGTATAGGTAAATAAATCTCCATCTCTTCTGGTTCTAATTTATAAATCTCTGCAATTGCTTCTTTATCTTGATGTTTAAGTATACTAAACATTTCACTCATAAGCCCAAAACTTATAACTTTAATACCTATCCAAAAAGGAATATAACCATAATTATCCATATAATGGCTCGTCGCACCATGTTGTTTACCATTAACTCTAAATTGCCTTTTAACTTTTCTCAACAAATCATTTATTTGCCTCTGTTTAGACTTATCATTATCAAAATTCTTAAGTGCTAAATAATCTTTTTCTTTATATCCATAGTTCTTACTTAAAGTATAACTAAAAATAGACTTATAATTATTTTCCACTATTAATATATTTTTAAAAATAATATTCCTAAACATTCTATCAAAAACAAATAAACTATAAAGTTCTTCAAAAGTTGTTCCTTCTTTAAACATTCTAGTTGTATCATGCTTTATAAATATATGTCTATAACCCATAAGAAAGAAGTAATTTTCACGAAGTAAAATTTCTCTTGCATAAACTTCATCATTGATAATAAGCCCTTTATCTTTAAGTATTTGTATTTGCTCATCTAAATTTTTAAATACTTTATTTGCCAACCCTCGTCACCTGTATTAAATTTTAACACAAGAAAAATTGATTATCCACAAATTTCACATAATTTTCTTCTTAAAAATTAAGTAATATGATATGATTATATAAGGAGACCAACTATGAATAGTCAATAGTTTTTTGAAAAAAGCTTAAAAATTTTT
>CANSAJ010000003.1 GCA_947644695.1 uncultured Bacillota bacterium | reverse complement strand
TAATAAATTTATGTTATGTAAGAACTAAATCTTACAAACATATTATACGAGGAGGCTTAAAAATGTTAGATGAATCTTTTCGAGAAATAACAAATATAGAATTTAACAAACTAGTCAATGATATTAGAAAAAAAGTCAAAACTTTAACAAAGAATTTCAATTATAATGAATTTCAAATTAATCTTATTGTTTTAGTATATTTATCAATGATAATGTTAGATCCTAAAATTGCAGATTTGATTGATGAAACATTATCAGAAGTATATATTGATTTTACAACGCTTTCTATAGAAGATGATTTAAAATCACTTTATCCTGAAGTCGATTTTAGTTGCTATAAAAATATAAGTGAGTGGAAAGGGGTTGCCGAAAGCGACATAATTGATAATAACGGAAGACTATGTAAAGGCAAACGTGTAGTAGTTCATGTTTTTGACAATTTAGTATATACAATTGATACTTTGATTCATGAGTTAAAACATAAAATTAATGCTATCTTTGCAAAATTTGATGGACAAGTATATTATGAGTGGACTAAGCGTAACAAGTAGAAATGGAACAGTAAATATAATAATAGACGAAACGTTTAATTGCTATCTTACAATGATTTATCTTAACAATATATGGAAAATAAAAGTAAATGAATTATCAGATGAACAGTTAAATGAAATTTTAAAAAATTTGATTTATCTTCTAATTACGAATATGGTTATAAAAAATTTACACCATATTTATTACCATTATTTCAAACACCAGAAATATTTAGGTTATTTTATAATTTTGTTCTTTATAAAAATGACCAAGATTATTTTGCTTTAATTGACTTGCTAAAAAAATATTTAAATTTGGCAAAAGATCAAGAGGTTTATGATTTTTTTGATAAATTAGATGAGTTGGAATTTATGGAAGAAGAAAAAATTAAAAACTTCTTTAATTCCTTTGCCTTTTTATCTCAAAACACTTTTAAAAAATAAATATATTTTAGTGCTATTATATTTACCAAATATTTTAATTATTCACATAAGAAACAATTTGAGTAAAAAAGTTTTTTATATTTTCAGGTAGCATCTAGGTAGCAAAATTTTAAACTTTTATATTTATACTTTAATTTATTTTAATCAAAATTGGTAAAAAATAAACAAAATATAAAGAAAAATAAAGTATTTAAAATTAAATAAACCAAAATTTAATAGCCCCCTGAAGGAGCCAAAAGGCTCCGCTTTTTGTTATTATGAATCAAAAAGTATTAAAACAAAAAAGTATAAATAATACTTAATAAATGGTATAATATCGTTGTTAGGAGGGGTAAACGGATGTATTTTCCAAAGGATATGACTTTTCAATATTTCTTTTTTGATACTTATATAGGTTATTTTTTACAAGCATTACCTATATCATTATTACTAAGTATAATTTATGCTTTTATAAAATTTAGAAATGACAAAACAACACATACTAGCAAAAAAATATTTTTTTATATTTTTATATGTTATATAATAGGATTAATCTGTTTGGTTGTTGGATTAGATTTAATGAATGTAATTTGGTATAGATTAATATATCATAGAGATCCAGGACATTCATTAGGTTTATTTAATGGAGATTTTAATTTTACATTAAACTTTATAAATAACATTGGTGAAGAAACTATAGGGAACTTTTTAATGTTTTTGCCTTTTGGTATTTTATATCCTTTATCACAGAAAGAACCAACATGGAAAAATATACTTTTAAAAGGAATCATGTTTGTTTTAATTATAGAAATAATGCAACCTATTTTTGGAAGAGCATTTGATGTTAATGATATTATTTTAAATTCACTAGGCATTCTAGTTTCTGCAACAATTTTTATAGGTATTAAAAATATAATTAAAAAAATACCACTTAATAATTTATCAAATAAGATAGAGTAAATAGAAAAATAATTAAGTATAAAGCACTAACTATTTTAAATATTATTATTGTGATGTATCTGTTAGAATAGATAAATTTTATTGAAGAGTTTTGATATTACTTTTTTAATGATATAATGTTTTATATCAAAAGTAGTTTTTGAAATGGAGTGGTGCAAATGAGAAAAATATTATTTTCAATATTAATAAGTAGTATTTTAGTTTTAGGAGTTGTTGGTTGCGAAAGTAGAAAAAATGAGTTTGATATAGGAAATAAGTCTAATATTAAAATTTCACAAAATAATGATGTTATTTTGTCTATTAAAGACGGAACACTAACCAATACAGGTGCTACTCTAGTTTTAACCAATAATAGTGATAAAAACTTTCAATATGGAAATCCTTATGAAATAGAGATTAAAAAAGATGGAGAATGGCATAAAATAAAGGTTAAATTATATTTTACATTACCTGCTTTTCATCTTAACTCAAAAGAAATCAAAGAAATTGAACTTAATTGGGATTATGAATATGGTAAACTTTCAGCTGGAAGTTATAGAATTATAAAAAGTATAAACTATGAATATGAAGAAGGTAAATACGAATCGTTTAACATAGCAGTTGAATTTACTATCGGAAAAAACCAAAGTGATTCAAATAGCAATAAAAATAATTTTGATTTTTACATAACTAAACCACAAATACATAATGATATTAGATTTAATAATTATTATACTTTTGATAATCGTACAATTTATTTAGCTGGTAATCTTGAAGAGTTCTATATTAAAGAACAAGACAAAGATATTACTCTAAAAACTTACATAACAACTACACTTCAAACATTTGATGAAAGCATTAAACATATTTCTGACAAATTAGAGTTAAAAGATACTTTAAAAGATGGTGGAACAAAGATTTACAAATCAGAAGACAAAGATATCACAATGATAATATGTAATACCATTAATAATGATAGAAATATATTTATTGGTGATTATTCTATGGAATATACAGATGGAGATTGTAAAAACTAACCATGTATAATATAATGTCTGATATGAAATAACATACAATTGGTTATTTATAATAAGGTGATAAAATGTTTGAGAATTATTTCGATCAAATTAGAATATTGACAAGTTTTAATAAGGAAGATATTTTGATTAAAAAATTTGAACTCTATAATAAAGGCAATATGAAAATATACTATGCTCCCCATAATGAAATAATAAATAATAAATAATAAAGCTAAAGTATTCATAGTTGGAATAACTCCTGGATGGACATAAACAAGTATCGCGTACAAAACAGCACAAACTGGGTTACTAGCAGGTTTGGAATCTAATCAAATAAAGCTACAATATAAAAAGAATTCTAGGTTTGCAGGAAGTATGAAGAAAAATCTTATTGAAATGTTAGATGAGTTACACTTAAATAAACAACTCCATTTAGATTCTTGCACAGAGTTGTTTGCAAATATGGATTATTTATTACACACGACCTCACTTATTCCGTATCCTGTATTTATAAACGATAAAAACTATACTGGCTCATCTCCTAAAATAATGGAAAGTGAAGTCTTGTATAATTATGTTAAAAAATATTTTTATGAAGAAGCAAAAGTTTTGTCAAATGCACTAATTATTCCATTAGGAAAAGCTGTTGAAGAAATATTAATTCAAATGATAAAAGAAAATTTATTAAAAAGAGAACAATGATTATTAGGCTTTCCACATCCATCTGGAGCTAATGGTCATCGAAAAAAACAATTTCAAGAAAATAAAAAGGAATTAACAAACCTAATTAATAAATTTATTTTTAAATAAAAAATCAAGTCTCACATAAAATAAGTATTTTTAGTAATCAGTTTATGACTTATTCACTTAATGAAATCAAGCAATAATAGGAGAGGTAAATGACAGTTAGAAAAATAAAAAATATTGATAATAATAAAATTAGAAAAGAAATAGATCAATTGTATGAAAATCAAGAACAAACAATATTGGAAAAATGGTCTTTAAAAATTGCTAGACATATAATAGAAATAACAAATTATGATATTAGTAAATATCCTGAAATAGAAGAAGGCTTTAATATAAATGAACTATGGCAAGATAAAAATATAGTTCGTGTAATAGGACAAGCTGTAGCAAGTGGACACATGAAAGAGCATTCTATGGTAACAAGTGATTATGCAATTAAAGTTATAAACATTTTATATAACGATGATGCTGAAAAAATAAAAGAAGAAAGAAATTGGCAACTTAATCAGTTAATAAAATTATCTAGCGAATAAATACAATTTCTGCAAAAATATTTATGAATTTTTATAAATAGAAATTTATCAAAATGATTGGAGGATGGAAAATGGGAAAAATATTTTCTTCATTATTATATTTTTTTATAGGATATATAATAATAACATGGATTGGTTTTCTTCACACAGTATTTAATATTAAAGTTTTACACATGAAATCTATGAAAGAAAGTGGAGGAAAAGGCAAAGGCTTAGGAGAAGCTTATAACAAAACAAAACCATGGCATCCTATATATAATCTAATAATTTTGCCAATATTTGCTTATATGTATTTCAAAAGCTTAGATACAATAACTTTAGCAAATGTAATTGAAACGTCAATATTATGGGGAACATCTGCCATAGTAATTGATTTAGTAGGATGGGTACTTATAAAACATCCATTATCATTAACCTTTAAAAGGTTCTATATTGAGTATCAGCCATGGATAACATTAGTATATATAATAATGTATGCTAGTCCATTTATAACATACATATTAATGAATTTACTATAGAGTTTATAACTCTATTTTTTAATTGATATAATTTTCACTTATTGACCTGACTAATTAAATTAGTTATAATCTTAATTAGATTAGTTAGGAGAAAACAATGTCAAAAAATATTATTAGTGATGAACTTATAATTGAAACTTCTGCAAAGTTATCTAATAAAGTTGGATTAGATAATCTTTCTTTAAAACTAATAGCCGAAGAATTAAATATCAAATCACCATCTTTATATAATCATATAAAAAGTCTTGATGAAATCAAACAAAGATTAATGATTTATGGTTGGAAACAAATGGAAGAGAAAATAATTGATTCTGCTGTTGGAGTTTCAGGATATGATGCTTTAAAAAATATGTGTTATGCCTTCTATGATTATTCTACAAATAATAAAGGAATCTTTACTGCAATGCTTTGGTACAACAAATATGAAAATGATAAAAAAGATAATGCTACTAAGAGACTATTTAATATGATATTCAAAGTAATGAGCTCCCTAGATATTAGTGAAGATAATATAAATCACATTGTAAGAACTTTAAGAAGTTTCTTAGAAGGTTTTTCTTTATTAGTAAACAATAATGCGTTTGGGAATCCAATATCAATTAAAGAAAGTTTTGATTTATCACTAGAAATAATTATAAATGGAATAAAAGCATTAGAAGGAGTAAAATAAAAAATGAATGAATATATAAATTTAACACCAGAAAATATAGATGAAGAGCATATATGTTGTGCTATTGGTGATCCAAAACATCAAGATGGCGTTGATAGTAAAAAAGAATGGATTAAAAATAAACTTCGAGATGGACATGTATTTAGAAAACTAAACGCTAGAGGAAAAATATTCATTGAATACGAGCCAATAGAAACCGCTTGGGTTCCAATAAGTGGTAAAAATTATGAATATATTTACTGTTTATGGATCGCTGGAAGTTTCAAAGGAAATGGTATTGCTAAAGAATTGCTAGAATATGCAATTAATGATTCTAAACAAAAAGGAATGAGTGGAATATGTACTCTAACTTCTAAAAAGAAAAAACCATTTATTGGAGAAAAGAAATTCTTTCAGCATTTTGGCTTTAAAGTAGTAGACACTATTGGAGATTATGAATTATTAGCATTAAAATTTAATGATGATGAGACTCCTAAATTTAATGATAACGCTAAACTTATGAAAATTGATAATCAAGAATTTACAATTTATTATAGCAATGAATGCCCTTATGTAGAATATGAAGTAAAAGAATTAACTGAATATTCAAAAAAGAATAACATTAAAATAAATTTTATAAAAATAGATTCACTAGAAAAAGCAAAAAATGTTCCCTGCATATTTAATAACTGGGCAAATTTCTATAAAGGAGAATTTATTTCAAATACAATTTTAAATGCTAATTCATTTGAAAAACTAATTAAATGCAATAATAAGTAAGAAAGGTGAAATTATGGTTCATTTAGTATATTGTGACAATAAAGAAAAAGTATTAAATAAAATTTTAGAAGGTAATAAAACAATGATTATAAGATGTGCCTCGGGAAGAAAAATACCACATAGTCGAGTATTTAAAGATGAAAAACTTTATTTTATGGAAAAAGGAAGTAAAAAAATAACAGCAAAAGCTGTAGTAACAGATGTTCAAAACTATGTTAAATTAAGTGATGAAGAAATAACAAAAACAATCGAAGACAATAATAGTAAATTACAACTAACTAACAAACAAAAAGAAAGATGGCACAAGAAATGTTTATGTTTAGTTGAATTTAAAGATGTAGAAGAAATAACACCTCTAGATTTTGATCATCAAGGAAACATGGACGATTGGTTAATCATTGAAAAAATAGAAGATGTAGTAGTTGGAACAAGTATTCCATATAATTATGAAAAATCAAGATTTTAGAAGTGGTGAAAATTATGGCAATGTGGAATCCATGGAGAGGTTGTAAAAAATGTAGTGATGGTTGTTTACATTGCTATATTCATAAAGGTGACACAAAAAGAAATATAAATACAAATGAAATTATAAAAACAAAAGATTTTGAAAAACCAATAATGAAAACAAAAAAAGGCAATTATAAAATGAAATCAGGAATTGTCTATTTATGCTTTTCATCTGATTTTTTTATTGAAGAGGCGGATGAATGGAGAAATGAATGTTGGAAAATGATAAAAGAAAGACAAGACTGTACTTTTATATTTCTAACAAAAAGAATTGATAGATTTTTAAAATGTATTCCAGATGATTGGAATAATGGATATGATAATGTAGTTGTATGTTGTACCATTGAAAATCAAAAAATGCAGACTCTAAATTATCAATATTTAAAGACTTACCAGTAAAACACAAATGTATAACTGCACAGCCGTTATTAGAAAGAATAGATATAGAAAAATATCTTGATGATATTGAACTAGTTGTAGTAGGTGGAGAATCTGATATAAAGGCTAGAGTATTTAACTATGATTGGGTATTAGATATTAGAAAGCAGTGTATGAGAAAAAATGTTAATTTTGAGTTTAGACAATGTGGAACATATACAATAAAAGATGGAAAACAATATAAAATAGAGACAAAAAATTTGTGCAAAAAAGCAAGACTAGCTAATATTGATTATAAAAGTAATTAATAAATTAATGTGATATAATCTTAAAGTGAGATGATATTATGGACTTAAAGAAAATAGAAAAATTTATTGATAAACAAAAAGTCAGTTTTATATGTTCTATAGATGATGAAAATTATCCTAATGTAAAAGCAATGCTAAAACCAAGAAAAAGAATTGGACTAAAAGAATTTTATTTTTCTACTAATACTTCATCTATGAGAGTTAGTCAATATAAAAATAATAGTAATGCTAGTATTTATTTTTATCACAAAGGATTAATAAAATATATTGGTGTTATGTTAAAAGGTAAAATGGAAGTATTAACAGATCAAGAAACCAAAAATATGATTTGGAAAAAAGGAGATACAATATTTTATAAAAAAGGTGTAACCGACCCAGACTATTGTGTTTTAAAATTTACTGCTGCTAGTGGTAGATATTATTGTGACTTAAAAACAGAAAGCTTTGATATAATCTAATTTAAATTAAAATATATACGCAAGATTATTTTTAAATTTTTATTAGTAGAGACTACATGAAAATAAATATTAAAGAGTTGGAGGATAATACAGTGCTAGAAATAAGAAAAGAAACAAAGAAAGATTTTAACGAAGTATATAATGTCGTAAAAGTCGCTTTTGAAACAGCCGAACATAGCGATGGAAACGAACAAGATTTAGTCGTAGCATTAAGAAAAAGTGAAAATTTTATTCCAGATTTATCATTAGTCGCAGTTTTAGATAATAAAATAGTGGGATATATTTTATTTACAAAAATAAAGATAGGAAAATATGAAGAAATTTGTTTAGCTCCACTCGCGGTATTACCCGAATACCAAAGAAAAGGAATAGGAAAAAATTTAATTGAAAGAGGTCATGAAATAGCAAGAAATTTAAATTATCATTACTCCATTGTTTTAGGAGATCAAAAATATTATTCAAAGTTTAATTATCTTCCATCTATAACATATAACATAAAAGCACCCTTTAAAGTATCACCAGAAAATTTTATGGCTATAAAATTAAATGAGTTAGAAATAGAAGGTATAGTTGAATACGCAAAAGAATTTGGGATATAGATAATTTTAAAAATTTTTAATTAATTCTAGGAATAATTAAAATATAATAACTTTAATTTAAAACCGCAGACTTTTAACTAAAAGTTTGATACAATTTATTTAGGTGGAACGCATGAAGAAAAGAGTAATTGTAGTCGCAGCTTTAATAATTAAAGAAGAAAAAGTCTTACTAGCAAAACGCAAAACAGGAGATGAAGAAGTATTAGGTAAATGGGAATTTCCAGGAGGTAAAGTAGAACTTGGAGAATCTGAAACTAATGCCATCGAAAGAGAAATAAAAGAAGAATTTGAATTAAAAATTAAAGCAGAAAAATTTATAACAAATAGTATATGTGAATATTCTACAAAAATAGTAGATTTAAAATTATATAAATGTAAATATATTTCAGGTGAATTTAATTTGCATGATCATTCAGAGTATAAATATATAGATTTAAATGAACTATTAAATTATGACTTAGCTCCAGCTGATATTCCTTTAGCTAAATACATTAAGGAGATGAAATTATGAATTTTTGGTTTGTTAATCAGGGTAAGTCTTTTAAAGAAGAGTTAGAAGGTAATTTTATATACGCACCTAAATATAATGCAAAAGGATCATCTTGTGATCACTGGTCTAATGTTGAAAATGTAAAAAAAGGCGACATAATATTTTGTAATAAAAAAGGATTTATTAAGGCAATAGGAATAGCAAAAAGTAATGGTTATGAATCTGTTATACCTGCTTCTTTAGAAGGAAAATGGAACCAAATAGGCTTTAAAGTAGATATAGAATATCACGAATTATCAGAATCATTTCATTACATTGATTATAAAAGCAAATATATGTCAAAAATAGATCTTGATAAAAATCCTTTCACAAAAGCTGGATTAGCTAAAATGGGATATTTATATCCAATGGAAGAACATATAGCTGATTTTTTCTTAAAAAAAATTAACGATAAAAAAATTAATGAAATTGTTAAAGTACACAGAAATGAAACATCAAATAAAATAGAAGAATTAGAAGTAATTGAAGAGGAACAAGAACAATTTGAAGAAATAAGTCGTGGTTTAATAAAAGGATACAGCAAAAAAGAAATAGAAGAAATAGAAAAACAAGTCTTTACTTATGAAAATAAACCTAACAAAAGTAGTAAAAAGGGAAGAGTAAAAACAGACCCTAAATTAAAAGCAACTAGAATGGAATTAGCTCATTATAATTGTGAAATTGATTGTAGCCATAAAACATTTACATGTGCATCAGGAGAACACCAATATTTAGAATGTCACCACATCATTCCTTTAAATGCACAAAAAGATTTTATACATACAAAACTTGATAGTCTATTTAATATTATAGCTGTGTGTCCACTATGTCATAGAAAAGTACACTATGCTGTTAAAGAAGAAAAAGAAAAAATATTTATACAAATGTATAATAAAAGAAAAGAAAAAATGATAAAACAAGGTTTTGATTTAGATAAAATAACAAAAATATTTGATAAATATTACATAAATAAAAAGGAGGATTAATAATGAATAAAACAGCATGGATATTTTCCTATAAACTTAAGAAAGATATAAACGAAGAACAATTTATAGAATTAACTCAAAAATTACATGATGAAATTATTTCTAAAGCTGCAGGATTTATTTCCTGGGAACACTATAAAGACGGAGACACTTGGACTGATTTTGTATTATGGGAAACAGAAGAAGATGCAAATAACGCAACAACTATAGGAAAAGGAAAAGAAGTAACCAATAATTTTTATGCTTGCATTCAAATGAACACATGTAAAGCATTAATATCTAAATTAATTAAAAAGTATTAGTTTAATTATATTCTAAGTAATATGTTTTATAAAATGGAGGTAAAATAATGAAATGTAATATAGAATATATTGGAAAATCAAGACAAGGAATAACCAAATATTATTGTACAGTTCATAAGTCTTTTGCTTATGACAAACTAGGAAATAAACTAAATAAATGTCTTTGTAAAGATAAAGAAATATACGATAATAAATTAAATATTAAAGAAAATAATATAAAAAGTATAAAAATTATATATGAAAATATAATAGAAAATGTTATACCTAAAATAATAATAAATGACTCTATATTTAATGGAACTCTAGAATATGATGATTGTATTTTAACTTATAAAGATTTAGGTGGAATATTACTATCAAAATTAAATGATTTACCTTTAGAATTAGTAAAGTGTAACCATTGTAAACGTTATCATTCTGACAATGGAAAATTCGCTTATACTCCGCATAGTACTCATTTATGCTTATATTGTGGTCGCTTATTTAGAGTAAAAGAAAAAAATATAGGAAGCGAACTCGCAATGATTTTTGATATACCTAAAATAAAATTAAAAGATAAAACTTTAAAAATAAATGATTGCTGTTATATAGAATACGATATACTTAAAGGAATTTTATTAATAAATAATGAGAGTCCTAACAAAGTTATTTTTAAAGATAAAGAGGTTGATATTACTGAATTTCTAAATAATATATTAGAAAATGAATTCTAATAAAAGTTTACATTTTTTGTAATAAATAAATATAAGAAAGTTAGTATGTGATATAATATAAATATATTTATTTAGAAAGGAACTTAAATTAAATGAATGAATTAAAAGAAATCATGGAGAAATTTGTATCTTCAGGTTGGGATTTAATCGCTACACCATCACAAGCATGGTTAGATGGAAAAGAAAATACAGATGAATTAATATCTGCGATAAAAGAAGCAGATGCTGAATGTGGAAACTGTGGCTGTGAATTAGACCCTTTATATAAAAAAGCATTAGAATTATTAACTAATGAAAAGGAGAAGGAAGATGAGTAATAAATATAACCGATTTATATCAGTTTCAAAAGAAGGAAGTTCTTTAAAAGAAGACGGTGTAAAACAAATATTAGTAGACATGGAAACAGGAGTTAATTATCTATTAATAAAAAGTGGATACGGACTTGCTATAACACCAATAATAGATAAAGATGGAAAACCAATAATTACAAAAACCAATAGCTAATAGAAAATAAAAAATTTAGTGAATAAATAAATTTTTTCTTACACTAAATTTTTTTTTGTGATAAACTATTTTAGTCAAAAAGGAGGAAAAGATGAAAAAATTAGATTTAGGAAAAGAAAACATTAATAAATTATTAATATCATTTTCTATACCATGTGTAATTAGTATGTTAATAAATTCAATATATAATATAGTTGATCAAATATTCATAGGAAAAGGTGTAGGAACTTTAGGAAATGGTTCAACAAATGTTATATTTCCACTAATAATAATATTTAATGCTTTCGCAAGTTTAGTTGGAACAGGTGCAGCATCAAATATGTCTTTAAAATTAGGAGAAGGTAAAAAAGACGAAGCTTCAAAAAGTATAGGCCAATCATTAATTATTACGTTCATAATATCAATATTACTTAGTGTAACATCGTACATATTTTTACCAAAATTAGTATACCTATTTGGATGCACTGACAATGTTTATAAATATGCCTTAGATTATGGAAGAATTATTATTATAGGTGCTCCATTTATGATTATATATTCTTCACTTTCTAACATTATACGCGCTGACGGTTCTCCAAAATACTCAATGATAATGTTAATAATAGGCGCAATTATAAACATAATTTTAGACCCTATATTCATTTTTATATTTAAATTAGGAGTAAAAGGTGGAGCATTAGCAACTATCATAGGACAAATAGTATCATTTATAATAGCATTATTATATTTAAAAAAATTCAAATCTATTACATTAAATAAAAAATCTTTTAAACTAGATAAAAATATCTTTAAAATATTATCTTTAGGATTATCTTCTTTCATAACACAAGGAACAGTATTAGTACTATTTGTATTTATGAATAATATGATGACAAAATATGGAGCTTTATCTAAATTTGGAGAAGATATACCATTATCTGTTTATGGAGTTATATCTAAAATAAATAGTCTATTTATATCTACTGTTCTGGGTATATCAATAGGCGCACAACCAATTGTAGGTTTTAACTATGGCTCAGGAAATGAAATAAGAGTTAAAGAAACTATAAAAAAAGTCTTAATAATAAATTTAACAGTAGGAATTATATTTAATTTAATATTCGTCTTATTTCCTAAAAACCTAGCAGGAATATTTATATCTAGTACAGACCCTAATTACGAATTATTCATGGAATTTGCAGAATTAATGTGTCACTCATTTCTTTTACTAACTGCTTTAAATGCATTTGAAATGACTGGAAGCATACTTATACAATCTTTAGGAAAAGTAAAAAAAGCAACAGCTTTATCATTTATAAGACAAATAATATTATTAATACCTATATCATTATTTCTATGTATTGTTTTGAAAAAAGGAATATATGGAGTTTTATATGCAGGATGTATTTCAGATATTTTATGCTTTATAATAGCTATCTTCCTAGTAGGTTCAGAATACAAAAACTTAGGTAAAAATAAAGACCTAAACTTAATAGAAGAACCAACATGTAAAAATAAATATAATGGAAAACATATAATAATAACTATTTCACGTGAATATGCATCAGGAGGAAGATATGTAGGCAAACTATTAGCAGATTCCTTAGGAATTAACTTTTATGACAAAGAAATAATATCATTATCAGCTAAAGAATCTGGATTATCACAGAAATATATAACTGAAAGAGATGAAACAAAAAGAAAAAGTGAAAATGATGACCGCTTATTCATCGCTGAAAGTAATGTAATAAAAAAATTAGCACAAAAAGAATCATTTGTAATAGTAGGTAGATGTGCTGATTATATTTTAAAAGATAATAAATATACATTAAAAATATTTTTATATAGTGATGATAAATCAAAAATCAACCGAGCTGTAAAATATTACGGACTAGAAAAAGCTAATGCACTAAAAGAAATAAAAAGTATTAATAAATCCAGAGAAAAACATTATAAATATTATACTAATAGAGAATGGTATAATTTAGAAAACTATGATCTTATGATAAATGTTGATAAACTTGGAGTTGAACAAACAGCAGATTATATAAAAGAATTTATTGAAAAAAATAGATAAGCAGTAAAATGATAATTAAAAGGAAACTAAAGATTATTAAAAAATAAATTGTTAATCTTTTTCTATTACCACCAATTTCTTTGAATTTAATTTATTAATATATGCTATAATATTAAGTATAATAAAACTTTAAGAAGGTGAAAAGAATAAAAAAAATATTTATAATAACAGGCGCTAATGGATTTTTAGGAAATAATATAATAAGAGAACTTTCATTGAATAAAGAATTTGAAATAAGAGCTTTAATATTACCAAACCAAAATACTGATATTTTAAAAGATTTTAACTGTAAAATATATTATGGAGATGTAAGAGAATATGATACTTTAACAGAGATATTTAACATTAATGAAAACCAAGAATTAGTAGTTATACACTGTGCTGCAATAGTATATATAAAATCAAAACATAATCAAGATGTTTATGAAGTAAATGTTAATGGAACAAAAAACATAGTCAAAAAAGTACTAGAAAAAAATGCAAAATTAATCTACGTCAGTAGTGTTCATGCTATACCTGAAAAACCTAATAACAAAATAATGACTGAAATAACTAACTTTGATAAAAATAAAGTAATCGGTTTATATGCTAAAACAAAAGCAGAAGCAGCTAATTATGTATTAAACATGGTTAAATATAATAATCTAAATGCTTGCATAGTACATCCATCTGGAATAATCGGCCCATTTGACTATGGCAATAGTCATTTAACAGAACTAATAAAAGAAATAAAAAATGGTAATCTAAAAACTTTAGTAAAAGGTGGATATGATTTTGTTGATGTAAGAGACGTAACATCTGGAATATTAAAATGTATTAATAGAAATATATCAGGAGAATGCTTTATATTATCAAATAAAAAATATGAAATAAAAGAACTAGCAGATATTATATGTGAATTAAAAAACATAAAAAAAATAAAACTTATAATACCACTTTGGCTAGTAAAACTAATAACTCCATTTTATGAAATGTATTATAATTTAAAACGTAAAACTCCCTTATTTACAAAATATTCATTATATACTCTAAACTCAAATTCAAACTTCTCACATGACAAAGCAAAACAATATTTAGACTATAATCCAAGAAACATAAGAGAAACACTAAAAGACACAATAGAATGGTTAGACCAAAATAAATAAAATGCATCATTATAGATGTTTTTTTCTTACAACATTGTAAGGTTAAAATAAATATAAAGTGTTATAATATAAACAAAAAGGCGGTAATTATCATGAAAATACTAATAATTGAAGATGATAAATTAATGTGCGAAGAACTAAGTAATTTATTACAAAATGCTGGCTATACTCCTATTGTTTTAAAAGATTTTAAAAATGCAAAAGAAGAAATAATAAAATTATCTCCAGATTTAATCTTACTTGATATAAATATTCCATATACAAATGGAGAAGTATTACTTCAAGAATTAAGAAAAGTTATAAACACTCCAATAATAATGTTAACAAGCAGAAATACTGAAACAGATGAAGTACTATCCATGAGCTATGGTGCAGACGATTATATAAACAAGCCATATAACCCTACAATACTTTTATTAAGAATAAATGCTATAATAAAAAGAATAGAAAATAATATGAGTATTACTAATTATGAAAATTGCAAAATAAACATAAAAAAGGGAACAATAACAAATGGCAAAATAGAAATAATACTAACTAAAAATGAAATGATAATATTCACTTATCTTTTAAATCATAAAAACACAATAGTAACTAGAGACGAATTAATGACGGACTTATGGGATAATAATGAATACATTAACGATGGGGCTCTAACTGTAAATATTAGCAGATTAAGAACCAAACTTAAAAGCTTAGGCTTAGAAGATAATATACAAACAAGGAAAGGTCAAGGCTATATATTAATATGAAATTTACAAAATATCTAAAAGACAAAATAATTGAAATAACATTTTCTATATTTATATATTTTTTAATCTTACTATTGTTACTTGCATTTAAATCAAAAATCGAATTAATAATAAGTTTAACAATAATTTACTTTATTCCATTTATATTTATAACAACAAAAAACTTTTATAAAAAACAACAATTTATAAATACATTACTAAATAACATTAGTAATTTAGACAAAGCATATTTAGTTTTAGAAACACTTAAAAAGCCAAGTTCTTATGAAGATAAGTTAATATATGATGCTATGTACGAAATAAATAAATCCATGAATGAAAATATTAAAAATTATGAAGAACAGGTATATACATTCAAAAATTATATAGAAATGTGGATACATGAAGTTAAAATACCTTTATCAAGCTTAACTTTATTAGTACACAATCATAAAGATAAATTTAGTAAAAACTCTCAAAGACAAATAAAGAAAATAGATGACTATCTAGAACAAATACTTTATTATGTTAGAAGCGAAAATGCCAATAAAGATTACTTAATTAATAAAGTAAATCTTAAAAAATCTATAACAGCAGTAGCATTAAAAAATAAAGACTTCATCTTAGAAAGTAATATTAATTTAATAGTAGAAAATATACAACAAGAAATATATACAGATTCAAAATGGTTAGAATTTATTATAAATCAAATTATAAGTAATAGCATTAAATATAAAGACAACAATAAAGAATCATTTATAAAAATATATACAATAGAAAATAAAGAAACTGTAAGTATTGTTATAGAAGATAATGGAATAGGTATAAGTAAAAGTGACATTAGAAGAGTATTTGAAAAATCTTTCACGGGAGAAAATGGAAGAATAAATGGTTCATCCACAGGTATGGGCCTATTCATAGTAAAGAATTTATGTGATAAATTAGGCCATTCAATTAAAATCGATAGTGAAAAAAATCAATATACAAAAGTTTATATAACTGTATCTAAAAATAAATACTATGAAGTTGTAAAATAACATTACAAAACTGTAAGTTAAAATAATATTAAAAATGCGACATAAATTCATTTATATATTAGAATATGTAACGAAAGGAGAAATTGTATGGAAACAATATTAAAACTAGATCATGTAGAAAAATATTATGGAAATAAATCTAGTCTAACAAAAGCAATAGATGATATATCTCTAGAAGTAACAAAAAAAGAATTCGTCGCAATAATGGGAGCAAGTGGAAGTGGTAAAACAACGCTTTTAAATGTAATATCAACAATAGATAAAGTCACAAGTGGCCATATTTATGTAGGTAATGAAGACATAACTAAATTGAAAGGAAACGCTCTTAACAAATTTAGAAGAGAGGAACTAGGTTTTATATTCCAAGACTTTAATTTATTAGATACACTAACAGCTTATGAAAACATCGCACTAGCACTATCAATACAAAATATTAATGCAAGTGAAATAGAAACAAGAATTAAAAAAGTAGCTAATGATCTAAACATAAAAGAAATATTAAAAAAATATCCATATCAAATGAGTGGAGGACAAAAACAAAGGGTAGCTGCATCACGAGCAATTATAACTAATCCACAACTAGTATTAGCAGATGAACCTACAGGAGCATTAGACTCTAAATCAGCAAAAATGCTTTTAGAAAGATTTAATTACTTAAATCAGGAATTAGATGCTACTATACTAATGGTAACACATGATGCATTTACAGCCTCATATGCTACTCGTGTAATTTTTATAAAAGATGGACGTATATTTTCTGAATTAAACAAAGGAGAAAAATCTAGAAAAGAATTCTTTGACAAAATTATCGATGTGGTTACATTACTTGGAGGAGACTTAAACGATGCTCTATAAATTATCACTAAAAAACATAAAAAAGAGTATTAAAGATTATGCCATATATTTTTTCACTCTTATCTTAGGAGTATCAATATTCTATATATTCAATGCTTTAGAAAGTCAAACTGTAATGATGCAAGTATCATCAAATACACAAGATATAATAAAATTAATGAATAACATACTATCTGGAGTAAGTGTCTTCGTATCTTTTATATTAGGATTTTTAATAATATATGCGAGTAGATTTTTAATAAAAAGAAGAAAAAAAGAATTTGGAATCTATCTAACACTTGGAATGAGTAAACAAAAAATATCTAAAATTCTACTGTTAGAAACACTTTTTATAGGATTAATCTCTCTTTTAATAGGACTTACTCTTGGAACATTTTTATCACAATTCATGAGCCTTCTAGTAGCAAATATGTTTGAAGCAGACCTTACAGAATTTGCATTTATATTTTCAAAAAGTGCTGCAATAAAAACATTAATATATTTTAGTATTATATTTATAATTGTAATGATTTTTAATACTATAAATATATCAAAATGCAAACTAATAGATCTTATACATGGATTTAAAAAGAATGAGACTATAAAACTAAAAAATCCCTTATTCTGCACTATTATTTTTATTATATCAGTCATAATTTTAGGAATAGCATATTATTTAGTAACAGCAGGAATACAGCTTTTATCAGAAGCTAGCTATATATTTATACCAATATTAATGGGAATAATTGGTACTCTACTATTATTTTTTAGTATCTCAGGATTATTAATAAGAGTTTTCACTAAATTAAAAAATATTTACTATAAAGGACTTAATAGTTTTATAATAAAACAAATAAGCAGCAAAATTAACACTACTGTAATAAGTATGAGTATTATATCAATAATGTTATTTGTAACTATATGTGTATTATCAAGTGCTATATCACTTAAAAACTCAATTACCGCAAACCTTACAACATTGGTACCAGTAGACATTGAAATAAAAAAAGAAAGAGTTTACAACAAAGAAGATTATTTAAATTCTGGACATTCAATTGAAGAATATGAAGATACTCAAATAGGAATAAAAGAATCACTAGAAAAACTAGACTATAATATAGATAAAAACTTAAAAGATATATTTGAATATGATATATATAGAACAGAAGAAATAACAGTAGAAAAGACATTAGGAGACTATTATTTAAAGGCGTTAGAAGGCTATCCATATCTAGCTTACAAAACAGGAGAAACATTAATTAAATTAAGTGACTATAATACCTTAGCGAAAAGATATGGATTCGAAGAATTAACATTAAAAAAAGACGAATATGTATTGGTATCTAATTTTGACTCATGGTCTTTAATAAGAGATGAAGCTTTAAAACTTAATACTACTATTAAATTAAATGGTAAAGAATATAAACCTAAATATAATGTTCATAAAGATGGATTCATACACATATCATCAAATCATACTAATGAAGGTATATTTGTACTACCAGATGAAGCATTAGAAAATTTATTAGCTTACAAAAGTATATTAATCGCAGACTATAATGGTGATACAAAAGAAGAGAAAAAAGAAATCGAAAACTTTTTACTAAAACTAAACAACCATCCATATTTAGAATATACTACGCTTGATGTTATAACAAAAATCTCTATATATGAAGCAAGCACAGGTCTAGGCGCAATGGCAACATTTATTGGGCTATACTTAGGAATAATTTTCTTAATATCAAGTGCTGCAATATTAGCACTAAAAGAATTAACAGAAAGTAGTGATAATAAAGAAAGATATAAAATGCTAAGAAAAATAGGTGCAGATGAAAAACTAATAAAAAAAGCACTATTTAAACAAATTGGAATATTCTTCACATTTCCACTATTAATTGCCATAATTCACTCTATATTTGGTATTATTTTCTGTAATTATATATTAGAAACATTTGGAAATGAAAAATTGCTTATTTCAATTATAATGACTGCCGCAGTTTTAATATTTATATATGGTGGCTACTTCTTAATAACTTACCTTTGCAGTAAAAATATAATTAAAGATTAAATATGCTAAATATCAATCTCATTCTAAAAGTAATTATTCCATTTATATTATTAATAATTCTATTTATATTACTAGCAATTTTTAAAAGCAAAGGAGATAAAAAATAAATATTAATTTTTGATATTAAGATAATTAAAAAAGGATATTGACTAAAAATCGATGGGTCTAGGGTTCGAATCCCTAACGGTCCACCAAGTTAAAACTTGTACAAGCCTTATAAATACAGGGCTTGTTTTATTTTGCTGTCAAATTTATATACACGAACATTTATATCGAAAATCGTGTAAAATCGTGTAAAATTTTAGACGTTGCTAACACGTTGCTAACAAATTACTTTAATTTTTTCACCTCCTCAATTAATTTTTCTTTAGGTATATGAGTATAAATATTGTCGGTTAAATCATTAATAGCGTGCCCCATAATTAATTTTCTACATAAATCATCCATTCCAGATAATTTTGCTCTAGTAGAGAATGTATGTCTTGTATCATGTGGTTTATATTCTTCTTCTAAATTTAAAGTATTTAATGCTTCTTTAAATTTCTTAACAAAAGTTTTATATGTTATTTGTTCTCCTTTTATATTTTCAAAAAGGTATATTGAATTTTTATGATAATGTTTTTCAATTATTTTCTTAATTTTTGGATGAATAGGCATTATTCTGTCTTTACTTGCTTTTGTTTTAATTCCGCCAACCATATAATCTTCTTCTAAAAAAACATTTTTTTTAGTAATTTTTAAAAGTTCACTTGGCCGTGCTCCGGTATATAAGTAAACCATAATTATGTCAACAAATTCTTTGTCGGAATTATTACAAACAGTTTCAAAATCTTTGTCTGTAAGAGATTTGTGCATAACAGATATGTTCTTATCGCCTAATTTGACGCCTCTAGCGTAATTTTCTTTGACTCCTAATTCTTTTTCCTTTGCGTATTCAAAAAGTGCTGAAAAGACTATTTTTATGTATGATCTTCCGGTGTATTTGAGATTGCTATTATCAACTAAATATTGTATATCTTTTTTTCTCAATTCAATAAATGCTTTATTATGTACTGGTTTAGAATGTTGATAGAAAGCATTTTTATAATTATTCTTTGAACTATCGGATTTATTATAAGTTGGAAACCATTCTTCAAATAATTGAAGTGTTGTATATTTTGAATAATCTATATCGTATGGATTACATATGTAATTACTTAAATATTCAATTGCTAGTTTAGGTTTTGGAAAGGTAGCTAGTACAACTCTCTTTCCATTTATTGTAACTGAGGCAGCGTAGGGTTTTCTTCTTTTTCCTGAAAGTTTATATACACTGCCCATACCATTTGCTCGTTTCATTGTAAATCACATTCCTTTCTTTTATTGAAAAGAAATTGATTCTATGCTAAAATTAAAACATAGAAAAATTTCCTATTCGTGTAGTGATATTTTTCTTAAGGAGTATTATATACTCCGCCCCTTACTATGTTGCTGCATAGTAGGGGAGTTTTTTTTATTGTATTTCAATTTGTTCGCATGCTTTGTTTAAAATTTCAATATAACTATTAATATTATTCTCATTAAAATCAGATTTCCATTGAAATTGCTTTTTATTTTTTTGTTTACTAAATAGTGGATCATTTTCATATTTTCTTATTAAATTATTATCTAATATGAGTACACTTAACCATTTAGCTTTATCTGTATATTTTATTCTTGCAATATCATTATTTTTATATTTAAGTGTTGTATAATTGCGAGTTTCAGCAATAACGTTAAAATCTTTTTCATTATAATTATTACTTAAAATCGATATAATATTTTTTAAAATATCGTTTTCTTGATCATTAATAGTAATATTTTTTATATTTTTAATAGGTTCCATTTTATCAAAATCATATCCTATAGTTATTCTCAAAGTTTTACCTCTTTTCTAAATTATATATTTCTTTTTCTAAATCTTTTAAATATTTATTAGCTTCATCTTCATATTTGTCTATGTGAAAAGCAAAAAGATCTTTTTCTTTTTGACACAACTGACTTAACTCAATATGAGATAATTCATGGAGTAGTGTCTTTTTTCTTTTATAATATGATAAGTTCTTGTTAATTATTATAAAATACACACCATCATGATTGAATACACAGCCTCTAACAGATGTAGGAGTATCTTCATATATAACAGTAGCGTTATAATAATTTAATAGTTCTTTATCAGTAATAACCTCCAATAATAAGTTTTTAATATTCATATCTTCACCTCACCATAGTAAAGTACGATACTTCTGTACTTATTCTTGTATTATTTTTCTAAATTTTTACATAATATTAATGATAGTGTCTAGGTATCCCGTGTGGACCTAGAACTTTTTTATATCTCTCCAATTACTAGGAAAATTCATTCTTTCTAGTATTTTATTAATATTTATACTAGATAAATTATGCTCTAAACTTTTTATTCTTCCATAAATTTTGTTATATAAAGTATTAAATTCATCTTCACTTAGCATGATTTTTAAAGTAATTAACAAAGCAAATAAATCATTTTTACCAGAAGAATACATATCTTGTTTTTTAGAAATATTTAATTGAATATGCAATTCATTATCAGGAATATATAAGTATTTTGGTAATTTGACATTAAAAATTCTATCATCGTGAGCACACAAGTTTCTAAAATATGACAGTAATTTAGTATATTGAACTAATTCATTTTCTAGTATATTAAAGTGTTGTGATACTTTTATTCTTTCATTTTGTTTCATTGATTCTAAAAATTTGCTTAACTGTCCAAATGTAAGAATATTAACTAAAACCCATGGTGGTACAAAACCATAATCAATTATATAATGTTTTATATAGTCTTTAGAAGTCATAGTTTTAGCTATTTCTTTATGTATAGTTCCTATTAATTCTTGAATTGATTTTATTTTTTTACTTTTAGTTTCTGTAAGTGTATTTGAAATATTATCCAAATTATCAAAGTTATCTAATTTTAAATAATTATCATTACCATGAAACATAGAAAAATAGTAAGCAATTAATGATCTTAAATTATTTTCAATTTTTAAAATATATTCTAAGAAAACATCCTTTATTCTTTTATCAAAAATATATAGTGCATATATTTCTTCAAAAGTTGTATTAGTTATAAAATTATCCTTAGTTCCATCGGTTATAAATGGTTCTTTGTACCCATTTATAATGTTATAATAATTATTTTTAATAAGAATATCTTTTGATTTTTCTTCATCTTTAAAAGTTAATCCTCTATTTTTTAAAAGTTCAATTTGATTATCTATTGTTTTAAAATCTTTCATAATATAAAAAGTCTTCGGTCCACACGGGATACCGAAGCTCAATACATATACATTCTATAATATAAATGTATTAAAGTCAATACCCGAATGAAAGTACTTTATACTCCTTTACTTAAAATTTCAATTATTATTTATCCTGATTTTTACTCTTTTCGTAATTATTAATAGTCTTTTGCATTAGAAACTTCATTGTCTCTTTGTCATCTTCTGATAAGTGTGGTTTTGCTTTATTAAATAACAATTCTAATTCGTCAAATGTATTTTCTTTATTTTCGCTGAGATTTGGTTCCATTGTAACATCATAACCCATAAGCCATACTTCATTAGTTTCTAAGGCTTCAGCAAGAACACTCAATTTTTTTTGAGAAGGTTCCACTTTTCCAGTTACATATTGACTCAAATCATTACTTCCCATTTTTACTTCATACTTTTTACAAATTGGTTCAATTTTATTTAAAATATCAATTTGTTTTAAACCTTTTATGTTCATAATTTCTTTCAGTCTTTGGGAAGTATTTGATGTTTTCATTAGTTCACCCCTTTCTTTGTGTACATTATAACAGGTCGTAAACAAAAGTTCAACAAGAAAATTCAAAATAATTGAGTTTTCTTGTTGACAGGTATTTTTTGATATGCTATACTTTAATTACTCAAGCAGATTGAGTTTAAGCTGAAAGGAGGAAAAAATGAAAGAGTATGATTATTCAAAATTACTTGGAAGAATAAAAGAAAAATTAGATAGCAACTCAGTATTTTCAAGTAAAATGGGACTTTCAGAAAGAACTATTAGTTTAAAGCTTAATAATAAAATTGATTTTAGACAAAGTGAAATCACGAGAGCTTGTAATATACTAGATATAGATATAAAAGACATTTCTTCTTATTTTTTTAAGTCAAAAACTCAATAAGGTTGAGTGAAAATCTATGATGATATAAATGAAGAAGAAGGAGGGTAATATGTTATCTAACTATTTAAAACAATACTTTAAAGAAAGAAAAATAACTCATAAAGAGATAGAAGAGAAAACAGGCGTAAGTAGAACTAAAATAACTCAGTCATTAAATGGTAATAGAAAATTTACTGCTGAGGAATTAATCCTTATGGGTATAGTATTTGAAATAGATTTAAACAAATTAAAAGAACTAGATAATCTTTAACCATCATCTAATTCTTTCTAACAACTGCAAACAATCCTTTCAAAACTGAATGCAGCGAGTTTTATACTAATTCAATTACCGCATTTTGTATCATCATTTATAACGCGTTTGTAGTTAAATCAATAAATGAGATTCACTCAGCATCTGGTGTTGAAAGCACCAAACTGTAACTGTTCACAATATAGGAGTTTTCTTTCTCTGCTACTTCTCTAAGAGAAATAGTTCCCCATAGGATGTGAAGCATTTCAGCAACTAGCCAGGGAGAAAGTTATTAAACGCTTGATAAAGCATCAACTCCTTTCACCCACTACTGGGTAGGTAGATTATATCAATAAATAGTTAGAAAAACAAACATTTTTAAGCAATAAACAGTAACCGATACTGTTATATAAGTGCAGCAACACTTAAAAATCACGAATAGGAGAATTTATGAAAGAACTTTTAAAAGATTATACAAATGTCCCAGTAGAAGTCGCAGCAAAGTTACTAAACGTTAGTAAACCATTTATATACGCTGGACTTCAACAAAAGACTTTGCCAATAGGAAGTGCAATTCAAATATCAAATAAAAAATATACTTATCACATTAGCCCTGGACTTCTATTGGATTATATAGAAGGGACAAATAGTAAGTACAAAGAATTAAAAGAAATGTTAGACAAAATATTAGAAAGAGGTGATACAAAAGAAAAAGAAACTAACACAGTTCCTTTGCAAGAATTATAACACTAATTGATGAAAAAAACAATCGTGAATAAACACGTTAAAACAAATGATCTTTGAAAATTTAAATTTAATGAAAACAATGTGTAATGTCAAAACAAACATTTCAATCTTTAATATGGAGGTTTAATTGAAAGCAAAAGTAATTAAAGTAATTAGAACTGAAATAATAAAAGGAAATGGAAAAGAAAGTCCAGTAAGAACGGTAATTCAATACTGGACATTAAATGGTAAATTAATTGTAGAATTTGACCCTTATTTAGAAGATACAAGTTCATTAGCAGCATCAGAAGCAATGAATGAATTAAAAATGTAAAATAAACGAAAGGAGGTTGATTTCTATGACTGACAATGATAAAATAACATTGACCGACATAGAAAGTGAGGCGAGTACGAAAGGCGATAAAGGGTCGGGTAGAAGACTATACGAAAAAAGTATGGAAAAATATACTGTAAGACTTGATGATAAGCATTTAAAAATACTAGATAAACTAGTAAAAGAAAAAGGATTTAATAGTAAATCTGAGGCTATTAGATACCTTATTGAACAATCTTGGATAAAATAAAAAAGATTGATAATGTGCTTTGTTTTGACCGACACGACACATTACCAATACAGTTTCGGACTATTCGAAAATAGGCCTCTTTAATTATACTAAATTATAATAAAAAAGGGAACCTCTTTTTGATAGTTTGAGCTGACTATTGATAGGAGGTTTTTATTATGAAAGAAATAACAAGAAAAGTAGAAAATTTACAACTAGAAGTAAGTGTAGTAAAAGATTTAACGATGATATTAGATCAACATTTTCAGGCAGATAGATATAGAGAGAATATTTATATGGATAATTGGTCTATAAGCTATTTATTGAACGAATACACGACTTTAAACTATGTGATAAGCAATAAGCTTAAAGACATAGAAAAGTCTCTTACAGGGGTTGTAAATGAGTTGTTTGAATTAGAAGGAGCAAAATAGAATGAAAAAAAGAATAATAGGGTACTTTTATGATAGTGAAGAACAACATAAAGAGTACGAATATGCTGAATTATTAGTAATGACAGCAATGGGGGTTACAGTTATTAATACAATTATAAGATTTATAGTTTTGTAATTAAATGGAGGTTTTGGTTGAATTTAAAATAAGAGGAGAAAAATTATGGCGATATTAAAAAGCCAAATAAGAAATAAATTCACTAATATCCCTAATTCTATTATTCAAGAAAACAAACTTAGTGATGGAGATTTTAGGCTACTTATTTACTTATATTCTTTACCTAATGGGTGGAAAATTAATCAAGGATATTTAGGTTTGAAATTAGGATGTAATCGTAGAAATATTAGTGCAAAAATAGGACGAATAAAAGAAGCTGGATATTTAGATATAATAAAAAACAATAATACAAAAAATGTGGACTATATTTATATTTTAAAAGAAAAGGGTGTGTCATCTAGCGACGTGTCAGTAAATGACGTGTCATCTAGCGACGCGTCAGTAAATGACTCATATATAAATACTAATATAATAAATACTAAAGAAATAAAAAATAGTAGTAGTAGTAAAAATATATTTAGTTATATAGAAGATAATTTTTTAGTAACAGTAAATGGAACTAATTTTGAGAAAATAAAAGAATACTTAAAATGCTACGACGACGACGTTTTATGTTATGCAATTGATCTATGTGTTGCTAATGGAATTACTACTTTAAGTTATTTTTATGGAATAGTAGATAGTTGGATTTCTTTAAGATATAGAACGTTAGAAGAAATTAAACTTAAAGACAAAAAATCTCCTAAAGAAGAAAAAATACCTAGGAGAACATTTTAATGCAAATAGTATGTAGAGAAAATAGAGAACAAATAGAAAGAGAGTACTTGGCATTGTTGATTAACAAAGAAAATTTTATCGACTTAGTACAAATAAAGCCTATTGAGTTAAGTACGCAAATGCATAGAGAATTATTTAGTTACATAACGAATTATTACAGAGATTATGGACATATATCACTAGAAGGAATAACTAGCGCCAAAATGCTTGATTATTACATGGAACTATTAGATGAGTGGTTTGATAACTTAAATTCAATCAAACAACTTGAAGAAAGTGAAAAGTCTATAGAAAAGTTTTATAAAGAAGATAAAATAATTGAGCTTAACAAAAAATTAGATGGAAAAAATATTAACTATGAAACTTACATAAAGCAGATAGTAGAATTAGATAATCAAACAGCACTTTTAAAAAATGAGGTAATAAATCGAAAAGAAATAGAAGAAAACTTAAAAACATCAAAGGTAGGAATAGAATTTAAAAATTTTCCTAAGTTATCAAGTGAATTGAGATTATTACAAAATGATCTGCTTGTAATAGGAGCTACTACTGGGGTAGGAAAAAGTGGCTTTTTATTAAACTTGATGAATGATTTAATGACTAGATATCAATGTATTTATTTCAACTTAGAAATGAGTAAATCTAATATTTATAGACGTTTAGTAGCAATCAATGGAGATTTTGCAGTATATGGTATAGATAATCCTACAGAATATCAACAGCAAAAAATGAATAAAGCTATTAGCAATATTGAAACATCAAAAATATCAATAATTAATTCAGTTAATAATGTAACAGAAATAAAAAAATATATAAGTAAGCTTAAAAATTCTAATAGGCATACAGTAATTTTTATAGATCATATAGGACTTGTAAAGTATCAAAATAAAAGAAGTATTTATGAAGAAATAACGGAAGTAATAAAAGAACTTAGAAAAATATGTTTAGAGTATAACTGCACAGTTATAGCTGCAAGTCAACTAAATAGAGGTGCATATCAAGCTGAGGAAATAACATTAAATATGCTTAAAGATAGTGGAGAGTTAGAAAATTCTAGTAGAAAGATAATACTATTATCCTATGAAAATAAAACTGATAGAGAAAATTTAGAACCTATTATGAAAGTAGATATAGCAAAAAACGATAATGGTTCTACAGGAATTACAAAAATGAAATATTTTAAAACAAAGCAGGTATTTAAAGAGGTGAATCTCTAATGAATAAATGGTCCAAATATGAAGAAGAGAAGAAAAAAATTAAAGATTTATCTAGAAAAGAATATGAAAAGGAACTAGATAAAATAATCAAAAAGTTAGGAGTGTGAATTATGAATATTGTAGAAAAGAAAAGTGAGATTTATAAAAAAATAGAAGATGTAAATAAATCGATAGATAATATCTTAACAGATTACGAAAACTTTGAGACATTTAATAAACTTTACCAAGAAAGAGAAAGATTGTGGAAACAATATAATTTCTTTGACGAAATCATGAAAGCGAGGAAGATTTTAAATGCTGAATAAAATTTTATCGCTTTATCAACTAGATTTAAAGAAGATATATTTAATAACAACAGATTATGAAATATATGAAGATGAATATGACTACATAGAAAATTTACACACAGAAGATTATACAGGTCCAAAAGATAGTGTAGAAAATTGGGAGAATCAGATGCTAGAAGAAAATTGTGAATGGTTAACAGGATTAGAGATATTAACTAGAGTTTTAAGAAAGGGAAGATAATTATGGGAAAGATAGAAGCTCAAATAAAAGATATATTTAACAGATTAGAAAAATTAGAAGGAAAGAAAACTATAAAAAAAGGAGATTATATTAAAATAAATAACATTTTATACAAGTGTTATAGTGAAGAAAAAAACTTAAACAAAATGAAAACTTATTTTGTAAGACTATTAACAAAAGAAGAAGTAGAAGGATTAGATGATGAATTTCATGAAATATCAAAGTGGTATTGGACTATGACATCAAATATTGATGAAGATGGTTCCTACGCAACCGTGTTCTTCGTGGGTGATTCTGACAATCCTGATTACTTGCCTTACTATTACGTCAGTAATAAGTCTGGAGTACGTCCAGTGATTTCTCTAAAATCTGATATACAAATATTAGGTGAAGGTACAGAAGCAAATCCTTATGAAATTATAGGTTAAATATAAAATACTTGAGAGAAACTTCTCTCAAGAGTAAATGGAGGAAAAATATGTTAAAGAGTTATAAAGAATTAAGAGAATTAGATGTAAGTAAATGGACAGAAAAAAGAGATGGAGCAGATTATTTAAACTGGGCTAAATTGGTAGATTTACTTTATGAAAATGGTGCTGAAAAAGTATATTTTGAACCAGTAGTAAATAAAAAGACAGGAAGCAGTTTATTTATGACAGAACAAGTTTTTGAAGATAGTAAAGGAAATACTAACAGAGTATATGAAACTGCAGTAAAAGTAGTAATAGACGATTTAGAGTTTATTCAAAGAGGACCAGTTACTAATGGAGCAAATCCAGTTAAAGATAATTCAATGAGTCAACAAAGATTATGGAATTGTCAAACTAGATTATTTGTTAAAGGTGTAGCTATAAGAACGGGCTTAGGCTTTAATTTATGGCTAAAAGAAGAAGAACAAAATGAAAAAGATGATTGGGAATTGGACTTAACTAAACACAATATTATGAAAATAGCTGAAAGAGTGCAAGAAAAAATAACTTCTAAAATGCAACAGGGATTAACTTTTGAGGAAATTGCAGAACAATTGAACATTGACAGTGATGGACTAAAAGCTTATCTATGTTATTACAATATTTTAAATAAATTAGAGAAAGCGATTGATAAAATTGATAAAAAATAAGGATAGAAGTGGTTATATTGGAGCTAGTGACGTTAAATATGTTATAGGTAACTGGAATACTAAAACATTTCAAAAGTGGTGGTTGATAAAGTTAGGAGTAATAAGTAGACATTTTGACAACAAATTTACATTAGCTGGAACAAATTACGAACATAAAATAATAGATGCACTTAATATACCAAATCTTGAAAAAGATAAACAAATAATTATAGGTAGATTAAGAGTAAATCTAGATGCTAATACAAGTAGAAAAATACATGAAATAAAAACATATCAGTATGAAAAAGGCTTTAATTTAGATAAGCATAAAGATTATATAAATCAAGTCCAAGTTCAGATGTATGCTAGTGGTATCCATGAGGCTGAAATAGATGCTTATGGATTATTAGAAAAAGATTATAAAAATTATTTTAATCAAATTGATTTAAAACGATTAAATAAATATGAGATTGAATACAACAAAGAATTTATAAATAATGAATTTTTACCTAAATTAAGATATTTAGAATATTGCATTGAAAAAGGTAAATTTCCAAGCATAGAGGAAATGGAGAGTGGATTATGGATTACATAAGTAAACCACAAGACTTTGTAAGAGAGTTATTTAAATTAGATCAAACAAAAGAATATAAATTCACATATATAGAAAATAAAAAGAAAAGAAGTCTTAATGCAAATTCTTATTATTGGAAAACTCTCCAGGAACTAGCTGAAAAGTTAGGATTACCTAAAGAAGAAATCTACCGAAAACATATCAAAGAAGTAGGAGCTTATACACCATTATGTATTCAAAACAAAGCATTAAAAGAGTTTTTAGAAAAGTGGAGTAATAAAGGCATTGGCTGGGTGTGTGAAGCGGATATAAGCAAAATAGAAGGTTGTACAACAGTATTAGCTTATTATGGAAGTTCTACATATGATACAAAACAAATGAGTAGACTTATAGACCAATTAACACAGGATTGTCACAATGTAGGGATTATGACTTTAAAAGATAAAGAAATAGAAAAAATGATAGAGGAATGGAGTAGATAAAATGATAATGGCAGAAATAACAAAATATGAAACAGTAACTAAGATGTCGCTTTTAGGAAATATAGCAATTTTATCAATAATAATATTCTTTTTAATAATGACAATAGGTGAAATAGTTAAAATAGTATAAGATACTAAACTAAGAAATTTAAAAATAAAAAATGAAAGAAGGTAATTATGACAAAAGTACTACCTGGACAAATAGTTACATACGAGACTAGAAGAGAATCTATAGATAGTGTTGATAAAGAAAAAAGGTATAAACAGATAGAATACATATTGTCTCGATTTCCAGAAGGGTTAACAGCTAAGGAAATATCTGTACAAATGAAAAAGCTGGGATATCCCCCTACAGATGAGCGAAACTTCTCAAGTCCTCGTTTATGTGAATTAATGAAAATAGGTAGGGTAGAAGCTTTAAATGAAAAGAAAATATGTGAATACACGGGTAAATCAGTAAGTGTATTTAAGCTGATATCAGAGCTTAAACAAATGGAAATGAGGGATTTCTTAATATGATAGATATAAATAAAATACTAGAAGAATTAAAAGAATATGCAAAATAAAAAAAGTCAATAAAGTCTATAAAATAACTGTTCTTTGAAAATTTAATAATAAAAACCACACAAGATGGTGTAGTTGTCAAATAGATGCACAAATTTAATTTCTATCTTTACAATTATGTGCGTCGGTGTTATCGTTAATACAGACGAACGTAATGGAAAGGAGTTGTGATGGATAAAAATAAAAGGGGTCCTCATTATCAAACAGGATTACCAAAAGATATTCGTCTAACAATTAGACTTGATAAAGAAGAACATCAAGAATTAACAAATAAAGCAAAAAGTTACAACATGAATATAGCAGAATTTATAAGATATTTAGTAAAAAAAGAAGAAATTAAAAAGTAAAAGAAAAAAGATAGAAATGTGCTTGTTTTGACGAACGTAATACACATTATCTATCTACGGTTTGAACTCACTAATGGAGCTCGTCTTTAATTATACTAGAAATTAGTAAAAAGATAAACCTTTTTTAGTGAGTAAAAGCTAGAAAGGGTTTTATTATGAAAAATTATAATTTAAAAGAAAATGAAACAACAATACATTTAGTATTTGCAAGATGTTGGGATGGTAAGCCATTCATAGACTGTGTAGAGCCATTAGGCTACTTAATGGTAGTTAATCCAAAGAAAGATATGAGAAGAATAGGAAAGCTAATGAAAGTAGCACGAAAGTATGTTGAAAAAGAGGAAAATCAAAAATCAAATTTTAGAATTAGCAAAGTAAAGGAGTTTCCAGCATATGAAAAATAAATGGATAGACAAGTTTTTTGATAGTAAGTGGTGCATAATAGCATTTTATGGCTTAGTAGCGATACTTAGCTATATAACTACATTAGTTAGATAAAAAATAATAGAAAGAGGAAAAGAAAAATGATAGAAAAAATAAATATAGAAGATAAAAATGGGGTAATGGTTGTAAGTAGTAGAGAGGTAGCACTTAATTTTGAAAAAAAGACATAGTGATGTTCTTGAAAAAATTGAAAGTCTAATCAAAGAAATGAACTCAACGGAAAATTCCGTTCAGTACTTTATTTTAAACAATTATAAAGATGATAGTGGAAAATCTAATAAAGAATATTTACTCACAAGAGATGGGTTTAGTTTATTGGTAATGGGATTTACAGGAACTAAAGCATTAAAGTGGAAATTAAAATATATAGAGGCATTTAACAAAATGGAAGAATATATTAAAAGTAATCCTAAAGTATTGCCAACTACTTTTAAGGAAGCATTACAACAGTTATTAGTTGAAGTAGAAGAAAAAGACGAAGATCTTGAAACGTTTTGTGATTTACAGGTATATTGTACTGAATGTTCTAAAAAGAGACATTTAGAAAGATTGAAACAAAATAAGAAGAGTTAAATAAATGGAAATGAGTGATTTTATATGAAAGATAGAGAAAACATAGATAACATATTAGATTATTTAAAAAATTACTGTGAAAAGAATAATTTAGACTTAGCAATTATGATAGGAAAAGATATAAAAAAATTTATTATTAAGAAAAGAGATGAGAAAAATGAGAATAGTTGAGTATAAAGATTTAGAGTGGTATGTAATAAAAGAAAATGAAAAAGAAAAATTATTGTTATTAAAAGATAGTTTTACAAATGATCAAATAAAAAAATATTTTACTAACAAAGAATATATAGATAGTGATTACGACGTAAGATTTAATAAAGATTATTCAAATCCTTGGTGGCGAGATAGTTATATAAGGCAAGTATTAAACACTAAATTTACTGAAGATTTAAATATAAATGATTTAAACATAATGGAAATAGATGTAGAATTAGACGGTAAAAAAATAACTACAAGAGATTATGTGAGATTATTAACTAAAGAAGAAGTAGAGTTATTAAACATAGAAATTTTAAAAACAAAAAGAGAATATGGATATTGGACAATGAGTCCGTATAGCGGTAATTCTAGTGGTTACTCGCGCGTGTTCTACGTGCACGGTTCTAGTGGTCCTGGCTACTTGTATGGCACTTACGTCTACTATGCGTACGGAGTGCGTCCAGTAGTTTCTCTGAAATCTAATGCGATGTCATCTGATAAAACTACTAGCATCACAAACACACTTGGTTGTGAAGAAATTGAAGAAGTAAAAAGAAATGCTACAAATAAGGAACTTGCAGATAAATTAAATGAATTAATTAGAGATAGAAATAAAATAATGAAAAGAGAGTTGAGCACAAATGAATAGATTTATAGGTTTAGGCAGATTAGTACGTGAACCAGAGTTAAAAATCATAGAGAATAGTAATAATAAATATGTGAACATGACTATAGCAATAAATAGAGAATTTAAAAATAAAGATGGTGAAAGAGTTGCCGATTTCATAAATATAACAGCATTTAATAAAACTGCAGAGTTAATAAACGAATACTGTAAAAAGGGAGATAAGATAGGTATTGAGGGAAGAATACAAAATAATAAAGTAACACAACCTGATGGTACAAATAAATACTATTCTACAATAGTAGTAGAGAATGTTGAATTTATGGAAAAGAAAAGAGAAAACAATTTCGAAATTGAACAACAAAGTGGGTAACAAGAAGATGTAGACCCTTACAAAGATTTTGGACAAGAAGTAGCGCTAGATGATAGTCAACTTCCTTTCTAAGAGGTAAAACGATGAAAGAAATATGGAAAGATATTCCTAACTTTGATGGCTATCAAGTAAGTAATTGTGGTAGAGTACGGACTTATAACAAAATAACTTTTACTAATAAGCATAATATTAGACATTGGAAAAATAGAATATTAATTCCCAAAGGAAAAAATAATAAAATGTTTATAAAACTGGTTATAGAGTTGATTTGTGGAAAGATGGCAAACCAAATACTATGTTAGTTGCAAGATTAGTAGCATTTACATTTTTAAATGAAAATATAGAAAATCACAATTTAACAGTTAATCATAAAGATGGAAATAGATTAAATAATAATTTAGATAATTTAGAATTAATAAGTCTTAAAGAAAATATACAACATGCTTTTAGAACAGGATTGCAAAATCAAATAAAAGTTAAAATAGAAGATAAAATAACTGGAACAATTATATATCCATCAAGTTTAGCAGAAGGAAGTAAATTAATAGGTAAAAATATTGGCTATTTATCTTCAAAAATAAAAAGTAATAAATTTGAAAATGAAAATTATAAATGGAAGTTAGTTTAAATCTCAGGGGTTTTGGTAAATAAGAAAGGAAATAAGAATTATGTTATGGAAAATAATTGACTTTGTTAAAGATATAAAAAGTTTACCAAAATTGAAAGAAGAAAATACGCATTTAAAAAGAGAGAATATAGAATTATTAAAGAAATTTGAGAAAGATAATAGAGCATTGCAGTTAAAAACAAAGGAAGATACTATAAGACACTTATACTTAGTAAAACATATGCAAATGAGCGAGATAGTAGAACTAAATGAAAAATACAATAATTTAAAAAAGAAATATAGAGATTTGAAAGAAGGTAAGAAAAAAGAACGAAGAAAGAATTTACTATGTAAATTAAAACTAAAGAAGGTAAATGTATAATGAAAGATAAAATATTAAAAGTAGTAAATCATTATGGAATATTAAATCAATTAAAATATATGAGTACTGAACAATTTGAACTTAATGAAGCGGTTATAAACGCAGAAGGTTATAGAGTTGGTAAATATGATAGTTGGCAAAAAATGAATGCTAATTTAGATTATTATAGAAATCATGTGAAAGAAGAATTAGCAGACAATTTATTTATGTTGAAACAAATACAATTATATTTTGGAATAACAGATGAAGAGATACAAGAAGTAATGAATTATAAAATAGATAGACAAATAGAAAGGATAGAAAATGGAAATTAAAGAAACAAAAAATATTAACGGAATAGAGTGGCGATGTTATAAACAAGAAAACGGAAAAGACTATTTAACAACTACAGATGTGTTAAGTGAAGAGGTAATACAAAATATTATAGATGGCAAAAGGTTATCGATTGAAAATAGAGTTAGATACAACAACGATGTAACAGATGACTCATGGGAAAATAGTGTTATTAGAAGAATATTAAATAACAAATTTAAAGAAAAATATTTAAGTGATATAGAAATAGATGGAGAGGTTAGATTATTAACAAAAAAAGAAGTAGAAGGATTAGATGATGATTTACATAATGTTAGCGACTGGTATTGGACAATGACATCAAATACAGATGAAGATGATTTTTATGCGTTCGTGTTCTACGTGCACGGTTCTAGCAACCCTGGCTACTTGAGTTACACTAACGTCAACCTTGCGCGCGGAGTACGTCCAGTAGTTTCTCTGAAATCTAATGCGATGTCATCTGATAAAACTACTAGCATCACAAGTGCGCTCGATTGTGAAGAAACTTTAGATGAAAATGCAAACTTAAAAGATGTAATAAGATTTATAAATAGTAGGTGCATAAACAATGACTAAAGAATTAATAGAAGATAATTGCAAAAGATGTATTAATTTTGAAATGTGTCAATCAACAGGATGCAATGTTAAAAATGGAATTGAAAGAATCGTTAAAAATGAAGAAAACTTAATAAAATATTTAGAAAATTTATTAACTGGAAAAGATGATATAGATAGATGTATTAAAACACGAGTTATTGATTTACTAGAAAAAGTAAAGAGTGGTAAGTATGACTAAAGAAGAAAGAAAAAGATATGTATTAGCACAATTAAATAGTTTGCCAAATGCTTTTCAATACATAGAAGTTACTAATTATATAGACTTATTAGAACAAGAAAATCAACAACTAAAAGAACAAATAAAACAATATGAAAATCCAGAAGATTTAACTTTAATGTTTATGTATTGTGATGAAAGATCAAAAGATAAAATAAGGCAATTAGAAAACCAACTCAAACAAAGAGATGGATTTATTGATGAGTTAGAAGAATTTATCTATAACAAAAGTAGAATGCAAGCACCTGATTATAAACATAGAGAATTTGAAGGAAGAAATGATTTGAATGAATTATTAGGAATTTTCAAAAAATACAAGGAGACAACAAATGAACAAAGAAGATAGTGTAGATAGTTTAAAATATTATATTAAACGAAAGCAAATTGATGATATGTATAAATCTACAAAAGAATATGGAAGAATAGACTTTGTTAAAAAAATAGTTGAAATTCAAGAAGAAAATACTAATTTAAAACAAGTACTAAATAAAATAAGAAAATATATAGCAAAAGATATTCAGGAATGCACTTATGGACAAGTACCAAAATATCAAGATATTTTACAAATAATAGATAAAGTTTTAGGAGATGAGAAATAATGAATAGGACGCAATTAAAAAACAAGTTAGATAAACTTGAAGAATTAAAGGACATAAAACATTTTATTAGTTTTGATGATGATTATTATAAAATTAAAATAATTAGAAAAAGTTATTCTTTTATATGGAATGAATGGGAAATATTTAGTAAGAAAATAACTATAAGTGAAGATATTCTTAAAGAAATAATAGATAATTTAATTACTTATTGTGAAAATGACATTGATAAAGTTTTAGGAAGTAGTGATGAAATTGAGTCTTGGTGAAATAGTTAAACTTATAGAGATGTTAAACAAATATGGTGAAGTAAAAGTTTACCCAAAAAAGGAGAATAAATAATGCGTGAAATTACTTTAGAAGATTATGTGTTAACTAATATAGATTTAAAAACAGGATATTTTACAATAAGACTAAAAGACGGAAAAGAATATATAGTTTATCGTGAAGGCTCTAAAGATTTTATAGAAGTAGATGGTAATAAGATATATTTAAGTAATGAAGTTAAAAAAATACACAAAGAAGAAGTGAGAATATATCAAGTTAGTGGAATTTAAGAGGTGTAATAGTGAGAGAGATTTTATTTAAAGCTAAAAGAAAAGATAATAATGAGTGGGAGTAGTCAATAAAGACTTTAAAATAAATGTTCTTTGAAAATTTTATAATAAAAACCAAGATTTATGTTATACTTATCTTATACAAGGAGAGTACAATATGGAAGAAACCGAAAAAAAACGTTTAATAGAGTTTCAATTAGAAAATTTATTAGATACTTTAGAAAGTGAGAGCAAAAAAAATAATATACAACAGTTTAAGTGGTTTATTGATACCATATCTTTGGATTATCAAAAAGAGCCAGGCTTATATAGAAAATGTATAGAAGATTTGTTGTCAATAAATTATTTAAAGGATGATAAGTATAAAGAAGAAGCAAGACAAATTTGCGAATATTACTATAATAGAGCACGAGGAATAATTTATGATGAAACATCTTATATAAATGATTATAGAAAAAAACATTATAAACAATTAAATGTAGATATACCTAAAGAATTAATGAAAGAATTTGAATTAGCATTAAAGTTTACTAATCAAACAAAAAAGAAATTCATTATTAATTGTATTAATGATTTTCTTGACAAATTAGAAAAATAAAATAATTGACATTATCTAGATAATATAATATACTCGTATTATTGAAGAGGTGATGATACGAAAAGTAAGTATAATAAAAGATAAGTTGCATAATTCTTGGCAGAATCAACTTATCTCATACTTTGAACTCACTTAAAGTAAATCCTTTTATATTGTACCAAATAAGTCTTTATTTTTCAAGTGAGTTAGCCAAAAATTTATTTGAGAAATGGAGATTTTTATTATTATGAAAAATTATAATTTAAAAGAAAATGAAACAACAATACATTTAGTATTTGCAAGATGTTGGAAAGGTAAGCCAATATTAGATTATATGGAACAATTAGGTGGCTATCTTATGATAGTAAATCCAAAGAAAGATATGAGAAGAATAGGGCTATTAATGAGAGTGGCAAGAAAGTTTGTTGAAAAAGATCAAAGACAAAAGTCAAATTTTAGAATAACAAAAGTAAAGGAGTTCCCGAATTATGAAAAATAAGATAATTAGATACTTCTACGATAGAAGATATTATTGTATTTTATGGGATAGTAGCATTCTTAGCATATTTAATTACATTACAAAGATAGAGGGTTAAGGTTGAAATAAAAATAATAGAAAGAAAGAGGAAATAAAAATGATAGAAAAAATAAATGTTGAAGATAAAAATGGGGTAATGGTTGTAAGTAGTAGAGAAGTAGCAGAGAATTTTAAAAAAGAACATAGTAAGGTGTTAAGAAGTATTGAAAATTATCAAAATAGGCAACCAAGCCAAAATTGGCTTCGTTACTTTATACCTAATGAATATAAGGATTCTAAAGGAGAATTGAGAAAAGAATACTTACTAACAAGAGATGGATTTAGTTTTCTAGTAATGGGATTTACAGGAGCAAAAGCAGATGAATGGAAGTTAAAGTACATAGAGGCATTTAACAAAATGGAAGAATATATTAGAATTAATCATAAGGGAAATATAGAAATTCGAAGCAAAAATGCAGATGCAAGACTAAAAAATGCAAAAGTAAGAGAGGCAAATTTTATTTTAAACACTATTGAAAAGTATAACTTATCAAATATATCAAAAGATTTATTGGTAGTTAATGCTTTAGAAGTTGTACTTGGAGAAAATACATTGCCTAGACCTAAACTAGAAGAAAAATACTATACTGCCACTGAAATTGCTAATGAAATTGGAATATCTGCAAATGCTATAGGTAAAATATCAAATAAGAATAATCTTAAAACGGAAGAATATGGAATAGAAGTGCTAGACAAGTCGCGATATAGCAATAAGCAAGTTTCAACGTTTAGATACAATGAAAAAGGAAAACAAAAGATTAGAGAAATTTTAGGAGTGTGATACTATGATAATGGTCCAAAAACATTTAACTATTAGAGAAGCTAAGAAAATATTAAGAGATTTAAATGATGAATTAGATTTAGAATTAACTAATAAAAAAATAACTCTTTATAAGACTCAACCACAATCTGTTAAATTAAAAGATATTATAGTTGATTCTTCTCATGCTTCTTTTGATAAGTTTTCTCATTATGTTATTAAAAATGAGGAACTAGATACGAAGATAATAGCATTACTGCAATCTATAAATAGTTATGAGGCTTTAATTATAAAAAGAATAAGAAGTATTGCACTAGCAAATAAAGATGAAGCTAAAGTAATTATTTTAAGAGAAGATGAGAAGTATGCGAGTGATCATAATGGCAAACCTAGAACTTGGGAATTGATAAGCGAACTTACTGGTTTTAGTGTTAGACAAGCAAAGCGAATATTTGCTGATTTCTTAAATTCATGAAAGATGGCACTCCGATGGCACGGTATATGTTGTAAAATGGTATCATGGAATAATTATAAGATTATTTCATGCTAGTTCACACTAGCCGCCCCTATACTATTAAAGACCATAGAAAATGCAAAAGCATAAGTTATGGCACGCTATCTTCATAGGTAGTGTATTGGCAATATAAATGACAGTGCGGTTAGAGATAGATCCGAAAAAGTCTAACCTTATATTGTTGGTACAGTATCTATAATGATACTAGAAGTTTAAATTTTTATTTATCTTAGGATTAAGGACGTAGAGATATGTTCTTTTTTTATATCACGGGTTAGTGTAATTGAAACACAATTGTCTCAGCAGCAATTAATGAAAGTTCAAATCTTTCACCCGTAACCATTAAATATAAGATAGGAGAGATGATAAATGATAGAAGTAGAAGTAATGATATCAAATTTTAAGGATAAGGAGAATAAACACTTGGGATTATTACAACCTGGATATGTTTATAAAATAACTAAAGAAAGATACGAGAAATTATCTAAACAAGGAATAGTAAAAAAATATATAGAACCTAAAAAAGAAGAAACTAAAGGAGAGTAGTATAAATGGCTAAAAGCAAGGTTGAGAAGTGGTTAACTCCTGAAGGCTTAACTTTGCTAGCTGGTTGGGCGCGTGATGGATTAACTGATGAACAAATAGCAAATAATTGTAAAATCAAGCGACAAACTTTATATGACTGGGAAAAGAAATATCCCGACATTCTTAACACCATAAAAAAGAATAAAGAGATAGTTGATTATGAAGTAGAGAATGCTTTGTTTAAAAAAACTAAAGGTTATAATGCTAAAGTATTGAAGAATGTTAAAGTAAAGCGAGTAGAATATAATGAAAAAGGTTTTAAAACTAATGAATATGAAGAAGTTATTGAAGTATATGATGAAATTCATATTCCAGCTGATACAACAGCGCAAATATTTTGGCTTAAAAATAGAAAGCCTGATAAATGGAGAGATAAACCTAATGAGATTAATCCTAATAATGAGAATGATATAAATTCATTTATAAACGCATTAAATGATAAATCTAGCGAGATTTGGAGTGAAGATGATGAAGAAACACTTTAAATGGCAACGATTTTCAAAGAAACAACTTAAAATACTAACTTGGTGGTGTGATAATAGTCCAGTAAAAGATTATGACGGAATAATAGCAGATGGAGCAGTAAGAAGTGGCAAAACTATTTCAATGGCTCCAGCATTCCTAAACTGGTCAATGGAGAAGTTTGATGGTCAAGATTTTGCAATATGTGGTAAGACAATTGGGTCATTAAGACGTAATGTGATAAACACATTAAAGTCACAGTCTTTAAGTTTAGGATATAAAGTTGATGAAAGAAGAACAGATAATTTACTTATAGTTACTAAAGGTTCTATTACAAACAATTATTATATGTTTGGTGGTAAAGATGAAAGTTCACAAGACTTAATACAAGGTATGACACTAGCAGGTGTCTTTTTTGATGAAGTAGCATTAATGCCACAATCATTTGTAACTCAAGCAGAAGCTAGATGCAGCATTGAAGGTGCTAAGTATTGGTATAATTGTAATCCAAAAAATCCGACTCATTGGTTTAAAAAAGAATACGTTGATTTAAGAAAAGAAAAAAATCTATTATATTTACATTTTACAATGGACGATAATTTAACATTGTCGGAAAAAGTAAAAGAAAGATTTAAAAGAATGTTCTCTGGAGTATTCTATCAAAGAAATATATTAGGATTATGGGTGACAGCAGAAGGTAAAATATATACTACATTTACCGATAAGAATATTATCACTCAAGAAGATTGGTATCATAAAGACGAAATCGGTAAATATGATCATTCATTAAGAAAGAAACTCATTCATGTAACCATGGGTGTTGACTTTGGCGGAAATAAATCAAGTACTGCTTTCAATTTAACAGGTTATACACAGGGATATAGAGAGCTAATAACACTTAAAGAACGACGTATAAAGAGAGAATTAACACCAAAAGAACTTGAAAAAGAATTTTTGGTGTTTGTGTTGGAATGTTTAAAAGAATATCCCATGTTAACTACAGTTTATTGTGATAGTGCAGAACAAGTATTGATAAGAGGATTGAAAGCGGTACTTAGAGAAAATAGAATACCTTTGAGTATAGAAAATGCAGTTAAAGGAGAAATAATAGATCGGATTAGATTTTACTTGTCAATGATGGAACAATTAAGATATTTCATAATAGATTGCTGCACGGAAACAATAGAAGCATACGAAAATGCTGTGTGGGATGAAGAATCGGATGATGATGTAAGATTAGACGATGGAACATCAAATATTGATAACTTGGATGCACAAGAATATTCAAGTGAAAAATATCAAAAGATTATGATTGATGTAAGGATGTGATAAAATGGATGCAATATTACAATTTTTAAATAATTTAGGATACAAAGTAATAGGACAAGAAATGTATAGTCATATGAATGCTTGGCTTGAATGGTATTCAGGAAATGTAAAAGATTTTCATAATTATCAATATTATACAGGTAACGAATATATAGATATGGAACGTTATACATTAGGAATGCCAAAAAAAGCTTGTGAGTGTATGGCTGATCTGCTTATGAATGATAATGTTTTCATAACAACTGATGCTGATGAAATAATAAAGCCAGTGTTAGAAGATGAAGAAAATGACTTTGTAGATAATATGAATGAATTAATCGAAATGTATGGAGCACTTGGGACAGGTGCTCTTGTTGAGTTTAAAGAAAGCAATCGAACAAAAATTGACTATGTTATAGGACCTATGATTTTTCCTTTAAAGGTAAAACGTGGAAATATAATAGATTGTGCCTTTGCTAGCAAGATAGGAGAAAATAATTATTATGTAAATATTCACGAATTGCAAAATGATAAAAGATACAAAATACAAAACAAATACTTTAGTATCTCAAAAGATAAAAAAATAAAAGATAAGAAAGTACCAAAAGGAATCAAAGAAATTGAATATAGCGAAGAAAAACTATTCCAAATAATAAAGCCTAAAATAAAAAACAATATTGATTTGTTTAGTCCGTTTGGAATAAGTATTTTTGGTAATGCTATATCGGAAAATAAGACCGTGGATATAATTTATGATGGATTTAGAAACGAATTTGAAACGGGAAAGAATAGAGTATTCGTTAAAACAAGTGTAACTCAAATGAAATTAGGACCTGATGGAAAAATGGTACCATACTGGGATAAAAGACAGACTGAATTTTATCCTTTGCCAGAAGATGCTGAGCAAGGTAAACCTATTGAAATAAGCAATGTTGAATTAAGAACTACTTCTTATATAGATGGACTTCAAACAGCGCTTAATTTGTTTGGTGATGCTTGTGGGTTTGGAAGTGACTATTTTACATTCAAAGATGGAAAAGTATATACAAATACTACACAAGTAATATCTACACAATCTAAGTTATATAAAACGGTAAAAAAACACGAAAAGAATTTATTAAAAGCAATTCGAGGAATGGTAAAAGCAATCTATTATCTTGAAACAGGGAGATTATATACAGGAGAAACCACAGTTGATTTCGATGACTCAATAGTAGAAGATAAAAAAGAGATAAGAGCACAAGCAATGAGCGAATTTAATGTTGATTTAATTGACAGTGTTCAATATTATCAAGACGTTTATAAAATGAGTAAAGAACAAGCGATTGAGTTTGATAAAGAAATCAAGAAAAGGCAACCTGAAGAAGAAACTGAAGTAACACCACCTGATGAGGAATAATGAATAAGATACAATTTGATAAACTACTTAAGCCACTTATTGATATTTATGATGAGATAGAATTAGACCTTATTAGAAAAGTTATAGAAAGGCTTACAACTTATAAAAGTATTCAAGGCTCATTAGAATGGTATTTAGAAAAAATCGCTGATTTAGGTACTTTAGATAGAGATAACTTAAAAATAATCAAGAACAATAAGAAAAAAATAGAAAAAGTGTTAAAAGAAATAGCAGCTAAATCCGGAACACACATTGAAGATTTAGAAATATTACAAGGTTACTTTGATAAAGGGTTAATAAATGTCAATCCCAAAGATTTATTTAAAAGTGTATCAATAAATAATTTGATTGATGAAGCACTTAAAGATACTGAAAACATAATGAGATTAATTGATACTAAAGCAATAGAAAGTACTAAAGAAGCTTATATGAAAATACTTAATAAAGCTTATATAGAAACTGCTAGTGGAATAAAAACGTATACTGAGTCAATAAGAGAAGGTATAAAAGAATTTGCTAGAGAAGGTATAAAAGGCGCTACTTATGAAAGTGGTAAAACAATTTCAATAGAGGCAGTAGTTAGACGTGATGTAATAACTAGAATGAATAAATTAATTGGAGATTCTGAATTAGAACATGCTAAAGATTTAGAAACTAATTTAGTCTATGTTGACCAACATTTGGGTGCTAGAGTTAGAACTAAATACATGAAACATGATTATGAAGCGCATGCTGAGTGGCAAGGTAAGAAATATATGCTGGAGGGTTCAAGTGAAGAATATCCCAATTTTTATGAAGCAACAGGTTATGGTGAAATGTTAGGGCTTAAGGGAATAAATTGTGGACATGATTTTAGACCAACTTGGGAATGGGAAAAAGTAGATCCTATACTTGATGAAATTAAAAATGCAGAAGTATATAAATTACATCAAAAACAAAGAGCATTTGAAAGAAAAATACGTAAACTAAAAAGAGAAAAAGTTGCATCTAAAGATATAGATTCAGAAGAATATGATAAAGTAAGTCATAAATTAAAGAAAGTTAACGCTGAATTTGATAAATGGTTAAAAGATAATAAGTTAACTAGAGATTATAATAGAGAATATGTTAGTAATTTAAAAGATAAGACTGTTAGTTGTACTAATCAAGACTTTGTTATTGGTTCTGATGGAAAAAAATATATTGTTGATAATAAAAACATAATTTTAGACCATACCGAAAACGAAATTAATATAGCAACATGGTATGCCGAAAATAATAAGGTAAATGTAAAAATGCTGCCTAGAGTATTAAATCCACCTTCTATAAAAACCGGAGATTTTATAGAAGAAACATCAAAAGTAATATGGGAAATAAAAGAACCAGAAGGAAATACACTAGGAACTACTATGGTGAATCAATTTAAAGGACAAAAAGAAAAAGCACAACATTTTATTATTGATTTACATAAAACAGATATGACTTCAGAAAATGCAATAGAAGATATAGAAAAAATATTATCTAACAAAAGATATGAATGGGTAAAAAGAGTAATTTTAAAAAATAATGATGTTTTAATAAAAGAATTTACAAAATAAAAGAAGTTGTGGCACAAACCAAAGGGTTCATGTACAACTTCAAATGTAATTACTTTTACATTATAGTATATTTTATGCAAAAAGTCAAGGAATATACCAAATTAAATACATTTGTAAGTAGTAAATAGAGAGTAAGAAATTACTCTTATTTTAGTGCTTAAAAATAGTACTAGCCAGTATTTCTACTGGTTTTTTGGTGTGACATAGCAACCTAAGGACTAGTAAATAATTAAATTCACATGGTGGAACAGACCACCTATAAAAAAGTTAAGGAGGAGATTATTGTGAATGAATTTTTAAAAGGTTTAGAATTGGAAAAAGAAATCCAAGATAAGATTATGGCCAAACATGGTGAATTAATCAATGGAGTCAAAAATGAAAATGAAAGCCTTAAGAAAGAACGTGATGACTATAAAAGTCAAGTGGATACGTTAAACAAAAGTGTTGAAGAGTTAAAGAAAGTTGATCCAACAAAATTAAATGAAACTATTGAAAATTTACAAAAGGAACAAAAGAAATTAGAAGATACTCATAAAAAAGAGTTAGAGCAAGTTAAATTTAATTCTAAATTGGATTTGGCAATAGCAAATTCTAAGACTATCGATAGCGTAGGGTTAAAAGCACATTTAGATATGAGTAAACTATCTTATGATGAAAAAAACGATACAATAATTGGTTTTAATGACCAAATAAAAATTATTAGTGACACTCATAAATACTTGTTTGAAGAAATTCCACAAAGTAATGGGCAAGCACAAGGCAGTTTGCCAAGTAAAGAAGAGTTAAAAGAATATGATTTAACCTCAGCTTTAAAAGAAAAATATGATGAAAAATAGGAGATGATTATTAATGATTACTTTAGCAGAAAGTAAAGTAGGAATGGCTGATAAAGTAGACCAAGCAGTCATTGACGAATTTAGAAGAGGGTCTTTATTGTTAGATAAATTATTATTTGACAATGCAGTATCGCCAGGTACTGGTGGTAGTACATTAACTTATGGTTATGTAAAATTAACAACACCATCAACAGCAGGATTTCGTGCTATAAATAGTGAATACACAAATAACGAGGCAAAAAGAGATAAGGCGACAGCTGATCTAAAAATATTTGGAGGTAATTTTAAACTTGACCGTGTAATAATCAACACAAGTGGAGCAGTAGATGAGCTTGACTTCCAAATGCAAGAAAAAATTAAAGGAGCAATTAATTTATTTCATTATACTGCTATAAATGGAGATAAATCCAAAAATGAATTAGAGTTTGATGGATTAGATGTTTTAGTAACAGGTTCAAGTACTGAATATAATGTTGATAGCGAAATCGATTTAAGTGATAGTGCTAAAATGGATGAAAACTATCAAGCGTTTTTAGACATGATGGATGATTTTGTTTCTCAAATGGATGGTAAACCTACAATGTTTTTAGGTAATAGCAAAATTATTACAAAAATGAAAGGTATAGCTAGACGTGCTGGATATTATACTAAATCAGAAGATGCGTTTGGTAGAAGTATAGATATGTGGGATAATATTCCTCTAGTAGACTTAGAAGAGTATTTTGATGGAACTGAAACTAAGCCATGTGTACCAGTAGATGCTAATGGTATGACTTCACTTTATGCTATTAATATAGCCAAAGATGGATTCCATGCTGTTTCGCCAACAGGAAATAAAATAGTTAATACGGCATTGCCAAATTTAAAAGAACCAGGAACAATTAAAGAAGGCGATGTTGAGATGGTTGCAGCAGTAGTTTTAAAGAAGACTAAAAAGGCTGGTGTATTTAGAAATATCAAAGTTGCTAGTACAACAACTAAAAATGTTGCTAAAATAGCCAAAACTGAATAGGAGATGATAAGGTATGCTAACCGAGTTAGTAGACTATGAATACTATAGTAAAACTTATGAAGACTCTAGCATACCTGAGTCTTCATTTAAAAAATATTCTTTAAAAGCAAGCAGTAAAGTAAATTATTACACATCTAATAGAATTAACGAATTGATTCTAAGTGATAATATTAGAAATACTGTATGTGAAATTGCAGAATTAATTTATAAACAAGATTTATTAAAAACAAATATCCTAGATAATTCATCTAAAGAAGTGGCAAGTGAAACAGTAGGACCACATTCAAAAAGTTATGTGAATAAATCTAATTTACAATCACAGCATATATTAAGTGAATCAGAACTAGATAGAGAATGCTATAAAATATGTTATGAATATTTAGTTCATACTGGTTTAATGTTTAGGGGGAAAAGAATATGTTCCCACATACAATAACCATCTTTAATCTAGTAAATGATACGTTTTATAGAAAAGTTGTGAAAGACGTTTTTGTTATTACTAAAAAGATAATATCTCCTGAAGGTGAGGGAGAAAAATATATGCCAGTTCATGATGTTATCATTTCTAATATTGCGATGAAAGATTATCTTGATATTGATAGTTATAAAAGGTTAGAAGATAAAAGTAATAACTACACTTTAAAAAATAATGATATAGTTGTTATTGGTGAATTTAAAAACATCAATGACTTATCAGATATTCAAAAAACAAATGCTGATTATTTTCTAATTAAGACTATATCAATCAATAATTACGGTAGTGATGATTTGCAAAACATAGAGGTAACAGATTGAATATTAAAGCACATTTAGATTTACTCCCAGTAAAAGAAATGATGAAATCAATAGGACTTAACGAAGACGGTAAAGTGCAAAAATATATAGATAGTTTTATATTATATCATTCTGAACCATATTTACCTGGAAAACATATTCATACACCACATGCTAATAAAATAGGTAGTGGAGTAGTAATATGGGATACACCAGATGCTAATTACTTATATGAAGGGAAACTTATGGTAGATCCTATTACACTTAAGGGAGCGTTTTTTAGTCCTAATTTTGGATTTTGGAGTAGACCAAATATACAAAAAATTATAGATCCTAAAGGACGGGACTTAGTATATCATCAAGGTGGTTTAAGAGGTTCTAAATGGTTTGATAGAATGATTACATCTGAAATGGATGAGTTGATCAAAGGAGTTGGAAATATAATAAATGGAAAATAAAGAAAATAAGGCAATAATTGATTGTATTAAAGAATATTTGAAAGATTGTCCATATTTAGGAGAGCTAGCTAAAATAAATGTGGATTATTTGAATTATGATTCTAATGATAACGAATGTTGGTCGCTAGAACAATTAGAATCGTCATTAATATTAGGTAAGAATGTCTTAGGAACTAAATCACATAGACAATGTCAATTTGTGATAGCAACTAAAACATTATTTAATCCATTAAAAGATATTAAAAATATAGAAAATTTACATTTGTTTGAAAATCTTGCTGAGTGGATATATCAAAACACAAGAAAAGGTATTTTACCAAAGTTGAATGACAACGAAATCGCTACTAGTTTAAAAGTTGATACTGGTGGCTTTTTATATGGCACAAATAACAATAACACACTAGCAAGATATGAAATGAGATGTACATTACTATACGATAAGAAGGAGGAAAGCATATGGCAGATACAAACACATTAAAAAAATTAGATGGAAATAAAGAATTTGAAAGAGAGGAACATATTACATTTTTCAATGCTAATATTACTTCATGTGATGAAAATGGTATTGTTTATGGAACTACACCAGACTGGGTGCCATTCGGAGAAGATAATGATGAATTAACACGTGAATTAAACAATGAGGTAGAGTCTAAGAAAAATGTTCTAGGTAAAACTAGTATTAAACATTCTAAAGGTGCTCAAACAACTGAAATAGATCCTGTAGTAGTAAGAGGTAATGATGTATTATCTACTATACTTTATAACATGTTTAAATATGATTTGACAGGCGATAAAGCAACACTACAGTGTATGGAAGTAACCTTAGCTGATAAAGAAACCGATGGAAACTATGGAGCATTTACAGAAAGTGCTGTAGTAGATCTTAAGTCTTGGGGTGGAGATACTTCAAATTTACAAAGTCCTATTACATTAAATTGGAAAGGTAACAAAGAACACGGAACATTTAATCCAACAACAAAAGCATTTACTAAAACAACTGAAGCATAAGTTTGAGGGGATTAACCCCTCTTTATTTTTTAATTTTATGAAGGAGATGATTTAATGGCTTTAACAGTTAAAACAAATTTTGTAAAGGAAGATATTATAGATGAAAATGGAAATAAATTAGGAGAAATTATATTTAATCCTAAAGATTCTAGAATAATGAGTAAACTATCTATTATTTTAAAAGAAATAACAGAAGCAGCTAATAAAGTAAATAATATTAAAATTGATGATATTCCAGAGGGAAAAATAGAGAATATTGAAGATTTTACAAAGTTTTCAGAAATATGTAATAAGTGGTTAGAAGCTACAAATATAGAAAATGAAATAATTGAAAAAGTTATAAATGAGTTAACTGAAATCTTTGGTGAAAAAGTAATAAATTGTTTTACGCAAGGAACAAATGATCTAGAAAGTCTTATGCCTTTAATTGAATTTATATTACCATATATAAAAGTATATAAATCTGAAAGAGTTAATAGCTATATTCCAAGTAAAAATGATGATGTGATGGGATAATGAATATTCTTACACAAAAACTACCAACTAAAATTAAAATAAATGAAAATATTTATGATATTAATTATGATTATAAAACTGTTTTAAATATTATTCTAGCATTTGAAGATAATGATTTACTTTATGAAGAACAAGTTTATGTTTTAGTTCATGCTCTTTATAAAAAGGAAATACCAGAATGTGATTTAGAAGAAGCTATAATAAAAGGTATTAAGTTTATTGATTGTGGAGCAGAACCTAAAGAAGAAAATAATGTTAAAAAGCCTAGAACTTATTCTTTTAGTAAAGATGGTAACTTTATTTTTAGTGGTATAAATCAAACACATCACATTGATATAGAAGAAAAAGAAAATCTTCATTGGTGGAAGTTTATATCCTTATTTATGGATATGAGTCCTGATTGTATGTTTGGAGAGTTAATGTATTATCGTACAAGAAAACAAGAAGGAAAGCTTACTGACGAAGAAAAACAGAATTATAAAAAAATCAAAGATATAGTAGAGTTAGAACCTACTAAAAAAGTAGAATCTAAATTGAAAAAACAATTCTTTGAACAGTTTCATAAAACTAAAAAATAAGGAGGTGAATGCTGGAGAAGAAAGGTGCTGTAGTAGTTGATACTAGATTAAATTATAAAAAAATAGAAAAAGATTTTAAAAGTATTACAGATGATACTAAAAAACTAATAACGCAATATAACAAAACTGTTGATAGTATTAAAAGTCAAGAAATTGCACTTGATAAAGTTAAAAATAAATTAATCGAGTTACAAGATAAAAGTCAAAGTCCTTTTTTAAGCCAAATAAGTAAAAATATAGAAGAGGCAGAAAATAAATTAAAAACTTTAAATAGTCAACTAGAAAAAACAGAAAAGATATTCTTTGACATTGATTCAAAAGGTATATTAACAGAGGGAAATGATATTTATGGAAATTCAATACAATATAAGAAGTTCAGTCCAGAAGATGAAAAATCAAGAAGTATTGTTTTAAAGGAAAGATCTAATTTAAATTCAGAAATTGTTGAAACAAAAGAAAAACTAAGTGAATTAAAAAATCAATATGAAGAGTTAAATAAAGTTGATCCAAAATTACAAAATGATATAAATGAAGCCAAAACTAAATTTCAAATTTTAAATGATAAGATGTCTGAATCTAAAAATACAGCAAATAATTTAAAAGAATCAATAGAAAAAGCAGTATACAAAGATAAAACAGAGCCAATAAGAACAGGTTTATCTAAAACAGGAAATGCTCTAAAAAATACAGGGAAATTAGCCAAAGATTTTACTAAAACAGTAAGTAAAGGAACTTTAAATGGAGTTTCAAAACAGATTAAAGATATAGGAAATAGATTAGATAAATTTAAAACTAAAATGACTAGATTAATTGGAACAGCAATGATTTTTAGTTTAATAAGAAATAGTTTAACAAAACTAAGAGATAGTCTTCTTTCTATGTTAAAAACTAATAACATCTTTAATTCAAATTTAGCGCAGATTAAAGGAAATCTAATTACAGCATTTGCTCCAATTTATAATACAATACTTCCAATGATTAATACATTGATGCAAGCATTAAATCAATTAACAGCAACATTCGCAAATTTTATTGCATCTATATTTGGAACAAGCCTAAAAAATGCTACATCTGATGCCAAGAAATTATCTGGAGCTTTAAATGACACTGCAAAAAGTGGAGATAATGCTAGTGGTTCATTAAGTAAGATAGATAAATTAGATGTAATAGGAAAAGATGCAACAGGAAGTGGCTCAGGAAATGTTAATAATATTGACTATAGTGGGCTTAATAATGTTAATTCAACTTTGTTAAATATATTAAATAGATTGAAAGAGTTAATTTCAAATGGAGATTGGGGAGGCCTTGCTAAATATATAAGTCAAGGATTTATAGATGGTCTAAATTGGCTTATAAAGAAAATTAAAGGCATAGATTGGTCAAAAATCGGATCAAATATAAGTGAATTTTTAGTTAATATTGATTGGTCAGGAATGTTGGTAGGGCTTGTATCAGTATTTGGAGAAGCAGTCTTAGGTTTTCAAGAGATGTTTTTAAACATAGATTGGCCTAAAGTATTATCAAATTTTAGTATAGGATTACGTGATGCAATATTCAAAGTTAGTGATTATCTTATTCAAATAAAGTGGAATGAATTAGGTAAAAAAATATCTGATACAATTACTAGTATTGATTGGGGTGGAATTGGTAGTTCAATTATTACAACAATATGGAACTCATTTAAAGGTATAGGGAATTTACTCTTAAGCATAGATTGGGCGGCTGTAGCAACTAAACTATCTGAATCTTTACATAGTATGTTTAATACAATTCAAGAATTATTCTTAGAGATAAATTGGAGTGAATTAGGTAAAAAAATTGTAGATGCTATATGGAATTTTATAACCAATATTAACTGGGAACAATTAGCTACTGATATATTAATAGGTTTAGCAAATGGTATTGTAGGTGCAATTGAATTTGTAATAGGTGCATTTCGTGAATTATTTAATAAAATATTAGAATTTTTTGGAATCCATAGCCCGTCTACAGTATTTGAAAATGTTGGAATTTATATTATGGAAGGATTAATAAATGGTATAAAAAATTTATTTGATTTTGTCATAAGCCTTTTTCAAAATATTTACAATGGAATTTGTGAAATATTCTCATCAATTGGAAATTGGTTTAATGAAAATGTAATTACTCCTATAAAAAACTTTTTTTCTAATATGTGGTCTAATATAAAAAATGGTGCCTCTCAAGCATGGTCAGGAATAAAAAATGTATTTTCAACAGTTGCATCATTTTTTAAGAATACATTTAGTAATGCATGGCAAAAAGTAAAAGAAGTATTTTCAACAGGCGGAAAAATTTTTGATGGAATAAAAGATGGAATAGTAAATGCGTTTAAAGCTGTAGTTAATGCGATAATAAGAGGAATAAACAAAGTGGTTTCTATTCCTTTTAATGGTTTAAATAAAGCTTTAGATAAAATTCAAAATGTAAGCTTTTTAGGAATAAGTCCTTTTAGCTTTTTATCTTGGCGTGCATCAGTTCCGCAAATTCCTGAACTTGCTAAAGGAGCAGTGATTCCACCCAGGCAAAAATTTGCAGCAATTCTTGGAGATCAAAGACATGGAACAAATATAGAGGCACCCCTTGAAACAATAAAGCAAGCAAATAGAGAAGTTTTAAACGAGTACCTCGATAAATTAGATGCATTAACTGCACAAGTTAGAGAAATAGTATTCAAAAACTTTACTATAGTAGCACAATTTGGCGATAGAAGTTTTAAACAAGTTTGTTATGAAGCAATAAGACTTACTGAGCAAGAAATGGGTAAACCATTATTTGTTAATTAGGAGGAAAACATGGATAGAATAAAAATAAGTGACCCATCGGGAATTATTCCTGCTTTTGAAATACCATATGAATGGTTACCAGAAGGAGTTCAAGGACCTACACTTAATGATGTAGAAAAAACAGCAGAACGTGGCAGTACAACTGCTTATTTGGTTAGAGTACGTGCTGGAGAAATACCAGCCGCTTCTCTTGAGATTATGGATAGACACTCTCAAGAAGAATTATATCCTTTATTTAGCTTACTAAAATTAGTGAAAATTAATATCTATTATTTTGAAAAATACCTTAATCAATTTATAACACGTGAATTTTATGCGCAAAAACCTAATCCAGCCATCTATCGGTATCCAGAAGACAATAATACTGATAATATTATATATGAACCATTTACTATTGAGTTTGCAGGATATGGAGATGTGAACGAATGATAGAAGGTTATGATGATAAATTTTTACAAACATTTGAATATGAAACGACAGCAGTCGGCGCTAATAACATAGTTGGTACTTGTGAATTAGGGACGGCCACAATACAATTAATAAATGAAAGTAACAATTATAGTTCGTTAAAAGGATTATGGATAAAAACTATTCATGGTTCTTTTTATATTTATGATGTTAAACCAGTACAAGAAAAAGTTAATATTAAATTAGAATGTTATGATATCAAATACAAATTAGATAAAAAATACGATAAAACAAAACATATTTTTCCATGTACATTAAAAGAATGGAGAAATTCAATATTTGATGATTGTGATGTTGAGTATGATAATTCGGACTTTCCAAATAGTAGTTTACAACTAAATGAACAACCTTATGTTGAAGAAAATGCTAGTAATAGAAATGTAATTCAAACAATAGCGCAAGCAGGTGCTAGTTGGATAGAAACAGATAAAGAAGATATTTTTTATTTCAAATGGTTTACCGATATAATACATGAAGTAAAAGATTGGATAGAACTTACAACTGAAAAAGAGTTGACAAGTCCAATTAATACCGTAGTACTAGGTAGAGGAAGTATTGAAGATAATGTTTTTTATCCACTAGAAAAACCGACAAATCCTGTGGAATTTAGAATTGATAATAATTACATATTGGATTCACAAGATACAATTTCTTCAGAAGATAATAGATATCAAAATATTATACCTATTTATAATAGAATTGTAGGAATGCAATATTTAATATTTAATTTAAAGTCTCATCATATTAATAATAAATTATCAATTAAACTTGGAGATAAAATTAAATATAAAGATATCTGGGGTAATGAAATAATAGCCCCTATAATGAAAAAAAGAATAATTTATTTAGCGGGAGATGTAACTGATTCGAATAATTATTATATTGAATTATCAGCTGAAGAGCTGAATGAGACCTCAACCAATTTTAAGTATGCAACTTCTATAAAAAATGAGCTAGTAAGGGTAGAAAGAAAAGCGGATAAAAATAGTGGAGAAATAAGTGATACAGTAGAAAAAATAGAAAATATAAAACACACAGTAGATAATTCAAATATAACAAATAATAATACATATCAAGAATTAATAAGTAAATTGGATAATATTCCTTCTAATGACGATATAATTACACTAACTGAAAAAGTGGAGCAAATTCAAACATCAACGCAAGCTACAATAAAAATAGTACAAGATTTACAAGTAAACGGGGTAGATAAAGTTGTTACTGAAACAGGAGTTACTGTAGATATCGAAGGAATGCATATTGATAAAACTAATGCAAAAACATCAACAACGGTTGATTCTGATGGAATATCAGTAATTGAAAAAGGAAGTAATTCAAGTTTATTATTTGCAGGATATGATGTAGATACACAAGAGACGATAGTGAAATCAAAAAATATGACTGTAGAAAAATATCTAGTTGTACCAAGAACAAGATTTGAAGCATATGAAAATCAAATATTTGGAAAAGCAACAGGTTCTTTTTATATTGATAATTAGGAGGATTAATTAATGAAATTAAGACAATTATGTGCAAAAGGGCATCATTACTTGATATTTGAAGCAACTGAATATGTACCAAGCGACTATATAACTACAAATAGAACTTATGTTGATTGGGTAATCAAAATGGAAGTTACTCAAAACTGGTATTTTGATGATTATATGTCTAGATTAGTGGCAAAAATAAATGGAGAAACTGTATATGATACAGAACAATTGAGAGGTGCAATGAGCACTGGTGAAAATCTTTGGGCTAGTGGGAGAAAAGAAGTATATCATAATGCTGATGGTAGAAAAACTGTAGAATTAAATTGTGATTTTACAGAAATTACAGGTAATTATTACACACCTGGTGATTGTCATATATCAAGTAGTATGGCACTATCAACTATTCCAAGAGCAACTACTTGTCCAAACCTGAGTGGTTATATTGAAGATAGCTACAATATTTCATTAAATCCAGCATCTAGTAGTTTTAAGCATTCGTTAAAAGTGACGTTTGGTAGTATTGATAAATATATAAATTCTAATGGAACACTTCAGACCACAGAATATAAGTTTAACAATTCTAATATTTTATTTACATTACCAAGTGCATTTTATAATGAATTTACTGGAAAATATAAAACAGGAACATTTACTTTAAAAACGTATAGTGGAACTAGTTTAATTGGAACTAAAACAGGAGTATTTACAGCAAATTGTTTAGAGAGTAGATGTAAGCCTTCGATAAGCGGAACTTTAAAAGATATTAACATAACAACAGTTTCATTAACAGGATCAGAAAATAAAGTTATTAAAGGGTATAGCAATATACAAGCTACATTAACGTTAACTTCATCATCAACAAGTGAAGATCATAGTACAATAACATCTAGAGTTATTAATGGTATATCGTTTGTAGGGAATAACCCAATAATATTTAATACACAGTCAAAAAGTGTAACAATCACAGTTACTAACAGTAGAGGATTTACTAATACTAATATAATCAGCACAACAGGTAATTTAATAGAATATTTTGATCCACAAATAAATTTAAATGCATATAGAGTTTCGCAAACTAGTTCAAATGTAAAACTTACTTATTTTGGTAAGTTTTTTAATCAATCGTTTGGTAATATATCAAATGTATTAAATGCAAAATGGTTTTATAAAGAGGATGTTTACAATAGCGAATGGGTATTAGGTGGAAATATCACACCAACCTTTAATGAAAATAATATAGTAGAAACTACAATTGATTGTGGAGAATTGTATAATTATAAAAAAAATTATAGATTTAAATTATCAGTAATAGATAAATTATCGGAAGATACGAAAGAACAAACAGTAACAACTGGTATACCAAATCATGACTGGGGAGAAGAGCATTTTCAGCACCATACTCCAGTTTATGATAAAGATGCAAATGAGTTTTTAGCATTCAAAAAAATAAAAACTATTTAGTGGAGGAATCAAAAATGAAAAATAATAATAATAATATTGACGGAGTACCTATATTTGATATAATGTTACAAACAAACAAACAAACAAACAAACAAACAAACAAACAAACAAACAAACAAAGGTACTTTATGTCGAAAGGAGGTAAGCTTATTATTTAAGTGTTATCTCCAAGAAGGTGAAATTTATGAATGAAGGTTATTTGATAGACTCAAAAGGAGTAAAATACTATCCTAGACCTTCATTTCATGTGGGTTATATATTGGAAAGTGCTGTACAAATTAATCCGAGTGAAATTTATGGTGGAACATGGGAAGAATATGGTGTAGGTAGAGTAATAGTGGGAGTAGATGCATCCCAAACAGAATTTAATTTAGTTAAAAAGACTGGAGGAGAGAAAACTCATAAATTAATAACTGAAGAATTACCAGGATCAATAACGGTGAGGGCAAATAGAACTAATGGTTATGGTAATACTAATTGGTCAGGACCATTAAATGGATGGGCAAATTATGAAAATAGCAGAGGTAATGGAGTTGTTACTGATAAATCTCACAATAATTTACAGCCATATATCACAGCATATAGGTATGTACGAATAGCTTAAATAATAATTTAAAATTATGACAAATATTTACGGAAATGATGGAATAAATAATAAATATTTAGATAGTAATGTAATAATACATAATGATATGATTTTAAAAAATTCTTTAGGAGGAATAATTCTATATGAAAATTCCAGTGGAACTAATGTGAGTATCACATTATCTGATAGTATAAGTAATTATAAAAGAATTGATGTTATTTCTGGGAAATCAGATATGATTACAACGAATACTTTTTATGTGAATTATATTGGAACAGGGGAACACCCTATTTTTCGTGTTTGGCATGACCAAAATAATGCTATGGGAATTTTTTCTTTATGGTATAAATTTTCAGGAAATAAAATGACATTTGCAAGATCATTGCGATATTTTTATTATACTCATGAAACTAAACCGACAATAGACACAACGAAAGATTTATATATTTATGCTGTAATAGGATATAAAATTTAAGGAGGTAAAAATGGAAAAAATGACAATTACACAAGTAGCAGGTATACTTGCTTTTTTAGTGGCTTTAATTGGTTCAATAGAGTACTTATGTATACGAATTAAAAGGTGGCTTAAGCATGCTTTAAAAGATGAAATTGAGCCACTAAAAGAGAGAATAAACGACTTGGAATTGACATCTGACAAGAACTTTTTAGTAAGATTTTTAAGTGATGTTGAACAAAACAATGTTATAGATGAAGTAGAAGAAGAAAGATTTTACGAAACAAACAGGAGATATCATGAATTAGGTGGTAATTCTTATATCGATCATAAGGTTGAAAAATTAAAGAAAGAAGGAAAATTATGATAAAAAACAGATTTGCTAAATTGATAGATTTAAAATCAATTATAACAATTTTAATGGTAGTAGCTTTAATAATAGGTTTCTTCCAAAATAAAATAAGTGCTAACGAGTTAATACCGTTGATTACAATGATATTAACTTTTTATTTTACTAAAAAAGAAAGTGAGGAAAAGAAAGATGAGTAGAGTAATAAACGATAGTGAAAATAGAATAACTTGTGGATGGCAAGGATATAAGGGACACAATGGAGTGGATTTAGGTTGGAGAGTAGATGAAGTACAGAATAACATCTATGCTAATTGTAAAGGAAAAGTAATAGATATAAAAGATGGATTAGGGACCTTACCACTAGCTGATAAAAGTTGGGGAAACTATGTGCTTATAGAGCATCCAAACGGAATGAAAAGTAGATATGCACATTTAAGAAAGGGAACAATCAAAGTAAATGTAGGACAAGAAGTAGATGAAAATACAATCCTAGCTGTAATAGGAGAGAGTGGATCAGTAAATGGAAGACACTTACATTTTGAAGTATATAGAGATAACGATAGAATAGATCCAACAGAATATTTGACTAAACCAATTTATGAGGAAAAAAATGAAGAACAGCCAAAAACAGATGATACTTATAAAGTAGGCGATAAAGTATTAGTTTTGACAGGTTATGCAACAGCTGATTCTTTTGGAGGTGGTTCTAGAACTGCATATTATAATGGTGATATCAATGATTCAAGTAACATTAAATATATAACTAAAATTCAAACAGATAGTCCTAGAGCATACCATTTAAGTAATGAACCTTTAAATGGTAGAGAAATAAAAGATACTAAACCTAGAGGTTGGGTATCTATTGGTCAAATTAAAAAAATATAAAAAAGGTAGGTATGTAATCAAACATATCTACCTTATTTTTTGTGCAAAAAAGCACATTTGTGATACAACAAATTCATTTCTAAATTTGTAATTGATATAATAAACTATAGTTATTATATTGTCAATAGATTAATTTTTATTGTTAATTTATTATTATGTATTATATAATCTATTAGAGATACATTTTTAGTTAGGTGTTACACTTCGGTCTATATAGAAATATGGAGGAGGTGAAGTCCTATGAAGGAGTATAGGGATGGAGTATTTAATTGCTCTAATAGTCATCTTAACTTTATTAATAAAGTTTTTAGACGACTAATCCTACTAATTCGGGGAATTGGTTGTTTAACAACTAAAAAAAGACACCTACCATTGCGATTAGGTGCCAACACTAAATTAAATTTGGACTGAGTACACCTAACTAAAAAGTGGGTGTATCTCTTTTTGGTCCTTTAATATTATATGTAAAATATAATATTATTAGAAAGATCAAATCTTTCTTCTGGTATTTATTATAACACACTTTTAAATTAGCTTAGTAGTCTATTTGTACCTGTCATTTTCAAAAGCTCGTATTACGTCTGGTACTTCTTTTAGTGGCGTATTTTTAACTTTAAATCCACTTGTTTTATATGATATATTCCAATAATTAATATTTATTGAATCAATAATATATACATTGTGTGGCGTTTTAATAATAACACCTGTATTATTAATGTATGCTTTATAATTTAAATCTTTGCATATATCGTATAATTCATCTATATCTTGACTTAGACTATCATATAGTATTTTTTTCATCTCATTAACCTCCCTTCATTTTCTTTTCTTTTTCATATAAATATATATAATTCTTTTTGAAAATTCTTAGAAATTCAGTTTGGCTATGGATGTTTTCAAATTCTTTTTGAAATAATGATTTATAATATAGAGCAAAGAATCTGTCTTTATGAAACCTTTTATGGCATAAATCACAAAATGGAATCACCATACCATGTTTAATAGATAATTGTCTATATGCCCCATCATACACTTCGTTTTTTTGTGCTTCTTTTAATGGATGTAAGCAACATTTATCTAATTTAGAATAAATTATACTAAATCTTTCTTTTTCTTTTTTAGCTAGTTTGTAAGTGCGTTTTCTGATAGTCTTTTGTTCTTTATATTCTTTATAGCAACAATTTTTACATTCGCTATAGTTTATTTCTATTCTTTGTTTATTACAGTAGTAATAAATTCGCTTTTCTTTTTTATTATTTTTCTTTTTAACTTTATAGTATTTACAAATCATAAATTTTAAAGCTTGTTTGTTGCTAACACGTTGCTAACAAAATAAAATTTTAATAGTGAAAAAACCTTGAATTTATGGGGATTTATGATATATTAGTTTTGCATGAGCCGTGACTAAAAATCAATATCTTTTTATTGTGTGCCGTGCATGGCATATATCTAGGTGGTGAAAGTCCACTACACGCGTAGGTATCAGCGAAGTGTTAGGGAAACGCAAAGCATCAGTCGTGAGGCTTGGGGCTAAAGGAAGTGCGAAACAAAATCGAGGGCTAACGAACAGAAACTTATTATAAGGCTGTGTAAACGGATAAGGTTGCAATACAAACTAAAGTCCAAATAGATACTCGTAACTTTATGCAGTAAAATAAGTGGCTAATTGAGGAAAGATATATGTCTTACCGCGGGAGGTCTCATAGACATAGAAAGGGAAACGACGAGGAGTACGAGAAAATCTGTGTTCGAAAAAGGTTAACTATGAGAAGTCAGCAGAGGTCGTAGTACTAAGAAATTAGGAAGGACTGAATAATTTGTAGTTCTAATTACTAATACTGGAATAGATTAAAAGTCAGAATAAATCCTATAAAAGACGTTAATCTATGTACGATAATAGAAAGAGAGGAACAGATATGGAACTTTTAGAGAAAATACTTTCCAAAGATAATTTAAACAAAGCATATAAGCAAGTTTACAAAAATAAAGGAGCAAGTGGTATAGATGGAGTAACTACTGAAGAAATATTTTCATATATCAAAGAACATAAAGAAGAAATATTTACATTAATAAGAAATAGAAAATATAAGCCACTTCCTGTAAGAAGAGTCTATATACCAAAAGAAGATGGAAAAATGAGAAAACTAGGAATACCATGTGTAATAGATAGAGTAATACAACAAGCAATAGTAGAAGTATTAACACCTATTTATGAGGAACAATTTTCAAATAATTCTTATGGATTTAGACTAGGAAGAAGTTGTGAACAGGCAGTTATAAAAGCGCTTGAATGTTTTAACGATGGGTACGACTGGATAGTAGACATAGATTTGCAATCTTTCTTTGATGAGGTAAACCAAGATAAATTAATGGCAATTATACATAGAACAATCAAAGATAATGATGTAATATCATTAATAAGAAAGTTTTTGCAAAGTGGAGTAATGGAAGATGGAGTTGTACAGAAAACACATAAAGGAACACCACAAGGAGGAAACTTAAGTCCATTGTTATCTAATATTATGTTAAATGAATTAGATAAAGAATTGGAAGCAAGAGGTTTAAATTTTGTAAGGTATGCAGATGATTGTTTAATCATGGTAAAAAGTGAGAAAGCAGCGAATAGAGTGATGGAAAGTGTAAGTACATTTATAACTAAGAAATTAGGACTAAGAATAAATGTAGAAAAGAGTAAAGTGGCAAGACCAAAAGATATTAAATATTTAGGCTTTGGATTTTACAAAAAGATTAATCAAAATATATGGAGACCTAAGCCACATATTAAATCAGTAAAGAAATTAATCTATAAATTAAATCAAATTCTTCTTAGGAAAAGAGGAATATCATTAAACCAAAGATTAGAAGAATTAAAATATTTAATATATGGATGGGTTAACTATTTTAGAATTGCAGATATGAAAGTACTTCTTGATAAATTAGATGCAAGAATTAGAAGAAAGATACGAGTAGTCATATGGAAACAATGGAAGAAAATCAAGAAAAGATATACATCTTTAAGAAAACTAGGAATAGACCATTACAATGCTTTTATGACAGCAAATTGTAGAAGAGGTTTATATTTTATTGGAAATACATGGGTACTAAAAGAAGCAATATCTAAAGAAAGATTAAATAAAAGAGGTCTAGTAAATTTACTAGACCACTATTTAAAAGTACATATTATTACAAATTAAACCGCCAAGTACCGAACGATATGCTTGGTGGTGTGAGGGGGAAAAGTATTCATTATACTTTAAATGAAAAGTTTTCTCTACTCGATTATTATAAATTGTAGAAGCTCTTAAAGTTAGATTTAAAAAGAAAAATCACCTAAGTGATCTTTCAAACAGTTAGCCTTTACGTACTAACAAACATCACGGATAAACCGCAAACTACACAATGATAAAATATTTCAAATAAATAAAATAAACATCATTGCACTAATATTATATGTAATAAATTATAAGTTATACATTAATTGATTGGAAAAAATTAGCTATTTAATATTAAAGTAAAGATTTTTTATATAATATTTGATAAAATAAATATATGAAAAAAATAATAAATAATTTAAATTTAGACACATATAGATTTATAATAGCTTTCCTTATAATAGGTATACATGTCTTTCCTTTATCATCGATTAGCGAACCACTAGATTTTTTATTTACTCAAGTCTTTTGTAGAATAGGAGTACCATTTTTTCTAATAATAACTGGATATTTTATATTAACTAAATCTATAGAAAATAAAGAAACGCTAATCAAATATACAAAAAAAATCTTATTAATATATTTGATAAGTATGTTATTTTATTTACCAATTAACATATATGCACATCACTTTAATAACTTAGGATTATTCGGAATTTTAAAATTAATTTTTATAGAAGGTACAATGTATCATCTATGGTATTTTCCAGGTTTAATTTTAGGATTATGGTTAACTTATTTTTTAATAAAAAAAATAAATAAAAAACTATTAATTCCATTAATTATATTACTTTATATAATTGGGTTATTTGGTGACAGTTATTACTATTTAATAAATAATATTTTTATAATAAACAAATTCTATGAAATAATATTTAAAATATTTGACTATACGAGAAATGGAATATTCTACATGCCTATATTTTTATATATGGGATATTATTTAAAGATACATAATACAAAACAAAATAGGAAAAAAGACTTACTATTTACAATTTTATTCTTAGTACTAATGCTAATAGAAGGATTTATTGTATACCATTTTAATCTAATGAAACATACTAGCATGTATATAATGTTAATACCACTAATGTTCTATTTATTTAGATTAATTAATACAAATAACAAAACTAACAAAGACTTGAGATATTTATCCTTATTAATTTATATAATCCACCCATTCTTTATTGTTATAATACATTTTTTAAGTAATATTCTAAACCTAAAAATAATAACACAAAATTCTATTATAAATTATATCTTAGTATCATTAATGACATTAACATCTGGAGTAATATTAACTAAAATTAAAAAATATATAAAAATTAATAAATTAAAAAACAAAAAAGATATATAATTAAATATAAATAATAGAAATTTTAATAATCACATTATATAATAATTATAAGAGAGGAGAAACAATATGGAAAAAAGATATTACTTATATGTATTATTAACTAAAACTCCATTAAGAACAGGTAAATTTATAAGAAAAATGACAAAATTTGAATATAATCACTGTTCAATCTCCTTTGATTCAAACTTTAAAACTTTATATTCTTTTTCAAGAAAATATAAAAATGCAACATTCTATGCAGGATTAGTAAAAGAATCTAGCCTTAGATACACAATAGATAATAAAGAAACTAAAGTTCAAATATTTAAAATTCCACTAAAACCTAAAGTATATAAAAAGATTAAAAAATATTTACATCATTTAAATAACCATAAAAGTGAATACATATATAATTATCTATCTGCAGTAGCTTATCCATTTCATAAAAAAGTAAAAATAAAAAAAGCTTACACTTGCTGCGAATTTACAGTTCATATTTTAAAAGACTTTTGTAAAATGCCGAATTTAGGAAAAAATGGTTACTGTTCTATAAAAGAATTGTCAAATTATTTAAGTGATTACAAAATTTATGAAGGAATATTTAATGTGAAAAATCACTCTTGGGAAGAAGACAAATATTTAGAAAAACAAAACATAATTTACAAAAGCTATAAAGTCATAGAATTATTTATGGATTTATTTGCCAGATTCTTTAAAGGTCTAGTAATAAAATAAAACTATTAACAATATTTGGAAGTTTAAAAAATAATAATAAATTAATACTAATAACAGGTGGTTATCATGAAAAAAGTATTAGTAACAATTTCCATATTAACAATGGTTTTATTTTTATTTTTAACAAACATAAAAGCTGAATCTAAAGAGAGCAATACATACGAATACAAAGAAGATTATTACAGTATTAAATTTCCTAATTTAAATTCAAAAAACATAAATGAATTATTTGAAGGTATTAATGGAACAGTTATAGAAATAGAAGTACAAACCAAAATATTTACCAAAGCCTATAAATTTAATACTGGAATGATTGATAATGTGGAAAGACATCTTGAAGAAAAAGTAACAAAAGATCTGAAATCTTTAGGAAAATACGAACTTGCAACTAACTATCAAATGAATGGAGTTAAAGTTATAAGAATGGATATAAGATGTACAAAAAAAGAATTAGACACAATAAAAAGTAGAATAGATACAGAATAAATATGATTCTTAAGAGCATAATAAAAATATGTCAAACTTAAAAAAATACAATTTATTTATACTTATTACAAGTTTCGCTAAACTTTTAGTAGAGATATTCATTCCTCTACTTCTTTTTGATAAAGGATTTACTATAGAAAGAATAATACTATTCCTAATATTTAAATATGCTTTTTGTATTTTAATAATTCCATTCACATTGAAATTAGGAAATAAATACTCATACACAAAATTAATGTTAATAAGTAGTATATTATTCACATTTACATATATTTATTTAAATATATTAACAAAACATGTTTTCTCACTCGTTTTTCTAGCATTAATATTTTCAACTTACTTGATATTTTATTGGCTAGGAAGACACATATATGCATTAACTATTATTGAAGACAAAAAAACCACAGATAATGTAAGCCTTTATGCTATGTTTAGTATAATTGGTGGTATACCAGCAACATACATAGGAGCCAAAATACTAAATACATTTGGCTTTGTAACCTTAACTATAATAGTATTTATACTGATGTTTATAAGCATAATACCACTTATAAAAATAAAAGATATAAACATAAAAACAAAAGAAAAACTAAATTTAAAAAAAGTTATACACACATTTCCTAAAAGAAACTATTTATTTATTATAATCGAACAATTAAGATACATAAGTATATCTATATTTCCATTATTTGTTTACATTTATGTTAAAAAAGAATTTAACTTTCTAGGACTTATTAACATTATAAGTGGAATAGGAAGCGTAATATATATTTATATACTAAGTAAAAAAATGGATAAAAACAAAAAAGATTACCTAAAAGCATCATCAATTCTACTAGGAGTAGTATACACATTAAAAATAAATATTATAAATCCAAGCATATTTTTAGCAATTATATTTATAGAAGGGTTAGCAAAATCAGCTTTAGACACTATTGTTTTAAGAAATACTTATGCATATGGAAAAAATTATGATGCCCCATCATACATAGGATTTATCGAACTACTTAATAATATATCAAGAACACTAATATTATTAATATTTTACATTTTAAAATTAGACTTAAAAATAATAATTATAATAAGTATTGTAGGAATTATATTTAATGCATTTATAAAATTTGATGATGGTAAATATGGTTATACACAAAGTAAATAAAAAATAATTTAAAAACCTTTACATATTGTTAAGTATTCCTTTTTGTGATAAGATATTCATAGAATAAAGAGGAGTAGTCATATGAGTGATTTAGGTGAACATTTTAAAATAGATATAAACCTAGGAAAGGCTAATTCAAAGTATGTTTTTCAAGGAAAAAAATATAGGATAACAATACTATCTGATGTTTTAATTCGCCTTGAATATAGTGAAACAGGAACATTTAATGATTATCCAACTCTATTTGCATTAAATAGACGATTTGAAAAAGAACCATTAATAAAAGTAAAAGAAGATGACAAATTTTTAAATATTAGAAATGACTATTTTATTTTAGAATACTCTAAAGAAAAACCATTTGAAGCCTCAAAATTAGTACCTGATACAAACCTAAGAATCAGTCTAAAAGATACAGATAAAGTATGGTTTTACAACCATCCAGAAGTAAGAAACTTTAAAGGTTCAACATATAGTTTTGACTACAGCAAAAAAGGTTTTACTTTAGAAAAAGGGCTATATAGTACTGATGGATTTGCATCTATTAATGATACTGATAAACCAGTTTTCGTAGCAGATGGTTCAGTTAAGAAAAATCCAAGCGATGGAGTAGACATATATTTATTTATATATAGAAAAGACTTCGGAAAAGCATTACAAAGCTATTTTGAACTAACTGGATATCCAACTCTTCCACCTAGATATGCCTTAGGAATATGGTGGAATAAAGATGAAGAATATACAGAAGAAAATTTAAAAGAAATATTAGAAAACTTTAAAAAAAGCGACATACCATTATCAACAATACTTTTAGGACGCGCGTGGAAATATCTTCCACAAAATAATGAACCTACACCTAATTTTGAATTTGATAAAGGAAGATATGTCAATCCAGAAGGATTAATAAAAAATCTTCATGAAGAAAAAGTTTATTTAGGACTAAACATAAAAACAGAACAAGGAATATATCCTACTGACAAATTCTATAATGAAGCTAAACAAATTTTAGACTTAAAAAGCGATGGAGTAATACCATTAAATGTTTATAATACAAAACTACTCAATAGATTTTATGAAAGCGTTATAAATCCTTTAATAGATCTCGGAATAGACTATTTTTGGATAGATGATAATATTAAAGATAAAATAAGTGCATTTATGCTTACACACTTTACTTTCAAGAATTTCCAAAGAAAAGAAACAAGAAGAGGACTTATATTGGCAAGAAATCATGGAATTGCAGGACACAGATATCCAGTCCTTTATTCAGGAAACACAGTTGTATCTTGGAAAACATTAAGATATTTACCATACTATAATTCTACCTCATCTAACATAGGACTATCTTGGTGGAGTCATGACATAGGTGGATATATGAATGGAACTGAAGATAGAGAACTATACACAAGATATGTTCAATTAGGAGTCTATAGTCCAATATTTAGATTCGCTTCTAAAGCTGGAAGATATTACAAAAGAGAACCTTGGAAATGGGATGTAAAAACACAAAAAATAGTAAAAGACTACTGCTTAACAAGACATAGATTAATTCCATATATATATACAGAAGGCTACAAATACACTAAACTTGGTTCACCAATAATACAACCACTTTACTATAAATACCCAGAAACCAAAGATGAACCATTATATAAAAATGAATACTTTTTTGGAAGTGAATTATTTGTCTCTCCTATAACAGAACCTAAAGATCCTATAATGAATCGTGTAGTACATAGAATATTTTTACCAGAAGGAACCTGGTATGACTTTAAAACTGGAAAAAAATTCCCAGGTGGAAAAAGATATGTCACTTTCTATAAAGATGAAGATTATCCAGTATATGCAAAAAGTGGCTCTATAATACCACTCGCAGTACTAAATGAAGACAACTTAAATGACGTACATCCACCAAAAGAACTAGAAATACATGTATTTCCTGGAAAAAGCAATTCATATAACTTATACGAAGATGATGGAGTATCTAATCTTTATCAAGATGGTTATTATATAATAACTAATATAGACTACAACTATAGACAAAATAATTATACTTTGATAATAAGACCAGTTGAAGGAAAAAGTGGAATAATTCCAGAAAAAAGAGATTATAAAATTAGATTCAGAAATACAAAAAATGCAGAATATGTAAAAACTAATGTAGGTAGATTTGAAGTAGAACACAAAACATATACTGATGACACAGATTTCATCATAGAAATAAAAGACGTACCGACAATACAACAACTTACTGTAAACTGTGGAGGAAAAGCAATTGAAATAGATGCAGTAAGACTAATAAATGAAGACATTGACGAAATAATATCAGATTTACAAATAGAAACAAATTTAAAAGAAACAATTGCAAATATAATTTTTAGTGATAAAGAAATACGAAAGAAAAGAATTGAAATAAGAAAACTAAGACCAAAAGGATTAAAAGGAATATTTGTAAAAATGTTCATAAAATTACTTGAATATATAAGTGAAATCTAATATAATAAATTTAATTTAATAAGTTTCAAAGAAAAAGAGTAGTAGTAAAATAATGTTTTAAAGAGAGTTAGTAGTTGGTGAAAACTAATAAACATGAAATTATGAACTTGCTTTTGAGAAACATCGTATAAGAGCGTTAACTTAAAATAAGAAGCATAAATAAACTTTATGAATTAAGGTGGTACCGCGGACTTACATGTTCGTCCTTAAATCTTAAAGTTTTTATTTTGTAATAAAAAAGGAGGAACAAATGAAAAATGAAATATTAATAAATCTAATATATTTTCTATCAGCTTACATAATATTTTTTCTTATATATATATTTATAATAAATAGAAAAAGAAAAAAATATGAAGATTGTAAAACGCAACTAGAAATAAGTTACATAGTTAATAAATTTAACTTAGACTTAAGAAAAACAAAACTGAGCACTATCAAATGGGCACTAACATTCTTAAACCCATTAATAATATCAATAACATTCCTGTTAGTTATCAACATTGAATCATTTACATTTGCAATAATAGTAGGATTTATAGTAATGCTCTTACTTGTATATTCATGTTATGAAATATTAGGTAGAATTTTAAAAAAGAAAGGTGATAAAAATGTTTAATACAAAAGAAATAGAAAAAAAATGGCAAAACTTTTGGGATGAACACAATACTTTTAAAACTGATATAAGAGATTTTAGTAAACCAAAATATTATGCACTAGATATGTTTCCTTATCCAAGTGGAGTAGGACTTCATGCTGGACATCCAGAAGGTTATACAGCTACAGATATTGTTTGTAGAATGAAAAGAATGCAAGGATTCAATGTATTACATCCAATGGGTTTTGACTCATTTGGCCTACCAGCTGAACAATATGCTATAAAAACAGGAAATCATCCAGGAAAATTTACTAATGACAACATTCAAACATTCAAGCATCAATTAAAAATGTTAGGCTTTTCTTATGACTGGGATTTAGAAATAAGCACATGTGAACCAGATTATTACAAATGGACACAATGGATATTTAAAAGTCTTTATCAAGATGGATTAGCTAAAGAAGTAGAAATGCCAGTAAATTGGTGTGAAGAATTGGGAACAGTACTAGCCAATGACGAAGTAATAGACGGCAAAAGTGAACGAGGAGGACATCCTGTAATTAGAAAAAATATGAAGCAATGGGTAATTGATATGCCTGCATATGCTGAAAAATTATTAAAAGGTTTAGAAACTCTAGATTGGCCTGAATCAACAAAAGAAATTCAAAGAAATTGGATAGGAAAAAGTGTAGGTGCACAAGTAAGATTTAAAGTGGCTAATACTGATAAAAGTTTTACTGTATTTACCACAAGATGTGATACTTTATATGGAGCAACTTATTGTGTTTTATCACCAGAACACATTCTAGTTGATGAAATTACAAGTGAAAACCAAAAAGAACAAGTGAGAGAATACAAAAAAATTTGTTCATCAAAAAGTGATCTAGAAAGAACAGAATTATCAAAAGAAAAAACTGGTGTTTTCACAGGTGCTTATGGAGTTAATCCTATTAATAATAAAGAAATTCCTGTTTGGATAAGTGATTATGTTCTAGCTTCTTATGGAACAGGTGCAATAATGGCAGTACCAGCTCATGATGAAAGAGACTACGCATTTGCTAAAAAATTTGGAATAGAAATTATCCCAGTAATCGAGCAAATAACAGGAGAAAAACGTGAAAATGAAAAGTTAAAAAACGGCATTGTAGCAGTATTATATGATGAAACAAAAGACAAATACTTAACAATTAACTGGGGAGATTTAGGAGGAAGACTTTTTATTGGTGGAACAAGAGAAGAAAATGAAACAGCTATTGAATGTGCTATAAGAGAGATAAAAGAAGAAACTGGATACACTGATATAGAATTTATAACAGAAATATTACCAATCAATCATCATTATTATGCATATAATAAAAACATTGCTTACGAAATAAATAGCACAGGATTATTATTTAAGTTAAAAAGTAACATAAAAGAAGAACAACAACTTGATGAAGAAGAAAAAAATAACTTCAAAATAGAATGGGTAGACAAAAATATAATTGAAAACGAAATTAAAGATGAACTACACATAACAACATTTAAAAATTTATTAAATCCAGGAGCATACACTGGTGATGGTAAAATGATTAATTCTGAATTTCTAAATGGAATAACAAACAAAACAGAAGCAATAAATAAAATGTTAGAATATTTAGAAGAAAAAGAAATAGGAAAAAAACAAATAAACTACAAAATAAGAGAATGGATATTCGCTCGTCAAAGATACTGGGGAGAACCAATTCCAATCATACATTATGAAGACGGAAGTATGGAAGCACTTGATGATAAAGATTTACCATTAATATTACCAGTATTAGAAGATTACTCACCTAATAAAGATGGTAGCAGTCCACTAAACAAAGCAGATGACTGGGTAAACAGAGAATACAAAGGAAAAAAAGGTAAAATTGAGACATCAACAATGCCAGGAAGTGCAGGTTCATCATGGTATTTTCTAAGATATATAGATCCCCATAATAATGAATTTCTTGCAGATAAAGAATTAATAAACCACTGGATGCCAGTAGATCTATATGTAGGTGGACCAGAACATGCTGTAGGACATTTATTATATTCAAGAATGTGGAATAATTATCTTTATGACAAAGGAATAGTAAGCACACCAGAACCATTTAAAAAACTAGTTCACCAAGGAATGATATTAGGCTCTAATGGAATAAAAATGGGTAAAAGATATCCAGAATATTCAGTAAACCCAAACGATATTGTCGATAAATATGGAGCAGATACTCTAAGATTTTATGAAATGTTCATGGGTCCTCTAGAAGCTGATAAACCATGGAGTAATGAAGGAGTAGAAGGAAGTAGAAAATTTCTAGAAAGAGTATGGAGATTATATACTGTAGAAAATAAAATAAAAGATGAAGAAAATCAAAATCTAGAAAAAATATATCATCAAACAGTAAAAAAAGTAACAGAAGATTACGAAAGCTTAAACTTTAACACTGCCATAAGTGCTATGATGATATTTATAAATGCAGTATATAAAGAAACTGTCTTTCCTAAAAGTTATGCACTAAACTTTATAAAATTATTAAACCCAATCTCACCTTTCATAACAGAAGAACTTTGGAATATGATGGGTAATAATGATACAATAGCTTACGAACCTTGGCCAACTTATGATGAAAATAAATTAACTGACAACATAAACAAAATTGCTATACAAGTAAATGGTAAACTAAGAGGAACTATGGAAGTGCCAACTAATACCGAAAAAGAAGAACTAATCAGACTGGCTAAAAAACTAGAAAACATAGAAAAACATATATCAGGCAAAGAAATAGTAAAAGAAATAGTAATACCAAATAGAATAGTAAATATAGTAGTGAAATAAAGACATCCAGCATGTCTTTTTCTTGACTTTAATAAAAGAGAAATATATAATACAAAACCAAAAGGAGAATTATTATGTCATTTAACTTAGAAGATTTAAAGAAAAAAAGTAAAATACAAAGTCCAACCACAACAGAATTAGTAAAATCTGGGGGTATTACTACTCAAAGCTTAAGTAGTTTAAGAAGTAATTTAGGAACTAATAATAAAGGAAAAGCAAGCTTAGATAGCAAAGTAAAATCAATGGCTGCTTCAGTCTTAAAAGAAGCTTCAAGTATATTAAAGGAATCAAAAACAGAATTAATATTTATATTTGATAAAAGTACATCTTGTGAAGGAACAGAAAAAGCAACAATGGCAGGCTACAATGAATTGATAGAAAAAGAAAAACGTTCAGGATATACTACAAAAGTATCAACTATACTTTTTAGTGATCAAGATGAAATAATAAATTTTAGAACTGATATACAATCAGTAAAGCCACTTCATTATTATGCATACGGAAACACAACATTATATGATACACTAACTTATCAATTAAATAAACTAAAACAGGAACAAGACAAGGATGAAATAAGACCTAAAACAATAGTAATCATTATGACAGATGGTAAAGACTATGGAAGTGTATATAATGATGAAAATTCAGTAAGAAAAATAGTATCAATATGCAAAAGTATTGGATGGCAATTTATATTTTTAGGAGCAAATCAAGATGCAAAATTAGTAGCATCAACTCTAGGCATAAATCCAGAAACAGCAGAGACATTTATTGCTGACAATCAAGGATATCGTCTTAATTTTCATGCAGTATCACTAGCACTTGAAAGCTATAGAAATTCTGGTAGAATCGCACCTAACTGGGCTGATGCAATAAAACAAAATAACCTTGCTTTAGGAAGTAGTAATCAAAATTCTGGCCCAAGATTAACTTTAGGAGATGGCAAAAACTAATGAATCAAGAATCTTGGGAAAATGAATGGAAAGATTATTATAAAATACTTGAAATAGATAGAAATGCTAATGAAAGAACAATCAAAAAAAACTATAGAAAATTAATGCAAAAATATCACCCAGATTTATGTCAAGATGAAAATGCAGAAGAAAAAACAAAAGAAATAAACGAAGCTTACGAGATTTTAAGTAATCCTGAAAAAAAGAAAAGATATGATGAAGCCTGGGATAATTATCAACTACATGGAAATGAACAAACAACACAAAATGGGAATAATGAAGATCCTACAGTAGATTTTGATACTGCTTCACAAGAATATACTGAAGAAGAAAAAAGATTTGCTAAAAAACTTGCTCTTAAAAAGATTATAGAAGATGAATTATCAAAAGCAGAAATAATAATTAACTCTAAAAATGAAATAATTTATCGTGCTTACAAAGAAGATTTTGAAAAAAGAGAATATTATTATAGTGTAAAAGAACTAACAAGAATAGGATTTGAATATATTGCAGGCTTAAATGACTTAAAACAAGAAGCTTTTAAATATGATTTATTACAAGAAGAAGAAATATTATCTAACACAATTGAATTTTTAGAAACAGAATTATCTAATATACCATTGTCTCCAAGAGATGCTAGAAATTTAGTAAATGAAGAAAACCACAAAGAACTCTTAAAATCTAAAGTAGATGAATATTGTAATAAAGCAAAAGATAAAATAGACGAATTAAGAGGATTATTAATATATGTTTATAAAAAAGAAATAACACCTTTAGACTATAATGTAATTAAAAATGGAATAATCTTAAAAGCAAAAAATATTTTAAGCACATTAAATGAATTAATGGAAAATACTCATTCACTAGGTATGGAAGAGGAAACAGAACAAATAATGTCTATTATAAGAATGTTAAAAAGTCAAATCTTTATAACACCTTCTGATTATAATGTTGCTATCTTTGAAGGAGAAAAAGAAAGTTTAAAATCAGAAATAAGATACGCATTATTATCTTGGCAAACTACTAAAGATAGAATTATGAGAATAATAAAAATGTTAAATAAATACCCAAATGCAACTATTTTTCCTAAAGTTTTAAACTATGGAATAACACTTGCAACTGATTCTCAAAATAATATAAAATCTCTAAAAGAAGAATGTCATATAGTACCTAATACTATAAAAGAAAAAGAAACTAAATTAACTGAATTATCGAAAGATGCAGAAACGCTTTACATATCATCAGAAAAACTTCATATAGAAGCAGAAGCTATTTACAATTTTAGAGAAACTGATAATATAGCTTTACATAAACAAATCCAAGTACTACCATCAGCAGCACTTGCAAATTGGGATAAATCAAAAGCATTTACTTTAATGGTAGAAGCTTATGAATTATTAGATAAATATAACTTATTAACAAACGAAGACAAAGAATTAGAAGAACTTATAAGAGAACTAAAAAATGCTTTACAAGAATGTGAACAACTATTACGTACTTTAGTAAATTTAAACAATATGCAAAATAAAACTGCATCATCAAATTCTAAAACTGCACAAGATATAAATAGTTTAATAAAGGAATTATCAAAAATAGAAGAAATGATGAAAGAAAAAATCAAAGATATTTTTGTATTTGGTTCTGTATCACTTGCCACTTCTTTTTACCCAATTATGGTATTACTAGATGGAAAGCCATCAGAACATTTTTTTGAAATATTGTTAAGTCTCTTTTTAGGAGGAGTATCTATTAGTTCTTTAGCTGCTAGTATAGAAGCAAAAAAAGACTATGATCTTCTAAAAAAAGAAAGCATTAAAATACTAAAACAAATTTCTAACGGATAGAAAATAAAATTTCTATCTTTTTCTGTAAAGAAAACCCCCAGATAGTCTGGGGGTTCAGTTTAGCTTTAG
>CANSAJ010000002.1 GCA_947644695.1 uncultured Bacillota bacterium | reverse complement strand
AACCCCCCCCGATTTTTTTATTATCGAAATCAAGAGAGATTAGTTTCTTCATAGTTTTGCGCGTCTCCTTTTATTATCTACACTTACATTTTATCTTCATCTTATGTCATTGTCAATGACTTATTGTTAGTTTAACTAACTTTAACAAATATAAAAAATACCATAGTTAACTAACTATAGTATTCTCGTTTACTTACTTTTTATTCAAATCTTTAAATCCCTCAATAGCGCGCAGTACCTCAATAGGTAAAGCAAATATCACAGTATTAGATTGATCACTACTTAAATCATTTAAAGTCTCCAAAGTTCTAAGATGTAAAGCACCAGGAGAACTACATAAATTATGAGCAGCTTTAACCAAATTTTCACTAGCTTCAACTTCACCATGAGCTTTAGTTATAACAGCTTGTTTCTCTCTTTCAGCCTCTGCCACACGAGCAATAACTCTTTTCATCTCTTCTGGTAAACTAATATCTTTAAGTTCTACATTCTCAACCTTTATACCCCAAGGATCTGTTGCCTCATCTACTATCTTACATATCTCACTACTTATTTTATCTCTTTCTCCTAAAAGTTCATCTAAACTAACTGAACCAACTGTATTTCTCATAGTAGTCTGTGCTAGTTGACTAACAGCATAATTAAAATTTTCAACAGCAAGAACAGCTTTACTAGCATCAAATATTTTATAATACAAAACAGCATTAATACGAATTGAAACATTATCTTTAGTAATAGCTTCTTGTTCAGGAACATCAACAGCTTTAGTTCTTATATCAACTTTTCTATATGAATCTATAATAGGTAACACAATATTCCAACCTGGATTCATTATTTTATGATATTTACCAAATCTAAACATAATTCCACGTTCATACTCATTTATTTGTCTAATACTACTTAAAAGAACAATAACTATAACTACAAAAATCACACCAATAATTATCCCCATTACTCTTCACCTCCTTCTATATTTTTCTGAATATCCACATTACTTATAGAATCAAATCTCTTTGTAATTTTATCAGTTGTAATATGAATATCTCTAACATCTTTACTAACAGTCTCAATATGATTACTTAACTTATCCCATCTATCTTTATATCTCATAAATTCATCACCAAGCTTATTAAGTTCACTATGAATAACACTTGTATACTTATCTCTTTCCATACCTACTAAAACTGCTTGTATAACAGTAAGCAAACTCATTAATGTTGTAGGACTTGCAATATAAACTCTTCTTTCATATGCATAATTTATCAAATTAGAATGATAAGCATTAATCTCTGCAAATATAGCCTCAGCTGGTAAAAACATAATCGCTTGTTCACTAGTCTCACCTTTAATAATATACTTACTATAAATAGCGTCTATGTGCTTCTTAACATCACTTTCAAACAACTTCTCTCTATTCTTTCTCTCGGCAGGAGTAATTCCTCTTTCTAACATATATCTATAATTCTCTAATGGAAACTTACTATCAATACATATCTTCCCCAAAGGCTCAGGTGCAAACACAATTGCATCAGCTATAACCCCTGTACTTAAAGTATATTGAATTCTATAAATTTTATCATTATTATCTCCAAAAATACTAGATAAAATTTGCTTTAAATTAACTTCTCCAAAAATACCTCTACTCTTTTTATCAGTAAGAACTGTTTGTAAACTAACTATATCATTAGAAAGATTATCTATCTTCTTTTGAGCCTCATCTATCTTAGCAAGTCTCTCTAAAACATTAGTAAATGTTTTATTAGTCTTCTCAAAATTAACATCAAGTCTCTCATTAACTTTATCATTAATTTGATTAAGTCTATTTTCAATTCTATCGTTCATCTCTTTAAAATCTGTAGTAAGAACTCTAGAAAAATCTAATTTAAAATCCCCAATCTCTTTAACCATATCTTTCTCTATATTTTTAAGCGTTAACGAAATATCACTCTCATTAACTCTCTTAATCTTAAATAAAACCAAAACTAAAAAAAGTAATATAACTATAAGTAAAACTATTATAATTGCTTCTACCATAACTTCATCTTCCTTCTATACAATTATAACACTTATATAATTTTATTACTATTTAATTTTAAGCTTCTTATTTACAATATAACTAATTACATAAACTACAAAGACTAATACTAAAACTTTAACTAAGACATATGGATTCTTTAAACTATCTATTAAACTAACACCTATATAACCCCAAAAATAAACTAAAGATATCTTACCTATCATAATAGCATATAAATATTTCTTTGTATCTACTTTAGCAATTCCTGCTGCTATATTTATAAGAAAAGCTGGAGTAAAAGGAATAGCTATTAAAATAACTAACTTAGAAAAATTCATATTATACATAACATCCATAAAATTAGATAACTTAGGTGCATTTTTAAACTTATTATAAAGTTTTTCTGAAATCCCATTTTTAAATATATAAAATGAGATCATACAACCAACTACTGTAAAAACCCAAGAAATAACAAAACCTATTAAAGGCCCAAAAGTCATAAAATTTAAAGTTATAAAAACAGATAAAGGCAATATAGGAAGAATAGATTCAAACAATATAAATATGCAACCTAAAAAAGCTCCCCAATTACCAAGAATTGAAAGTAAACTTGTTATTAAATTATCTATTGCTTCTATAAATTCCATATATTGCTCCTCTAACAAATGATATCACAATTCAAAAGAAAAAAATATAAAATTTATATTTTTTTTAGTATTAACTTATTCAACTATATTATATCCAAGATAACTAAGTACTGTATTTACCCTTTTACTAAGTTTTCCACTTTTACAATATATATAGTATGTATCTTGCTTATTTAAATAATTTCTATAATTATTCATAAGCTCATCATAAGGTATATTAACAGCGCCTGGATAATGATTCATTTGATAACTATATTTATCTTGTATATCTATAATTTTTACACCTTTCCTTATATTTATACCATTAAACATAACTTCACCCACAATAGTGTATGTTTAAACTATAATGTGTATAAATTAAAAAGCCCATAAAGGACTTTCTACATTTCATCATCTCCAAAAAAATCATCAAAGAATTCGTCATCAGTTACACCATCATTAACAACAATACTATCAACATCTATATTAATCTTTGGTTTCTCGATTGACTCAAAAGGAACTTCTTTCTTCTCTATAGGAGCTTGTGCTCTACTAAAAGTTGGTTTTACATTTACAACTGGGGGATTATCATGTGTCTTTTTTAAAAGATCATCTATAGTCTTAGTACTATATCTTTCTTCTTTCTTTATTTCCTCTTGTTTTGTTTCTACAAAAGGATTAGGAAAACTAATCTCACTCGCAGGTTCTACTTTAGGTTCCTCTTTCTTAATTGGTACTTCTGGATTAACTACAGGTTTTTCTACAACATTATTCTGTACTATATTATTAACAGGAACTGCATTATTCTCCAAACTCTTCTTTTTTTCTTCCTCTTCTTCTTTTTCTAACTCAGCTATCTTTGCATCAATTTTCTTTATTAAATCATCAACACTAACTGGAGGTCTATTAGAAGTATTTTGCATAGGATTATCAAAATTATTAATCCCCTGTGGATAACCCATCATATTATTTCCACCTAATGGATATTGAGGATTAGAAATCATCCCTGGGTTTGGATAAATGTTCTCATTAGATACTAGCCCATTATTATTAACTGGCTGTCCTTCTTTAATCTTACTTTCACCAATCTTGTAATCTTCATATTTCTTATTGATTAATTTCTCAAAATCATTCTCTTCTTTTTTATTAACTTCGCCATTAAGAGCTTTTTTCTCTTTTTCAATTCTTTCTTCTTCTTCAAGTTTAGCAATCTGAGCGTCAATTTTCTTAACTAACTCATCGACATTTGTTGGATTTGCTGGCTGCGCTCCAAACTGTCCAGTTGGCCCCATCATCGGATTCGGATTAAATCCTTGTCCCATTCCACGATTCATACCAGGAGCTGGAGGAGCAAACGGTGGCACAAATGGAGAGCCTCCCATCATTGGATTAGCACCCATTGGATTAGTTCCCAATTTCTCATCTACAAATTCTTTTAAATTAAATGTCTTAATTTCTCTAGTTTCACGTAAAGGATAATCACTTAAAGTTTCTTCATATCCCCATCCACCATTCTTAATAATCTTAAAACTTGGCGTATGTTTAGTTTTAAATGGTTGATTTCTCCAACGTTTAACTATCATCTCAAATTCTTTCATCTGTTGTAAATCACTTACTGTAACTAAAGGCCTAATTGGAGGTTGAGGTTTTCCTTCTTTAGCATCCTTAGGTTTAACTTCACCAAGCATCTTACTAATCTCTTCAAGAGCACTATATTCAGTAGTAATAAGATAAAACATATTACCACAGTTACCTTTAATAGTTTCAGCAACCTCTTTACCATATACTTTATTTAACTGACTAAAATTCTGAATAACAAAGTTAAATCTCATATTTCTACTACGAGAAGCAGTTATCATAGACTCAACATCTTTAAGAGCAGGCATATTAGCAAACTCATCAAGAATAAAGTTAGTTCTAACCTTTAGCTTTAGATTTTCTTCTTTTTGAGCTTCATCAATTAAACATTCATAAACTTGCTTTACAAATATAGTAGCAAGTGCATGATATGTAGTTTTCTCATCATGAATTTTAAGAAAAACTGCAGTCTTTTCTTTTCCAATAGTTCTTACATCAAAATCGGTATAGCTTAACATCTCTGCTAACTTTTGACGAGAAGAAAATACTCTTATCTTCTGCCTAAAAGTAGATGTAATACCACCCTTAGTATCTGCAGGTGCTGTTATAGTAGCTGCTGCACTTATATATGCACTAGAAAGCTCACCTTTTAACTTAAAATACTCTTTATCGTATTTACTAGCTCCACGTCTTTCTTCACCAAAAGTACTCATAGCATTTATACTATTTAAATTTACTTCATCTTCACTTTTTGCATCTTCAAAAAGACCTAAAGCAAGACCTGTAAAATAGTCTGCTGCACTCTTTTGCCAAAAAGGATCTTTATTATCAGCATCTACTAAAATATTAAGTCCCAAGTCTTCAAGTAACTCCATAGCCTTATCTTCTTTACCAGATTTGTAATATCTATAAGGTAAACTTAATGGATTCCAAGCACTACCATTTTCAGGATCACGAAAGTTAACTATAATAACTTTATATCCTCTTTCTCTTAAGAGATTAGCATTATGTTCATAAATCTCACCTTTTGGATCAGTAACAATCATACTTTCTCCACTTTTACCTAAAATCTTAACTAAAGGATCAATAATAGTCCATGTTTTACCAGATCCACTAGCACCAATAATTAAACTATGATTTTCTCCATCATCTACATAAGCTTCTTTTTCATTAATTATAATTGGTATACCAGCATGTTCATATTCTTCATTCTTAAGAACTATTTTCTTTACATTATAAGCTTTCTTCATCTCGTCTTCTTTCATCCAACGAGCCCATCCACCTTCATCTTTTTCCTTAGCTTTACCAAAACCAAAACCTTTTTCCCTATCAAAAAAGTAACTAGATGTACTCATAAATACTGCAATTAAAGCAAATAAATATAAAGTCAAAGTAGTAACTAAAAATCGTTTCCCAAAAGCAGGAAATGGATTTAATCCCCAAAAAATATTCTCATGTGACAAATAATATAAATTTAAAACACCTATAGCTACTATATATAATAAAAATATACAAAAAATCACAAAAATAATAGCATCTTTAGGCTTTGCTGTAAACTTTAACTTTAACTTCATAAGACACCTCTCTTTATAATTATATCAAATAATAATAGTAATGTAAAACAAAAGACTAGAGTTTTTTCATTCTCTCTAATCTAATAAACCTTCTCTCGATTCAACTAATTCACATTCATTAATAGCTACAAATTCTTTACCTTTTAATCTATAAATAACATTACAAGCACCCAAATTATCATAAAAACTAGTAGTATGAATAAATTCTAACTTTCCATCATCAAATATATCTAAAATATTAGACACATAAGAAAATCCTGATGCCTTATCCCATCCAGTACCACTTGAAGTTATAATTTTATATTTATTATCTTTATAAATCAAAATAGAATATCTCTCTTCACTATCATCATCCAAATTACTATCTTTATTAATCTGATATAAAGATTCTAACTTTCCATCATTATCAAAATCTAATTCTATTTTACTAATATAACTATCACTTAAATCATTATCTATTAACTCATCTAAATCATTAATCTCTTCATCATCTATATCAGTGTTAATTTGATAATCTTTCTGTACCAAAGTCGCTTTTCCACTATAAGCAAATAATCTTTCTCCATCATACATATTATTACTAGCAGTATCAAAAACATAATACTTACCTTCTCTAGATTCATAATATAAATCAAACATACCAATCTTTCTACCATCAAAGAAAATATTATATGACTTATTATTATATTCTAATAGTTTATCAGAAACATTTTTACAATCCCATTTAGTACACTGTAATATTGTATAAGGCTTTAAAAACATAGTATAAGTATTATTAGCATTAATTAAATCTACTATTAAATAGATTCCAAACAAAATAAGAGAAACTACTATTAATAAAATAACTATACCAACCTCAAAAGTTCTATTCTTCATAAACTCTCCAATCAAAATTTAATATATTTAAAAGCAACTATTCCTTCATTAATATATTTATCAAGTACTACTGTTGCATTACTAGCAGGATCCGCCATCAATATAGAATTTCCTCTTAAACCTGTTACATATACCCAGTGTTCATAAGAACTTCCTTGTATAATAGCAACCGACTGTGGAGATTTAACTCTAAGAATAATCTCATAACCTTGTGAAAGATATTCGCCTATTTTCTCTACTTTTTTATTATAATCATTAGTATCAAACTCATGTACTCCATATTCAAAATTATTATGTCCTACTGCAGCCTGCACAGCACATCTTCCATTTGTATCAGCACTTGCACTTACACACCCACTATTTTTAATAAGCGTTAAATATGTACCTGGATTAAAATCCTTAATTGTTAAAGGCTGTCCACTTTTAGCAAGCATCATAGCATGCGAAGTTATAAAACATCCCCAATAATACATTGTATAATTACTTGTACTTCCTACTAACATATTAGCCCATGGTCCAGTATATTGTCTCCAACTAGCCCACTCACCACTTGCTCCATAAGAACAATCAGGCGTACTAACTTGATACTCACTACCATATGTAGAACGTAAAATCTCTATATAATCCTTACCACTATTAGCCATACTATTCCAATTATTCTGAATTTTACTCGTATATTGAGTAGATAAAATATCACCACTACTATTAACTAAAACCATTCCACTTACTGCACTAACAGCTTTTCTAATATCTGAGCCTGCTGGACTAGCATCTCTATAATGTTTACAACTAGACCCAGGTGGCACAGTTCCTTTTGTTAGAACAGTTACAATAGAATCATTTGAAGGTGAAATACACATATCACAACCCTTATCAGGATCACAATAAACCTGGTGAAATGTACTACTAGAAATTTCTATAATAGTCTGCCCATTCTCTTCTACTAAATTAATATATCCATTAGGCTTAGCATTACTTAAAATATAGCTAGCTACCGCCACAGCTTGAGTTTTCAAAGCTTCAAAAGGTGCCGCACCATTTTCTCCATAAGTTACACCTAAAACATATTTATCAAAATCGACTAACTCTTGACCAGCAATTGGCTCATAAGATCCAACACCAGGAACAGCATCATTATTTCTAGCATGAAGTAATCGCACTTTAATATCAGAAACAGTCTTACCATTTAAATTAAACTTACAAATCGCACCACTGCTAAAATTATTATTACTTGAACTTCCTAATAATGTATCAGTAGTTGGAATATCTGAAGGATATCCTAAAACATAATTTATATAATCCTGCCTAGACTCTATATTTTCAATAATTTGCTCAATATCTTTATCTACTAAATAATCATATGTAACTTCATTTCCAATTATAAATCTCTCATCATATCTAGGATAAGTCTTAAAAATAAATCCATCACTATATCCATAAGTACCAGCATTAAAAGAACCATGATCATTATCACTATAACTATAAGATCCACTTTCAGGAATACTTATACTAGCTTCATCATCTCCACTAGAATCAACATTAGCCTTAGTAGAATACTTTCCTAAACCTGGCTTATCAAAATCAATAAAATGTTTACATTGTCTACTAGTATTTTCATGAGTAGCAGCTCTATTAGTATCATAAGTATAAGCATTAACAACTGAATTAACACTTCCATCTACACCATCATAACCATATCTTAAATATAATTTTAACTTATTAACATCTATACGATAAGAATCTTTTAAATGATATACGCAATCCTGATATGCAGGAACTTGTGGATAACCTGGAGGATATACCCATTCCCATCTCCAATATGGATAATAATCATGAAAAATATACATATCAAGTAACTTATCTAAATCTTCTTTTTCATAAATCTTTACTTCCATTAAAGTAGTAATTGCATCCAAATCATTCACCATATCAAAATCTTCAGCACTACTATTTTCACTAAAATATTCTTTATCAGTAGGTTTAATATATAACATACCTTCTTCATTCATATTTTGAGTATCATAAGCATAATAAAGACTTGAAAGTACAAATCCAGGTGATATAGGTTCAATACCAGTATCTTCTTCTTTAACTTTTAACATCCTTTTAACATAATGAGCAAGCTCACAACTATCAGATAAATCCCAAAAATTAAAGAAATGTCTAATTCTATCTAAAAAACTCTCTGTACATATCTCATCTTCTGCCTCTTCCATAAGCTCATCCAAATCTTCAATCGACATGCCTTCTTCATACTTATCATTAAATACTTTTAAAGTTTCTTCACCAGTCAAACCATATTTCATACCAAGACTATTAACAACCATTGCTAATATTACACATACTAAAATTATTAATGTAAGTATAAAACCAATAAACAACACTGCCATTCCTAATGGTGTAGCAAAGAAAAGTTGAATAGCTTTAAGAGCTTTTTTAAACTTATCTACAGCAGTAGCTATCTTCTCTATCTTTTTTTTATTTGGCTTTTGATTATTTCTTTTTCTTCTAAAATTATCAAAAATAGATTCTTTTTTTTGATCTAAATCATCATGATGAAGAATATTCTTAGAAGCATTTCCATTTTTAGAACGCTCATTTAAATCATCTTTTTTATTATTATTTTTATCTTTAGAACGCTCTAACCTATCATTTATATCATCATTATTTGATGAATTATGAGAACGACCAAAAGAATTCCCTGGAATACCCAGCGAACTCCCATTTCCTTCTTCTGTTGATTCTAAATTTTCGTACTCATTCTCCATCTATACCACCATTAACTTATAGTCCACCACCTGAACCAAATGAATCAAGTTCTTCTTGAGTAGCAATAACATTTATTCTCATTCTTCTAGATCCACATACAAATAATGCTTCTCCTTGATTATATCTCTTAATAGATTCTCTTTCCTGATCATTTAAATCAATAAGTCTACTTAAATCCTCTACAGCTTGTTTCTTAAGTCCCATTACCAAATAATAAGCAGCATTATCAAATATTGCTTTACCATGAATAATAACTTCAGGACTTGCAAAATCTGTAGGTTGTTGAGTAATTATAATAGTACCAGTATTATACTTTCTACTTCTTCTTTGAACTTGAGCTAAGAACTCAGCACCTAAAGTATTTCTATCAGCAAGTAATGTATGTGCCTCATCCACCATAAGAATAGTATTAGTATCTTTATCTAAACAAAGTCCCCATGCATGCTTTAAAATATTAAAAAACAAAGCATTTCTTATATTAGCATCACTATTCATAAGCTCTCTTATATTAAATACAATAAAATCACTATCAGGTTCTACTGTAGTATGACCTGTAAAGTAGTAACGTAACTCTTTAGTAAGAGGCCTAACCTTAAGTTCAAGCTTCTCCATAACCTCTCTCTCATGAGTCTTCTCCATCATAGATAAAAGTCTACCTTTAATAGTTGCATACACATCATCAAATGTTGGATAATCTTCACTTGAAAACTTAGTAAAATCTGTCTCATAATCTATTCTATATCTTTTATATGTATCTTGTACAACTTCACTAAATAAAGTAAGAACATCTTCCTCTATATCAGGACTATAATACTTCATAAAAGCTTTTAAAGTTTGAAGTGTTCTAGTTAAAATAGTATACCCAAGTCCCTGAGCAATATCTTCTTGATCTGCATCTACTATAACTTCAAGTGGATTTATCATTCCATATTCTCCACCACGACCCAAATCAATAAAATCTCCTCCATATAATCTTGTCATATCTCCTAGTTCACCTTCAGGATCTATAGCAATAATTCTATGTCCATTTCTAATATTAGTACGTAGTAACAACTTAGCAGCTGTTGATTTACCACTACCAGAAGTACCTAAAATAATCATATTAGCATTATTTCTATTAAACTCTTTCTTAATTTGATATAAGAATTGATTAAATAAAATAATACCACCTGAAAAATCTACACCTAATAAACAAGAAAGTCCTGGATCTTTAATACTATCAAATACAAAAGGATACATAGCACTTATAGTAACACTAGGAATAGGTGTTCCTATTCTTTCTTCTATATCATTAGCAGGAAATATAGGTAAACAACTCTTTAAAATCTTCTCTTGCTCATATCTTAAAACAGTACCCTTCATTCCCATAGCATCTAAATAATTCTTAACTTGAACTTTTTTATTCTCTAATTCTTCTTGACTATCAGCAGTTACCATTACATGCATCTGAAAATCAAAAATTCTAGCTTGAGTAGAAGTAAGCATACTAATAAAGTTTTCTATACTCTCATAATCCTGTCTAATTCTTTCTTGAATTGTTCTATCATGTTCATCTTGATATTTAACTTTCATATCAGCAATTTCTTTATTAAGCATCTTAGAAAGAACTGAAAACTGAATAGGTATATGCTTAATAATAACTTTAATACCTGCATATTGAGTTAAATTAGCAAGATAACCTTCATTAATCATTTTAGGATAACTTATAACTGTAAGAAAACAACAATACTTACCACTTATAATCATATCCCCAGATCTAAACTCTAAACCCTTAGGCGCTAATTGACTCTTTAAATTCATGCACTAATCACCGTCCCAAACTCAGTTCTACTTCCATCATTAAAGAAACCATCAAGTAAAACTCTTAAATCATCATTACTTGTCTGAGATGCTTGAAGACCACAAGAAGCCAAACCACTAACAAGATTTTGAATTCTCTTCTGTATAATTTCAGGTCTTTTCTCTCTAAATAATATAAAATACTCTGTATCAGCTACACCTATCTCTTTACTCATAAACAAATTAGCTTTATTAATATCTTGCATAACTAATTTCTTCATAACTGGAGTCTGAACATTATTATATAAAAGCTGTAATTGACTTAAATATACATTAATATCAACAGGTCTATCAGCACATATCACCCAAAACTCATAATCAAGTGTATTATAGAAATTTCTTAAATTATATATTACATTCTTTTGACTATCAAAATCCATAATAAATATATTCTTTGGTTGAATCTTAACACCAGAAACTTGCATACCATCCTCTAATTGAATAGCTCCATTCAAAATAGATTTAATTGGTAACCAATTCTCTGCATATTTTTGACTCTTAACATTTACCTTACTTTTCTTCGTACTCACTTCTAACACACCAACCTTTCCATAAATACACACGCCTACCTATCAAAAACAAATACACATCTTTAATAAACTCCATAACATTATGATAATAAGGTACAGGAACAACTAGAAGAGCTCCTACACTTATTGGCGTTAATTTAATTATTGTAGCCCATAAAGAACTGCTACCAATAGCAAGAAAGAAAATAATTGTAATAGCAAGACCAGTTAAAAACACAACTAAATCAACAGGTCTAAACATATTAAATATCAATTTACCATTCTTACTATTTGCAGGTATCAAATACATATCATTCATATTCTCTTTTCCCTTCTATTTTTTATCACTAACTGCTCTTGCATTTCTAGCTCTATCTGTTTGAGATTGTGCTTGATATTTCTTGCTATCAGCTTTAATAGTTTTACGCATAGCAGAAAAATCAGTTCTTAAATCACTTCTAGAAGAAGGAATTAATGTTTTCTTCGTTGTTCTTGTCAATTCATGATGAGCTTTTTCACTTTCAGATAAAGTGGCATACTTTTTAGGATCATACTTAACTTTACCAGTAGTAGGATCCAATGATTTAGCTTGAAACCAATCAAAGGCTTTTTGCTTGTAAGCATCTTCTTGAGTTTTAACTGAAGCTCTTAAAGTATTTAAACGAGCTGCTGCAGCTGCAGGAGTATAAACGGCACCTGTAGTAGGATCTATAGCTTTACCCTCATTATAATCTGAAATGAATTGATCACGAGCACCTCTTGCAGCTATAACACCAAAGTCTTCGTCCAAAGTACCGTATTTAAATCCTGTAGTAGGATCTACCGTCTTTGAATAATCATCAAATACTGCCTTTTCAAATGCATCCATTTTCTCCAACTTATCTTTAGTATTCTTTACTTTAGTATCGACTCTTCCAGGATATCCGATTAAATTATCAAAATTTCCACGAGCATAATTAAACAAATTCCCTGTAGCAGCAACACGTTTACCTGTGCTTGAAGCATCTTTTACACTTTTAACAGCTGATTTAACACCTTCAGCAACATTTTTAGAACCTATGAAACCTGCACCACCAGATAACATACCAGTAGCAGCACCCATAAGCGCTCCTCCAGTAACTCCTGCAACGCCAGAAGATTTACCAGCAACACCTCCAGCAATAGCGCCAGCCGTAAATCCAAATGCTCCTCCAGCTACTCCCGCTAATACTTTTCCAAATGAGTTTCCACCTGGAGCACTTCCCATTTTAACACCTAATGCATCTTCTATTAATTTAGGAAGTTCTTTAGTAGCTTGAAATACACCTATATAAAGAATTATTTTAACAAAGAAATTACCAGCAAGTAACATACCACCATTAATCGCGGTATTAAAAGCATCTGAGTTAACAACTAAATCCAAAACCACAAAAGCCATATATAAAGTTATTATCCTAAGAAATACCTGTAAATATAATACAGAATAAGCTTTAAAGAAATTAGTAAGTTTATTCTTTTGAGAAGGATCTATATACATAATGACAGGTATTGGTGAAATAACTTGCAAAACCATTAACTTAATTATTCTAGCACCTAAATCAATCGAAAATATTACAAAATAATAAATTAAGACCATCCCCATTAAACCAGAAATAAAAGGAGTATATGTAAAATAAGGTGAATAAACATAAGGCATTAACCCAGTAATACCAGTACCATTTTCAGCATTTTTAACAGCATTATAATCCTTACAATATGATGGCCCACTTGATCCACTACAATTAGCTTTATCAGGTGTAAAAAATATTAAGAAAACATCATTTACAAATTTAGTTGACCTTTGTTCAATTCCATTTTTCTCATCATCAAAAGCATCTAAACCATATACAAGTTTAGGTATTACATCTTGACTTATTATCTGTTGCTGAATTCTACCTAATACTTTAAAAATAAGAGGTAAACTTACAAGTAACACCACAGATATAACAACATTCTTTACAATTTGAGTACCAGTTTTTGTTGCTTCTTCTATCTTACCAGGATCTATTAAATAATTAATAAGCATAATAGCTATTCTAAAAAGTGCATAAATTCCAGCTAAAACCATCACACGACTTAAAATATAACCTATTTCATTACTATAAGCTTGAACATCAGCAGATAAAGCTGCTAATCTAAAAAAAGTTCTAAGTGCTTGATCTGCAACCTCATAAATAATGGCATCTATAGCTAAACATATCTGCCATACAATAGGAACAGAAAAACCAGAAAAACTAAATCCTAACTTAAAAATACCCATACTTTTACTCCTTTCTATAAAAAACTACTTAATACCACATAAAATATCAGGAATTCCAAACATTCTACCTAATAAATCTATAAAACTTGGTATTAATAAAATTAATACTAAAATAATCAATCTTGTACCAAACTTTTTAACAGTAGGCATTAATTCATCTTTATTTTTAGTAATCGCACCTGCAAAATCTAACAAACTCAAAACTATAAGTACTATAATAGAACCTATTTTAATTACAGTATAAACATCATCCAAAATAGCAGCTACACTTCCTGGATCATCTTTTGCATGTCCTAAATAATCCACGCAAGATTCATTTTCTCTAGGAGGAAGAACTGATGAATTAGATCCATCTGGCTCTTCTTCAGAACTAGTGTCCTCTTCTGCATATTCATTTAAAACTTTAGAACTATATGAAGAAACATATTTATTACCTTCACTTGAACTTCCCTTACTAGGTCTTATATGCAAAGTCTTAGAAGGACACGTAAAAGTATTTAAATCTTTTTGTCTTTTAGTTTGCTTAAAAATATTATCAGCATCATCTGGATAAAAGTAGAAAATTGTACCACCAACATTAACTTCAGTAGTAGATTTAGTAGAATAAAGACTTTCTGCATTACCACCATTATAATTAATCTTAATTCTCTTCTCACCACGTGAATTCATAAAATAAACGATTTCTAAACTCTCAATTGTACCAGTTTTTGGGTTTTCAAAAGTAGCATTAACAGGACACTCCTTAGTTACTCTCAGATATGCTTTCAAATTACCAACAAAACTAAAAGTCAATAAAATAAATGTTAAACTATATATAAAAATCTTTTTCATATTTAACCTCTCAATATTCTAAGTACATAAAAAGTGCATTTCATCATTATACATACTCGCATATACATAACATAATTTTAATATTTTTATCAACCTATGTCAACTAATTTCACCCAAATAAAAAGTACTAAATAAATAGTACTAATTTTCTTTACTTAAATTATATTATTATTTAGGATTTACCTCAGCTTTATCAAATCCGCAACCTTCTGCTGTTGTAGGATGTAACGCACACTTTACACAAGTTTCCCAATCACCAGTAACTACCAAATTAACAACCATCTTAGTAATTGCTATAACTAAGAAACATAAAACTGCCGCTATTATCTTCTTAATTAATAAATTCTGCGCTTCTTTAATCTTATCTTCTTTTTTCTCCATAACAGCCTGAGCCATTGTTATCATTCCTGAAATAATTAATAAAATTGGCACAATAACTTGTATTGCTAATATTATATAACCTAAAATAGTCCAAACAGGTGCTAAATCATTACACACACTAATTGTATTTTTTGATTCTTCTGCTAATAAATAAAACATATTCATATTCATAATCTCTTCTCCTTCTTCACTATAACAATTTTAATATAAATAAAATTTAATGTCAAATAAATATGCCAACTTTACACTAAAATTTAAACATACCTAATAACTTATTTTTTGAATCACTATCATCTTCTACTCCACTACTTTGTTTAGCAAAACCTAATTTAGATAATAATCCATTAATTTCTCTATTACTTTCTCTTCTTTCATCTAAAGGAGGCAAATTATAGAATATCTTAGTTTTAGCTTCATATTCAAAAACATTTAACTCACTATTAGAAACATTACTTTTATTTAATACTATCTTCTTATGATTGTATTTTTCAAATACTCTTCTATCTCTCTTCATTAATTTATTTAGTTTTAATATTGATGGCTCAACTAAATAAATTACATCATTACATATATCAGGATCACTATAAGTATTTAAATCAATTAAAACTACATTATATGATCTTCTTTTCATTAATTCTTTAGGTAAATCTGCAGAAGTTGTAGACATCATTTCTTTATCGTCAAAATAAATGAAATCTCTTTTATCAACTTCTAAAGCACAAACACTATAATTACTCTCTAAATGCTTAAGCATCATATAAACAAGTGTAGTAGCGCCTGCTCCCTCTGATAAATTCTTAACACCTATAACTCTAGTTGTAGATGATAAGCTATCATCATAATAACTTTCTCCCGCATTTACATTATGTATATGCGCAACATCTCTATAACTATTAGGATTTTGAAGTAAATATCTTACCCCTTCTAAATTTCTTGTAAAATTATAAATCCCCATAGAAATAAGTTTTGATAAATATTGACTACTCGAACTCTCATCATTATCATCTAAAAGTAGAATTACCTTAGCCATATCTAAATTAATACTTAACTTCTGTAAAGTATCTAAATTCTCATAATTATCTAAAGCTGTTATATCAAGTATCATTCTATCAAAATAGAAATTAGAAAAATTATCTATTATCTCAGATACATCATAAACACCCTCTAAGGACTTTATAACCTCTATATCTAAGCTATTTAACATATCCTTATATTTATTAGCAATTATTACATTCATTCTATTCCTCTCTCTTTCAAAATTATGAACAAGTTATATCATCAACTGTCCAATATAAAACCTTAGTCTCTCCCTTAACAGGAATCACAAATGATTGCCATATAAGTGGTAATTCAATCTTAATAAATGAAGTGACTTTATAATACGATCCTTGTCTAGTACAGACACGTTCAACACAATAACCTCCAGTTTGCATTGAACCATTCTCACACCTATCATCTTCAATATTTGTTGTAGCATAACCTATTTGTTTAAGATAATGATAAATTTTATCTTCTGTCTTATTACTATTTTGGAGCTGATCAAGAGGTTTACCAGCAACATCTCCTCTGCTTTTTGTAAACCCTTCGTTCTCCTCAATAATATTAATAATTTGATTCTTAACTCTAAAAGCTTTAGTATAATTGATTGAAACGGCTAAATAAGCTGAAAAGAGTACTATAAACAATACGACAAATCCTAATAACCACGTTCCACCAATCGCTTCTCTCATATCAAATTACTCCTTATTAATTACCTGTTCCAGGCCCATCAATCACTAAATCTTTACCAGTACATCCTTTAGCTTTATCACATTTACAAACCCAACAACTAGTTTTATCACTTGCTGACTGACAAGTATTCTGATCAGTTGATTTTTCTGCCGTATATCCTGGTCCATACGCATTACATGTTTGTTGAACTATTGTTCTTTGAATCATAGGCCAAACAAAGGCATAGAATAATGCTGCAACCGCTGCTATTGCAATAACTGTAATAACAGTCATATTTAATTCACCTGTAGCTTCTTTCACTTGAAATCTACCTCCCTTATTATTATTACAATTATTATTATACTTTAAACATATTTATTAATCAAGCAAAGATAAAATATTTAACACTTTTTAACAATTCTAAATACAAAACACAAAAAAACATATAATTTCTTATATGTCTATATTGAAGTGAACATCTGTAAAATAGCAAGTAATAAAATAATCATAACACCAACACCAGTTGTCGATAACATAACCATTGTCTTCTTTTCCATCTTTTCCAAACGCTCTTTATATTTAGTATCACGACTTTTAGCCTGTAAATTAGAAATAGTTCTAGAAAATACTATCAACTGATCTTGCTTTCTTTCCTGATTACCTAAACCTAATCTATATAAAAGCCTCATCATCCTCATAGAATCTCTAACAGGATATTTAATAGCAAATGCCATATAAGGATCTATAGTTGAATCACCAGCATTAATACTACCTATTAACTCCTTTAAACCATCTTTAAATATACTAGGTGCTTGATCTATACTTTTACTAAGCGCTACTGGCACAGTATAATGTTGAATTAATATCTCTAAACTTTTTAAATAATATGGAAGTAATAAATCTATTTCATGTAAATGTTTTTTATAATAAGTCTTTAAATTACTATAACCAGACTTAAAAATTAAATAAGAAACTATAAAACACACTATCAAATTAACAAAATTCAAATTCGAAATAAATATTACTACTAAAAGTACAAGTGTTATTAATCCATTCTTAACTCTTTTCTCAAAAAGTAAATTAGGATCCACACCTTCCCCATATCTAGCAGATACTAAAAAATCATAATCATCTTCTTTTAATAGTTTAAATGCTCTTTCATTATCTTTTATAAATTTATTACCATCAATTTTCCCTTGAGCTAGTAATACAATAACAAATAAAACACCAACTACTCCAATCTCAATCATCATTCGGCACCCACATCCTCATTATAATATTTTTCTCCATTAACTAAGAAATAAGTATTTATAATAATTACACCATGTAACATTATCTGTACATACCATAATTCTATAAGTGCTAAATAACTCTCATTACCTAGTAAATATTGTATCAATGCCACTAAAAAATATAAAGCTACACCAAATGTTATAAACTGTTTATGGAATGTCTGTCTATCTATTCTATCTCTATATACACTTTCAACTAAAGCATCTATATCCATAAGCATTCCTTCAAGTGCTTCTCCAGAATCCTTAGAACCTTCTTTAGTTATCTGTAAAAACAATTGATGCATATTTCTTATTACATAAAAATCATACTTACTATTCATATAATCAATAGCTTCATCTATAGTAGAACTACTATACGCTATTGAAATCATTTCATTAATATCTCCAAGCAATGGTTCTTCTAAAACACCACTATCTCTAACACCTTCAAGTGATTTAACAAAAGACTGAGTAGTATTAAACTCCATAATTACGTTAGTAGAATACACTTGTATTTGTTCAAATATAAACTCACTATACACTTTATTACATCTTAAATATGCAAGATATGGAATAAACATAACAGCTAAAAATGCATATATGATAGAAACAATAATACTATAAAAATATAAATATGATATTATTCCAGCTCCACCTGCAAATATAACTACTTGTATAATGTACTGTCTAGGAGTATATTCTTGCCCTAATTCTTTAGTCTTCTCTCTTACCATTTTAAATGAATAAGGAGCATATTTATTATAGATCTCACTTACGCCATCAGAAATATATTTATAAAACTTATCACCAGTATTCTTTCTGTAAAGTACTACAAATATTAATAATGCCAAAATGACAAAAATTTCTACATACATAAGTTCACCTCACTTTTTTTAAAAAATCTCTATATCAGGAACAACAGATTCTTTTATAGTCTCCTTTAATGTTGTACCTTCTTTTACAAACGTCTCAGTAGGTAAATATATACCTTGAGCACCTAAATAATCTAATAAATTAGAAGAAGGATTGTGATAAACTTCTACTCCATCCATACCTTTAGAATAAAGCACATTAGTCTTAGCTTCATTATTTTTATCCACATAGAACTCTGCCACTTCCACTATTTCTCTTTGAAATCTTCCATACTGTTTAGACATGTAACCTTTTACATGTACACCTATATGTATATATCTATGCATAGTTTTCAAAAACTGCTCAACATCTAGATTAGTTTCAAGCAAACTATAAAGACGCATAGGAATACCACTAGCCTTATCAGAGTGTATAGTTGACAAAATATTATGTCCACTACTTATAGAGTTTCTAACAGCCGTAACAGCTTCTGCACTACGAACCTCTGATAACAATATCCATTTTGGATTCTGTCTCATACAAGCTACAAGTATATCACTATAACTTGCAATATTATTAGTTTTCATAGCTACTATATCTCTATGAGGAAATATTCTATCTAAGTGTAACTCTAAAGTATCCTCTATCATTATTATTTTTTCATTCTCAGCTATATGACTAGCTAAATATTTAACTAACTCTGTTTTACCACTACCAGTTTCTCCACTAACAATTATATTACAGTGACCTTCAACACATTTAAACAAAAAATCATGTAAAGGCACAGAAACATAATTTTCTTGAATTAACTTTTCTTTATTAAGTCTAATCTTAGCAGGAGTTTTACGAATAACACATGCAATGCCATTAGTTGCAATAGTTTCATGTACAAAGTTAAGACGTAATTCAGCACTTTCAGCGTCTAACATTGGATGAGCCATATTAAATGTCTTACCCATAACATTAGAACACTGAAATGCTATTTTCTCCATAAGTAAATTATTTATATCAGGATTATTAACTTTAACAACACCTTGACTCAACGTCTTAAGATGTATCTGTCCCCCATTAGAATAAGAAATATCTGTAATATCATCATTATCTAAATATTTCTTTAAAGGACCAAAATCAATTTGATCAAATATTGCATTATTCAAGGGAAACCCACTCCTTCATTATTCTTTCTTTTTTCTAATCAATTGTTCCAATTCCACCAGATGGACCTTGTTCAGGCAATATAACTGTCTTACTTAAAATGAAATCTTGAATATATTCACTACTTACAATAGTAGCACTTGGATTTTGACTATAGCTTGCATTTCTTGGAACTGGTATAAGTTCTCCATCTAAATATCCTGCTTTTCTAAGAAGTAAATGCATATCTTCTGGAACTGCAAATATAAGTGATGATGGTGCTTTTAATTCTGAACTATTTTCAAACACATGATTACCAGAACTATCTTTAACAGCTAAAACCTCAATACTTTCAATTAACTTACCTAGTAATAATTTACCAGTCTCATCATATGTTGCATAATATAAGTCAATATAATTCCCTGGGAATATAGAATTACCATAAGTTGTTTCAGTATTAACATTCAAACTAACAACAGTATAACCATCTGGAATATCTGCCCACGCTGAATCTGGCATCTGAGCCCATGTAACTAATGTTGATTTATAAAACAAACTTCCTGCTGGAATTACTGTATTATAATTTGCATAATAATCAATAACATCAGCTGCATTTCTAATAACATTAGTTTTAAGCATAACACTTGGATATTCTACATAACCAATTTTATCCTCAGTAACCTTTTCTCTTGGTTGAATCTCAACCTTTGCATATGGTACTGTAACTGGCTTTGTTTGTTGCTTAATTCTATATGAATATGCAAAATATAATATCAAAACTGCCGCCAAAACACACAATATTGTTATAGTATTCTTATTTCCAAAGAACCTTTTTAAAGAAATCATTATATTCTTCATAAACTCCTCCTATTCTTACTATATATCCTATTATAAAGCATTACAAAAAGAAATTCAACACAAAACAAAAGAAAAGGAAACATTTCCTTCTCTTTATTATAATTATTAATATTTAGTCTCTAATATACCACTTAATATAGTAACTATATCAAAGTCAACTGAAGAATCACTTGTAACCTGATATTCACTAGTAGCAGTCTTAACTCTAACTGTAGCTTTAGGTGGAGACTCATATATCTCATAAAATTCTATTTGATATGTCTTAGTAGAATTAACACTTTCACTAAATCTTCTAGTAAAATTCTCAACAAACTTTTCTTCTATAATTCTAATATCTCCATAATGTCTATAAACACCATAATCTATAGAATCAATCATTGCTGCTTGCATTATTTCTTTAGTAAGGTAATAATCTTCTTCAGTAGTACCTGTCAAATCTTGAACTAAAATCATAACAACTATTACAAATATACCTATTATAATTAATAAATATGTCCAAAACGTCTCTTTCACTAACTAACCACCTCACTGTCCTTTGTAATAATAAAGCCTATCATTTGATATCGTAGTATCTTTTTTATATAAATCATAATATTTATCTTCTAAAATAGTTTTTAAACTACTATTTAAGAAATCACTAGTACATCTTAAATTAGCATCACATGATATAGAATAATCTAAATAATCATGCCTTTGTTTATTATAAGATTTAATTTTCTTAATTGTACTTGGTGATAACACTATTGAATACTGTGGTGTATTAGTCCAAATTTTATCACCTAAATCTTGTATCTCTTTTATAATATTTCCCTGAGATGCCCAGTTCTGACCTATACGTCTTGTAACAGGAGTATTAACTCCATCCTTAGGACTAAATTGTGAATTAGGGAATATATCTTCTAAGTCTATGCTTCTAAAGTATACACCTAAATCATAATCAGGTCTTGACTCTTCTCCAGGAGTAGGATCTTGATAACAATACTCATCATCTGGATCACATGGATAACATACATGATATCCATCATCACAATCATAAATTGTTAAATCATTAGTAACATGATAAGAACACATCAAGTCTTGATCTTCTATTTTAACTACTCTCTTAGGATCTCCTAACTTCTCTAAAGTGATTTCCATCTCATAATCACCAGTTATTCTCTTAATACCTACAGGCCATGGATGAGGTTCCATTGGAATCCAATATCCTAAACTTCCACCAGATGTTGATATATCACCAGTAAATACCTGAGTATAAAAGTCTGTACCTTGATAATGAGCAGTTTCTCTTTCTAAAATTATATTAGCAACTTTACTTATTGGAACTGTAACTTCTTGTCTAGTACATTGAGCACCTTCTTCACTACCAGAACAATCAAAATAAGTAAGTCTTTCAGTAGAAAAATTCTTAGAAAGCGTTGACAAATCTTTAGTACATTCACTACCACAGTAACTATGCCAATCTTCATCGTTATTATAATTTCTTTCTATCAACTGTAATTCTGTAACATCTCTATCAAGTGGTCTTGATATATTAAAGCCTTCATTATATGTATAATTTTCCTCATAATCTACATCTACAATGTTACCTGGTTCATACTTTTTAACCTGTTGATAAGTTTTAAGCGCTGCATTTGTATGATAATTACCTTCTTGTGATACAGTATAATATCCACCATCTGGTTTATAATAAGTTCCATCAACCTTAACATCAGTTACATAGTTACAATCTTGTAACTGATAAAGTAATTGATCTCTTCTAGAAAGATTACTTTTATAAGCACCAAGAGCCGCTCTATAATTAGATCTTATTTCTGCATCTGTTGGCGGTTTAATTGTCACTTGACAAGTACCACTACAACAATTTGCATTACAAGTTGCACTACCACTAGTATGAGTAGCTTCATCTCTACTTGTCCCACCATATTCATCACTAATATTATATGGGAACGGCCCTGATCCCATATATCCCCAATACCAAACGTAATAATCTTGACCACAGTCTCCTATAGAACATCCGTCATCGCAACAAACATTATAATCATTACCTTCACTATCAGTTTCAGTACAACTTCTATCACAACATCCTGTACTATGCTTACAACTTTGATAATACTTCTCTTCATGATATTCACCTATATGATTATATAAAGTTTCCCAAAATTTTAAAGCATTCCAAGAACTTAATACTGCAGCATTTGTTTCATTATAGTCGCCTTTCCACTCATCATAATCTATTTCGTTTGCACATTGTCTAGTAGACATAATAACAGTACTTAAATTAGATATCTGTGAATATTTTGCTTCTACATTATGTTGAAAATACCGTCCTGCCTGAGCTTCCTCTTTACTCATAAATGAAAACTTTAATGTTTCTCTACATAGAATTTTACAATAAGCATTACCATAACTAGTAGAATAATTCTCTTCTACTGTCTTATTAGTATGTAAAAGTGTACATACCTCAGGATCATTTATTTCATTAGTGTGTCCGCCTTCTTCACACTCACTAGGTAAATCATATGTAATACTTGTATAAGGTTCTTCACACAAATCAGTTTCACAAGTTTCATAATAACTATCACAATCCATATTTCCATATGCATCATAACAAATATAATCATCTACTATTGGACTATATGTAGGTGGTTGACATATACCAGCTTCACATGTTTCTAAATAACTTTGACAATCAGGTTTACCATTAATATCATAACAAATCATTTCATTAGTTTCAGGATTAGTCTCAACTCTACATGTATCAGTTTTTAACTTAATAGGTATCTCAAATCTAACTGGATCATGACTTGGCTCGTATATAATCATATTTTGAAAACCAGTACCCGCATCAGGTTCATAATACCCCATACTTCCAGATAAATCTCCTGTTTGTACATAATCAACTAAAATATTAAATTCATCTGATGTAACTTGAGAAGTGTCAACAGTTAATGTCAAACATAAAACTTTATTATTCTCAGGACAATTACCCCAACTTTCACTCTGAATAATTGCACCATTATCAACACTTACAGTCTTTTCCTTCGTATGTTCGTTAAATGTTGTCTGTACAGTTATTGTAAATGGACCTGCATTTTTAGGAATAGGTTTTACACCATTTTTACCTTTCTCTAAATAGCTTTTACCATCAGTAACAGACTTAACATCTAAAAGTTCAGAAGCTGGATACCACAAATCAGCTCCCCATGGTGAAGTTGTTTCAGCAAACAAATCCATTCCCTGAGCTATACCAGGAGTATCACCATATAAAACCCCTTCTTTTAACCATGCACCATCTTTATATTGTCCATCTTTTATCAAATTAGCTGTTGTTTTGTAAATAAAAGCTCTATCATATTTTTTTCCATCAGCATCAGACCAATAATCCTCATCAGAAGGATTAAAACCATTATATGCTGCAAATAAACGAAGGCCAGTATCTACTGTTACATAATCTCCTCCAAATCTATATTCAGCAGCTTGAATAACATAAGCAAAGCCACAATAAATATTATCATTACTCTTTTTACAAGAAGATAAATCATAAACATCTTTCAAGTGATATGTTTGACTCTGATTTTTATCTTCATTCGGAAAAGGCTTACCAGGATTCAAACAATAAGCAGTACCTCCAGATGTATGATAAGTCGTCGAGTAAACCCTTACCTCTTCACCATTTATATGCCCATAACCACCCTCAATTCTGTCACCATTATAAACTGTAATTGTTTCATCTAAAGCAAACAATGTATTAGGCAAAATCAATAAACAAAAAACAAATAAAGTTAAATGTACATATCTTTTAAATTTACTACTCATCATCTTTACCTCTTTTCAATATTGCTATTCTTACTCCAAAAATAGAAACAACAATAACTATAGGAATCAATATAAATAAATAATACTTTTTAAGAAAATCTGCAATATACCATAAAATATTTTTATTCTTCTCATCTATAATTTTTTGAACTTCTTCTCTAAACTCATCTATATTCATCTTACTTGAATCATAAAATTGTTCACACATTTCTATATCATCACGCCCACCGCATATTTCCATTTCATGATAACTATTAAACACTGCAGGACTAACTTTTTTAGTACTTACAGCCTCTTCCTTACAAGAAACATCCTTAGTATAAGCCCTAACTACATAATTTATTTTTTTATATGGATTATATGTTTTTAATTTTATTACACCATTATCTGAATCTTCATACCCTAAATATTCTACTTTATCATTAAGGTCATTCATAACAACAACATAAGTATTAGCAGTAATATTTTTTATAATAACATATATATTATAACTTGTTATTCCACCATTATCTTCCCATTTAACGGTCTCAACTTTAGTAGTAACCTCTATATCTTCAGCCTCTTTAACACTATCAGAACATGTATCTGCTTTTAATAAAGGAACATTAATTAAAAAGAATAACAAAAGTGAAAACACTAACATATTTTTTATATTCCTCATCTATATCTTTCACCTCACTATTTTAACTATAACCATATTATAACAAAGAAAAAAAGGTTTGTACACTACAAACCACACTTTTTTTAGCCTTTCAACTGAGCTTCATTTAAAAGAGATAAAATATACTCTTTAGAACTCCTAAATGCATTTAAACTTTTATCAATACCAACATAATTCTCACTATTTAGCTTATTAAGAGATAAAATTTCAGGTGCTATCAAAGAATTTTCAAAATCCGTTATTAATTCTTCTACTTCTTTTTTACTAATTGATCTCTCTTCTATTGCTTTTATCATTTTTTGCTCAAAATAATATACCATCAAATTCTGAGCAGATCCCATAAATGTCTGTTTAACATCACCTAAGTTTTCTTTTATCATAAAACTTGATTCAATATTAGAAAGTAAACCAAATGAAAATCCTTCATTATTTTCTATTTTATTAAGCTCTTTCTCTATTAAACGTGTATCATGTGTCCCAAAATAAGATTTCATCATTACATCCATACCAACTAAATAAACAAGTTGCTTAGAAAGTAAAATAAATGGATAATAAAAAGAATTTATTTCTAAAGTACCTGGTATACTAATCATCGATAATAATTCTGTGAATCCTTCAGTTAAACCACGATTCATCAAGCTAACTGAATCTCCAAATCCACTAGTAATTACACCTGTCTCTTTATCAAAAGAACTACTAGCCATATGCAGTAATTCATGAAAAAATAGACGATTTATTTCTCTACCAAACACTTCATCAGGATTTTCACAACTCTTAGCATATTCAGTTAATCCATCTATAGTATGTTTATAAATTACTAAACGATTATAATTAATACAATATCCACCCATATTAAGTTTATTTTTTGATTCTTCTTCATTTAATGGTACATATTCTATTCCAGATTCAATTTCTAAAGTTTTTAAATTTTCATAAAAAGTATCTCTATATTTTTCTGGAATTAAATCTTCTATAAACTCTAACATATAACGAAAAGTATCATTATTAAACTTAGCTAATTTAGAATTAGAATCTAATAAATCCATCAAAAATTTACTTAACAAAAATTCACTATAATTATTAAAAAGTCTATCTATTAATTTTAATTCTTCACTTTCAAGTTTAACTAACTTATCTTGAAGTTCTTTATAAAAAACATTTTTACTTACTAATACTATTTTACCAATACCAGGATAAATAAAATACTCATTCATAACTTTAACCCTTTATAACTAAAAACCATGTTTAATTCTTCTATATATAACACTCATAATTAAAGAACTAATAAGAGTTGATACTATAACTAAAATAACAGGAATAGAATACTTCTTAACTCCACTCCATACTGATTCCCAAAACACTGGTTTTACTACCTTATTTGGTTCTTCCTCACTATCTTTAAAAATATTCTCTTTATTTTTTTCTATCAAAGTTCTAAATGTACTCCTAGTAATTTTATAATCTAAAAACCTAGAATTACACACATTTAAATTCTCATGCCCTGCACAACTTTTATCATTATAAAATGGATTTAAATAAGGAAGATTAACTGTTATTGTCCTAAGAATTTGCCCATAACATTCTGTCTGAGTAATTGACGTAGCAGTAGCTTTAATCTGACTACCAAGTTCTAAATCTTTAATAACAACCTCTCCATTTTCAGGAAATAAAAGTTTTCCTTCATACTCAATAGCTATCAAATTAGATAAATTAACAATTCTAAGATCAAATTTACTAGTCTTATCATTATATTGATAATTAGTAGTAATATAACTTGCCATAGTATTAATCTCTTTAATCTCCTTATAAGTACACTCTGCATTCATAATAACAATATTTAAAAAAAACATAACAAGAAAAAAAGATAATTTTTTCATTAATGCTTCACCCCGTATTCTTATACTTAGAATTATAACAATTAATAAAACAATTATCAATATCATACTTTAATAGTTTAATCAAATCTATAAGTTAATTTAATTAAATCTAAATCATTTTTAACTTGTTCCTCTAATACCATATAACTAGCACGTGTATCATCAAGTGAAACAAATAAGAAAGAATCTTCTCCATATTTAGAATTTTGATATACATCCACTATATACCATTCTCCATCTATATATACCTGATTCCAACCATGCGCATAACCACCCATATTAGCAGTCATTCTACCTGATTGACTAACACAAGGAATTTCTAATTCATTCATAACTATTTGAAATGCACTTTGAAAACCTCCACAAGTACCTTTATGTGATGTAAAAGCATCATAAGCATCCTCTGCTATTACTCCATCATCATCAAATTTTACCCTTTCTAAAATAAGCTTATTAGCAAGAATAACTTGTTCCCTAGGATCATTTGTCTTACTCTTAATTATAGAAACTATTTCTTTAACTATTTTCATAAGCTCATTATATTCATCTTTATCATAACTAGGAGTTATATAGTATGATGGACCATAATAATCATTTAAATTCATTCTATAACTATAGTCCACTTCAAATGATGCCGTTCTATGAAACTGTCTAAAAAATTGAAACTCCTCTTCACTTATACTTCTAAAAATAACAAACTTATCTCCAAACATATTATCTCTATAATAATCTTCTTTACCATATAAATAATCTAACTCAGCTAAATATCCATAAGAAAATATATAAGCTTTATTATTATCCACTAAAACTTTATATTGATCGCTATTCTTAAGAACCTGAACATAACTCTTATCTATACTCACTCCATCATATATAACTTCATCTAATTTTATAACATCTAAATCTTTAATACTAATAGTTTCTGATTTAAAATCAATATTTGGAAAAATATTATCACCTAATGTCTCTATATGAGCACTATTTGTATTACCATCCCATCTCACAGATAATCCAAAACATTCAAACATTGCTCTAAGAGGAATATATGTTCTTCCATTTTTAACTACAGCTTTAGTATCTATTGGCACATAATTAACATCATCAGAAATTGGTGTTCCATTAACAATTTTAATCTTATCTTCACCAATTACTAGTTCAGCTATTCTATCATGTTTATTAACATAAACTCTTTGAGCTGTATTCATCCAACCTACATAAGCTCTAAAAGCTTCAGCAACTGCTCTAAGAGGAATATATGTTCTCCCATTCTCTGCATATGGATAACCCATATCATCACTAAACTCTACTAGCCTTCCATTAATAAAAACTTTAATATTACTATCTTTAATAAATTCTTCATAAGTAACTTTAGGCTCTTCAAATGCAAATGCATCTGCATGAATAATCCCTCCATTAGAAAAAACTAAACTCCCTGCAAGTACTGTTGGTACTACTCCATTTATTATTCCCCTTTTTATTCCTTCTAACTTTGAAATATCTTTCATATTGTCTATCCTTTCTACTATATTTACATTATATATATGAAACAAACGAAAAGTAAAGAAAATATTTATAAAAGAAAGTTTAACATAAAGAAAACTAGGCTTCTAACACCTAGTTTACATCTACTTGATTACTTGGAACATTTTGATTAACAGCACTAGAACTATACATTGATGAAACATTTTCTCTTCCTACACCAAGATTTACTGAACTATTCACATTTACACTCTGAACATTACTATACATTTGCTGTCCCATAGTATTTACATTCGCATAATTAACTCCCGTAGAAGATTGTACATTAGCTTGATTCATCCCCTGAGATCTTTGCATAGTTAAAGTACCTAAATCTCCTTTAATATCTATTTTAGAATCCCAATAAGAAGAAACATTACAACTCGCAGAAAAAGGTCTAGGATTAGGCATATCTAATTTACAAATCATAGGAATTTTAAAAGCAGTTCCAAATGCCACACAAGTACCTGGTTGCAAGATCTTCATTTTTTCAATAACATCAGAACTAATATTAGGTAACATCTCCTCTATATATTTAATATCCTTAGGGTGTGTCATCTTAAAAATCAAAAAATTAGAACACTGAGAAACAACAGTATCAGAGATTTCAACAGGTCTTTGACTTATAATATCCAAAATAACACCATATTTTCTTCCCTCTTTAGCTATACGATCAAAAATATTATAACCTAGTAAATAAACATCACTATCCTGTTGTACATATCTATGAGCTTCCTCTAAAAATAAATGAAAAGGAACAGTCGCACGATTAGCATTAGACTTTGCAAAATCAAAAATAATCCTACTAAATATTTTAACTAAAGACTTAGCATATCCATCATCTAACCCTTCCAAATTAATATTAATAATCTGAGCCTTTCTATTATTTTTACTAACTAAATCTGTTACAAACTTACTTGAAGAAACATACTCTGTAGAAGTAAAAAATTTACACATATCACTCTTCAATATAGAATTTAATCTAACTTTTAAAAGTTGTGCATCATCATGCATATTCTTATTTTGATTAAATCCTTCACTTATAAGAGTAAACTCTAAAGACTTAGCAAGCTGCGCAAGTGAAAAAACAGCATTCTCTGGCGGTTGAACTTCTTCTATATTTTCATCTATATGTTTTAAAATATATTCAGTAATTAAAACTTCTTCACCAAAACGTCCCTTAGAATCAATAGCAAAACATTCACTAAAACTCCTAGTATAACCTATACCTGGAATAACCGAATCAAAATCAAATTCATTGGTATGACAAGTATCTATTATTGTAAAAATATCATCTTTCTTTTGACTAGAAGTACTTTGACTATAAAGTATTGTAAGTAAAGCTTTAGCAATTATATTATTTTTATAATTATTAGCTTCTGGAGTATCCATAGCAAATATTCTAGCATATTTAATCGCACGATCTATAATAGTCAACTGAGAATGCTTATCTGCTTGAAGTAAAATACCAAAATCATCCACTTTTAACAAATTAAGAGGAATTCCAATCATAGTATCATCTCCATCTCTTAATCTAGAAGTAATAAATTTATAATTATAATTAGGATTTATATTACTAATACTCTTAAATGCATTCTTATATTCACCAAAAGAATCAAAAAATATAAGATTTGCATTATACGCCAAAGCATTCTTATTACTTAAAATATTTTGAACAACTCTAGAAACGCCACAAGATTTACCACTTCCACTGTTTCCGAAAATACATAAATGGTTAGCAAATAGATCATTAATATTAGGACAAACATCATAATCCTTATAAATAGCACTTTTACCTAAAACAAAATTTTCTTTTGATTCCACTCCAACAAGTTCCAAAAGCTCATCACGATTTATAGTTCTAATACTACTATTTAAACTAGCCTTTCTTAAAATACCATTATAATATTTCTTATTAACAAATTCTCCTAAAAACCTAACCTCTATCTTATCGTCTCTAATTTCTTGAATCTCACCCAAAATATGTTGATCATCGTGCTCAAAAATTAAATGTAAATTTAACAAATCACCTTTCGTTTCATCATTACCTTTATTTTCTATAAAAGCAACATTATCACTAATATAAAGAATTCTACCAAACATTTTACTCACCTTTCTTTTATAAGTATTTATCACTACATAAGAATAACATAATATATAATTTATTTATCAAAAATAAACACTACTTTACACCTATTAATCTATTAAAACTGCATGTACTGCAAGCCTTCTATCATTACTTCCTGTACAGGTAGATAACGTCAATATTTTGTCATCTGGGTCAACCTTGACATTAAAATTGTAAATACTTCTATCTTTAACCATTGACACAAAATTCATAAATGACTCATCATCATAAAAAGCTGTCTTTAAATAATCAGTAGTATAATCAGTCCTATATATAGAAAAAATTCTCCATCTCATCTCTTTTCCTAAAGTATTAAATGCTATTACTTGATTATCTGGATTAGTATACCAATCCCACTTAACAACATTTTTTAAATCACCAAACATATATCCACTAATTAAATTATGACCATAAATAATGGTATTCTTATTTAAATTTACTGAATCATTTCTATAATCCATAAAAACCCAACCAGTTATTATTTCACGTTTATAAATATCATGATCTAAATAATATTGATTATCTGAATATTTTGTAACAGGATAATTTACTTTCGTATTATTGAGTTTAATCCATCCAACCACATCCTCATTAATTGACAAAAGTTTGTCGAAAGTTGTCGGAATATTGGCATAATAATTTACATATTCTTTAGGTGGTTCTGGCTCTGGAGTATTCTCCTCAGGTGGAACTTCAACCGGAGGATTAACCTCTTCATCATCCATATCATCTATATTCAAATCCTCAGAAGGCTCAGCTAAAGATGACTCTAAAAGTCTTAAATTAAGTAAAGCAACATACTCATGATATTTATTCGAAAGCATAAACACAATACCTAGATAAAGAACAGCAACCATACAAACCTTTAAACCATTTATAGTTAACTCTCTAAAAATATTTTCTCTAAAAAACTTATTTGAATAAACTATCCTAATTTCTCTTGCAAATCTATTACTATACTCTTTATTAAGTTTCCTTAAAAACTTAACATTTGAACTAATATCAGAAAAATTATCATCATTTTGATAAATAAAAATATCAACATTCATCTTTACTCTTTCATTCAAAGTATCAACAATATATGTAAGACCATCATTAGAATAAAAATGCAAATTAATAAACCTTAAAGAATTATTAACACTTAAAAAATTCTCAAAATTTTTATATAAATCTTCTTCATTATAAAAATCAATAACTCTTCTATAATAAATTCCTCTCAAATCTCTAAGATTATTAGAACTAACAAAATTAGGTGTAAAAACAACTTTATTAAAAAACTTAATAGAAATACCCCTCTGAGCAAGATCATGAACATAATCACTAGGCATAAAATAACATTCAAGTGTCTTTAAATAAGAATTATCTAGTAAAACATCCATTACACTAGGAGTAAGAGTTCTATTAACATCTATTTTTATATTCATAGTTTCAAGTAAACCAGATAAAATAATAAAAGAATTAAAATCTTTATAAATAGCGGTATTAATATTTTTAGAATTTAATTTATCTCTTATAATATTTTTATTTCTCTTAATAAATCTTTCGCTATAATAAAAAGTATCTTCTACTAGATTATTAGTATTTATATTACTTTTTTCTTTATAGTTAATATCTAAAGAATCAATTACAAATGAATCAGTTTTAACATTAATACTTATTACTTTCATAATCTAGTCTCCCTATATTATATATATTAACACATTCTTTTCTCTTAATAAAGTTTTCTTTTTATTTGATTTTGAATAAATACATGTTATAATTAAAACATAATAAGGAGGATAAAATGAAAAAGAGAATTTTAATAAGTGCTGTAATAGTATGGGCTAGTCTTTTTGGAATCTTTTCTTTAAATGCCGCAGGTAATCGAGTTGAAATCGTATCACCTAACTATGCATCTAAACAACTAAGTCAAGATGGAATGCATATAACAAATGTTATAAATAAAGATAACACTGATTTAGTAAATGGAAATGTAGCTATTGAAATCATAATCAATAACTCTAAAGAAACTGAAATAATGTATGCAATTGATAATGGTAATACAATGTCTGCTAATAAAGCTGCTTTAATAGATTCATTAAAGACAAATGCTAAAACACTTGAATCTACAAATAATATTAAACAAGGAATAGTTACTACTACTGATGGTAATATTACTACTATTCCTGTAGACAATGCTAATATTGAATCACAACTAGATTCAGTTAAAAACATGACTTCAGGAACTACTAATGGTGATATTCTAGATTCAATAAGCAAAGCTGCTGAAAGTTTTAGCTCTAGTGCAAGTGAAAAATTCATAATAGTTGCTCTTGCTTCACTTCCAACAGATTTAACAAGCTTAACAAACAAAATTAATGAATGTTCAAAAAATGGAATAAGGGTTATAGCTTATGGAATTAACTTAAATACTACTAATTTTAGAACTGCATTTGATGCAGCTACTAGATATGAAATTTCACCTAGTAACTTTAATCAAATTAATTATGTAGGTAGTGTTACAACTCACATGCCAAAACCTAAACAAGCTATAGAAACTAAAATATCATTTGATAACTATATCTTAAATAATTTTGATATTATAGATGTTAAAACTAATAACGGAATAGCATCTTTTGACACAGCAACTAATACTATTACTTGGCAAGCTGGAACTATTGAATCAAATCAAATAGTTAAACTAACATACTACTTATCTTTAAAACAAGTAGTAGACCAAAGTGTAATTGAAAAACTAACTTTAAGAACAAACAGACAAATTGTAGTTACACAACAAGGAACAACCATTGGAACTTATCCTGAAGATTCAAAAATAGAAGATCAAATTTGTAGCCCAACTATAAAAATATTAAGAGAAGCTATTGACAATCCAAAACAACCAGTTGATAACCCTGAAACAGGTGTAGCAGAATACTTAGTATTTGGTATTTGTTTAGTGGCAGTTGGTTCAACAACACTTTTGATACTTAACAGAAAAAACCAATTTAGTAAAATCTAGAGCTTAATAAAGCTCTTTTTTTTACACAAAAAAAATATTGCATTTTTGTGAGCATCTTTTATAAGTTTTCAAATAGCATTATAACCTGTATTTATAAGCGCTTACGGCATTTTTGTCATTGAAGGATATTCTTATAAATTGTTATAATTTCTTATGTTTTCACTTTCAAAAATAGTAAATTAGTAGTAAAATAAATTAAAAATTTTACATGTACATCCTAAAATAAAGCATTTTAATTAAAAACTAAACTTTTTATAATAAAAAATTCACTTTTTCTTAAAATTTCCTTATTTTAAAGGATATCTGCCAAATTATAGAATTATTTTACTACTAATTTACTACTTTCTAACAGAAATTAGAGTTAATATACTTTAACGTTAGTTGCATGTATGATAAAATAATATATATAAAATTTATAGGAGATAAGATATGAATATTTTACAAATGCACAATATTTTTAATAATATTTATAATAAAGCTGAAGAACTTAATAAAAGATTTAGTTTGCATTATAAAACAACGTTTCAATCATATAATAACCACTTTATAAATATAAATGGAAAATACTATAACCAAAAATATTATATGCCAGTAATAACAGTTGAAAATATAGGGGATATATGTTTTAATATTGACTCAATTGAATTTGAATTTTATGTTACAAAAGAGCAAATAATTCATATTGATTTAGAACATTTGATAAGCGAATATAAAAAAGAATTGAATATATATGAATATAAAGATTGTACCAATGATATATATATAATTGGAGATAATAAATATGATATTTTAAACAAAGTTAGTAATAGTCTTGATAATAAATTTGGAATATCAATTAATTGTTCCTCTTTATCGGATAGTGAAATTATTCATCATTTTAATATAGTATCTTCTTTGTTAAATAAAAATTTTTAAATTGGCTAATTATATACGCTACATGCTATGTGCTACATAATAAGGGTAATACTAACCTTATTATGGCGAAGACTTTAGTGGCTATGCCACTAGTCTCGCTCATAAGAATATATTTTAATACTATAACATTACATAGTATTTTTTAATATTTAAAATTAATATCTTAAAAAAATAAATTTTTACTACTAATTTACTACTTTTGAAAGTGAAAATATAATGAGTTATAACAATTTATAAGAATATCCTTCAAGAACAAAAATGCCGTAAACGCTTATAAATACAGCTTATAACGTTATTTAAGAACTTATAAAAAGATACTCACAAAAATGCAATATTTTTATCAATAAAAAACCAGAAATTAATTTTCCAGTTCATATTTCTCATTTATATTTGCAATATCATATATTTTTAAAACTCTATCCTTAGGAGATACTACTTCTTCAGCCTTTCCATTTTTAACATATAATAACATAGGCGCTTCTTTTATATCATCTTTTACTTCACTAAATTCTTTTTTTAAAATATCCAAATATTTATCATTATCTAAATGTTCAGTTACATTAATATACATGAACTTATCAACAATTTCATGTTCTTTAATATATTTAAGAATTTTTTCTTCCATTTCATAAACCTTTTGATTATTAGTATACCCTACATATAAAATTACTTCATTAGTTTCAGAAAAAGCTAAATTAATCTCATTTATATTAATTTCCTCAACTACTCCACTAAAAGGACTTAAACTAAGTTTATTTGCTTTATAAGTCTTAATCCATGCATTAATATAAAGAGTAGCAACTACAGTCACTATAATCAATATGATAAGCAATACATAATTTTTAGCAGGTATATTTTTGGTTTTACTCATACTCTATCACCCAATATCATTCTAACATAAAGAAACTTCTTTTTCAACAAACTTAAATATAAGAGAATCACAAAAAAAATACTATAAACATATATTATATTGTAAATAAACATGGTATACTAACTCAACAATTTTAAAATAATCGAAACATAAACTATTGACATTCAAAAATATTTTTAGTAAAATTAAAAACGAAATGCAGGTGTAGTTTAATGGTAGAACTTCAGCCTTCCAAGCTGCTAACGTGGGTTCGATTCCCATCACCTGCTCCAAAAAAAATTATAACCACGTTAATGTGGTTTTTTTATATAATTTTATGGAGGCCACTATGAAAAACAAATATAATATGACAGAAGAAGATATCATATTCTTTGCAAAAAGAAAACTTGTTGATAACATATATAAAAGTGCTAATCTTGAAGGTATAGCAGTCACATTTGCTGAAACATTAGAATTTATAAATAATGTTAATACTGGAAAAATTTCTATTGATGATATGTTAAAATTAAAAGGATTAAAAGATGCTTGAGAACTTGTTTTAAATACCATTAACGAAGAATTAACTACTGACTATATAAAAAAAATACATTTCCAAATATGTAAAGGACAAAATATTTCTCCATTAGGAGAATATAGAGATAAAGGTGTTGGAATAACTGGTACAACTTGGCACCCAAAATTACCTAGTGAATGCAACTATGATTTAGAATTAGAAAGTATTTTAAATAACAATAATGAATTAGAAAGATGTATTGACATATTTTGTTGGATTCAAAGGAGCCAAATGTTCTTAGATGGAAATAAAAGAGTTGCTAACCTAGTAGCAAATAAAGAAATGATAAAATTAGGTCAAGGAATAATCGCAGTTCCTGTTGAAAAAATCGGTGAATATTTTACAAAATTAATAAATTACTACGAAACTGGAGATAACACAGAATTAAAGAACTGGCTTTATGAAACAAGTATTGATGGTATTTAATAAGATAAAAAATACTTAAAAGGACTATTCACATTAGAGTAGTCCATTTATTACTCTACAATCCCCTATTAGTAGAATAGAAGTTTTCAATTGTAACACAAAGTGATATACACATTAAAGTTAGACTATTAATTGTATTTTCATCTACGATTTCAGTAGTAGTATTTCCTAACTCATAAGAACCACTATTTGTTTCTTTAGCGCATATAACAGCTATTTTATTATCTTCCCTATCAAATATGACATTATCGATTGGAGCAAAAGATCCAGCTACGTAATAATTAGTACCAATTACATCATAATTATTATTTAATTGTACTTTTTTTCTAATACTAAATGGTTTTTCATTAACATTTCTAACAATATACCAAACAATAAGTGCATCATTTCTTTCAATCTTTCCAATTAAATCCCCATTTTTATTATATAAATTAAATCTATATACTTCATCTTTTTGAGCATATACCAGTAAATTATTAGATTCATCTATTATAAAATATTTATCTAAAATTTTACTTTTAGTTGCTCTTACTATACTAAATTTTTTTATTCCTTTTATATCTATATTTTGTGAGGTTGATATATTGTATTTTTTAACTAATTCATCATTAGTTAAATCTATGTTATCTTTATCAGTAGTTTGTAAAATCGGCATTTTTTCTAGTTCTTTAGCTAATTTAACATCAAATTTATTATTAGCTACATCTTCATCACTCTTATTAAACTTATGCTGCTCATAAACACCTAAAAATCCTCCAATACTAATTATCATAAATATTGTATCAATAATAATTGACTCTCCTTCTTTAAGTTCTAATAGTATAAATACTATAGAACAAATAAAAGATATTCCAAAAATAAATAATCCTCCAACAAAAATAGGATTCCAATTAGGTGTAACAACTGGAATATTTTTTTTACAATTCCCTCGTACTTTTCTACTCTTGTTATCTTCCAATTAGATTCTTTAACTTCTATTAGATAAAAATTATCGACAATCAAGTTATTATCACCAGTTGAATAACATTCAATAATTTTACCATCAAATCTCGTACCATTTTCAAGTTCACCAATTGAAAATTGCATTGTTGTAATTGGCATATTATTATACATTTCATCTTTTTTAGAAATAAGTATTGCTTTATATTTGTTAGGCTTTTTCAATATAGAATAAAGTATAGAATAAAAGATAAATAAACTGAAAATAAATAATGAAACCATTCCTGCATATAATAAATAACCACCATTTTTTAAACTATTAAGTCCATTAAATGTAGATAATATATAGACTAATGGTACTATAAAAAGGACTATACCCATAATCATTGATACATAATACTGCGATTCAAAATTTTTCTTATTCTTACTATAAACTTCCATTTTCCTAAATTCTCCCTTCTTCTTCACTTAAAATCTTTGTAATATAGTTTAACGATTCAAATAACGTTTCATAATCTATATCTTTAGAGTATGGATCAGTTACTTGATAATTTTTCCATAGTTTTATCAATTTATCATTAGTTTTAAGCATTTCTAACTCCAATTCAATTTCTTCTATATCTAGTTTTGTTTCTCTATGATTAAATGTATTTTTTATAGCTTTAATTAAATTATCTAATTTTATTTGTTCCTTTTTATCTATCATAAGTATATAAATATCATAAAAATCTTTCATTCTAGTATTGTAAATACCTCTCCAAATGATTGTCTGATATTTCTCTGCTATGACAGTTTCAAGATTATATGCAAGTATAGGAATCTTTTTATCCTCAAAAATACAATTATAAGTATATTCCATTTCTCTAGGAGTTATTTTATCACCAGTTGTAAGTTCAATAGCAATATATACTTTTAAAGTTTCCATCTTAGCAAGAATATTGATTTTAAATCCACCATATTCACTTTCTAATCGTATATCCTTAATACTTATTATCTCATAAAAAATTCCATCATTTGTATCTATACTTAGTATTTCTTTCATAACAATTTCAACATTTTCCTTTTCAAGTGGAATACTTTTTAAAGCAGCATCCATATCTTTTGTTGTCCTCTCATCATCACCTATTACTGATGAAAGTAAAAGCCCACCTTTTAAAATAATGTTATGCTTATACTTACTTTTTGAAATTCTATCTAAAATATGTTCAAAAAAATACATTTGATATAACTGTGCAGATAAATTATTATCACCATTTGTCTTTTTGAATATAATACTTTTTAATTTATCTCTATTCACTATAATAACACCTCCATATATTCACTAACTTTTTTTTCAATATTCATTTTCTTTGCATACATTGCAAGTTTATTCAAGTTTTTATTTTTAATTTTTGCATACTCTTTTAAAGCATTAGAAAAAATTTCAGCATTCATTTTACTTTTATTTTTAATAATATCACAAATTGTTCTTTCTATATCATAAACTTTAATTTTCATACCAAAAGGAGAAGTCATCTCAATAACACCCAAATCAAGTAATTCTCTTTTTACAAAATTAAGTATAACATTTTTCTCTTTTTGTAAACAACCACCATATCCATAAGGTAAAGTAATATTATATACTAAAGGAGTACGATCAGATAAGTTATGAAGATAAAGCGCAGTTGCTAAAGAAAATCTAACATTTTTACTTTTAGAAGAAATTTTATAATATCCATCTTCTATATAATTAGGTAATCCATAATAACCTCTTGAAATTCTAACAATAATTCCCTTATTAACCATATTTGTTAAAAATTTTCTTTCAATTCCATTTTCCACAACTTCTCGTGTTGTAACATATCCGTTATTTTTTTCAATAATTTTTAAAATTTTATCACAATAATTCATAACTAATAATTCCCTTTCTAACTAAAATTTTAACATTTATTATTCAAAAAGTGAATAGTTTTTCAAAAAATATTAAAATTTTAAACTCATTATAATAAATATTTAGGTCTTATTTTAGGTCTTAAAATTTCAAAAATTTACTAAAGAAGGTTAATTTTTCTTAAACAAATTTAAACAAAAACACCTAAAAACAAGCACATTCATAACTTATCAAATTAAATAAAATCATAAACTTAGACTCCCATCACCTGCTCCAAAAAAAATTATAACCACGTTAATGTGGTTTTTTTATATAATTTTATGGAGGCCACTATGAAAAACAAATATAATATGACAGAAGAAGATATCATATTCTTTGCAAAAAGAAAACTTGTTGATAACATATATAAAAGTGCTAATCTTGAAGGTATAGCAGTCACATTTGCTGAAACATTAGAATTTATAAATAATGTTAATACTGGAAAAATTTCTATTGATGATATGTTAAAATTAAAAGGATTAAAAGATGCTTGAGAACTTGTTTTAAATACCATTAACGAAGAATTAACTACTGACTATATAAAAAAAATACATTTCCAAATATGTAAAGGACAAAATATTTCTCCATTAGGAGAATATAGAGATAAAGGTGTTGGAATAACTGGTACAACTTGGCACCCAAAATTACCTAGTGAATGCAACTATGATTTAGAATTAGAAAGTATTTTAAATAACAATAATGAATTAGAAAGATGTATTGACATATTTTGTTGGATTCAAAGGAGCCAAATGTTCTTAGATGGAAATAAAAGAGTTGCTAATTTAGTAGCAAATAAAGAAATGATTAGACTTGGTCAAGGAATAATTGCTATTCCTGTTGAAGAAATAGGTACTTATTTTACAAACCTAATAAATTATTATGAAACTGGAGATAATACTGACCTAAAAAATTGGCTTTATAAAACAAGTATTGATGGTATTTAATAAAATTATGAACTACTCTAATTTTGAGTAATCCGTTTATATTTAATACTCTACATCATTTAGTAAAATAGAAGTTCTCAATTGGAGCACAAAGCGATATATACATCAAAGTTAAATGGATTTATGTCAAGTTTTTAGACACGATTTTTCGAACAAATTATGCTATTGCTAAGTTAGTAATATAATTTTGATTTTGATACATATTTTATTTAACAAAATAAATTTAGGTCTTATTTACAAGCGCTAACTGTAATGATAAATAAAGGAATAAAACTATCAACACAAATTGAACAATATAACAAATGTTTCCATCATCTTTTTATATAAATTTTTCATACAATATGATATAATAAAAAAAATTTAAGGAGTGAATTTTTTTTATGAAAAAAAGTAAACTAATATTATTTAGCATATTTATATTTTGCATATCATTTTTAAAATTAAATGCAGCATCATTTAATCTATCCTCTTCTACATATAATGTTTCACCAAATGGCAGTTTCACAATAAATTTAGGTGGGGATTGCATTGGAAGAGTTGACCTAACTATTTCAAATGGAACTTTATCTACTAGTAGTGTATGGGTAGAACAACAATACATAACAGTAAATGTAACTGCTGGATCTAGCGGAGTTGTTACTATAACTGCAACACCTGTAACAGGGTTCTCTGATGCTGACGCTAATCTATATAATCCTGGATCTAGAACTGTATCAGTTAATATATCTTCTAATTCCTCATCAGGAAGTTCTAATAATAATGGAAATAGACCTACTATACCAAGTATAAAAAAATCAGAAAATAACAATTTAAAAAATATAACAATTAACAACGGAGAATTGAACCCATCATTTAATAAAGATACTTTAGAATACAAAATTAATTTAAATGCTGACATTACTAAAATTAACATAAACGCTGAAACAGAAGATTCAAAAGCTATAGTTGAAGGTACTGGAGAAAAAGACTTAAAACCTGGAAATAACTTTATTGAAATTAAAGTAATCGCAGAAAACGGCAATGAAAAAATATATAAAATAAATGCATATGTAGATGAAACACCAGAAGTATATCTTGATTATAATAAAGAAAAAATAGGAATAGTAAGAAACTACGAAGGAGTTAATATCCCAGAAAACTTTACAAAAGAAGATTATACTCTAAATGATAAAACTATATCTATTTTTACAAGCGAACACTTAACACTAATATATGGATTAAATGAAAAGAAGGAAAAAAGTTTTTACTTATTTAATAAAGAAAAGAATGAAATACTAAACAAATTCACACCACTAAACATAAATAATCACATAATCTATATTATAGATAAAGAGTCAGAAAGAAATGGTGTAATCTTAAAAACAATTAAAATAAATGAAACAGAAGTTAAGTGTTATGAATTTAAAGAAAATAATAATTATTGTGTATTAAACGCTATAAATAATGAAGGAAAAAACAGAGAATACTTATATGAAACAAGTGAAAATACTATACAACTTTTCCCAGACTTTTTATTAAAAGAAAAGAAAAATAAATTAAATATTAATATGATAATTTATATATGTATAGGATTAATGTTAATACCTTTAACTATAATTATATATTTAATTATAAAACTAAAAAAAGATAAAAAAGAAAAGAATGAAATAATAGAAACAAATGAAGTTTTAAGTAATACAGAAATACAAGAAGAATCAAATAATATAGAAGATAAAAAAATTAAAAAGAGAGGTAAAAAGAATGAAAAAACTAACTAAATTACTAGTTTCTCTTTTTATATGTACATTACTAATTTTATCGAGTACTGTAGTTTATGATGTAAAAACAATAGAAACAAATGTAAATAAAAATATACTTGCTTTAAATAAAGCATCTTCCACTAAAAATATAAAAAATATCGCAGTATTTATAGAATTCGCAGATAGTGAAACAACAGGAACTGTTCATCTAGATGATAAACAAAGTGTAGAAAACGCTAATATAATATTTAATAGTGATGACTTATTTGATATGAATAGTGTAAATGGAATAATAAAAGTTCCATCATTTAAAAAATACTATGAAAGAGAAAGTTACGGGAAATTATTAATAACAACTGAAATATTTCCAAAAACAAATGGAGAAGTTGTCTCTTATGTAGCACCTAATCCTATAGGATATTATTTAAAATATAGTGACCAAAATCTTATAGGTTATAAAGATAAAACTGAAAGTAATAAAAGAGAAAAAGAATTATTAGAAGGTGCTATTGACTACATAAAGAGTCAAGTTGAGAGTGGATATACAGGAAGTGAACTAGATGTAGATGGAAACGGAGATATAGATTCTATAACATTTATAGTAGAAGCTAGTCATACTACATTAGGGCCCGCTTGGGGAGACTTACTTTGGTCACATGAATCATCAAATACAGGAATTTCAAAAAATATATCAGGTAAAAATATAAACGCTTACACAATTATTTATGCTAGAGATTATAATGACGTCGCAGGAACATTCTCACTTAATCGTGGAGACTATGGTACTATGATTCATGAATATGGTCATGTTCTTGGATATAGAGATTTATATAGATACGGTAGTTCTGCTTCTTCAGTCGGTTTCTTTGATGTAATGGGTAATGTAATAGGTTCTAATCCACAAAGTTTTTTAACTTATTTTATAAGTGAATTTAGTCCTAACATGAATTGGCATAATAAAGTTCCAGTAATAACTAAGTCCACTGAAAACATAACTCTTTACAAACCTGAATTTAAAGACCCAAATGAACAAAGAGCAATCAAAGTAGATTTAGGTGGAAACAATAAAGAATTTTTCATGATAGAATACTATGACAGATTAAACACATATGATAGTCACCGTGCTGACTCAAGCGGTATAATTATCTATAGAGTAAATGAAAATAACAAATATAATGGTAACGGAGACGGAAGTAATCAAGGAAAAAATGAACATATTTATATATTTAGACCAGGAGAAACTGGATTAGGAGATTCAGCTGGAAAACTCGCAGAAGCTACATTAAATATGAACAGAAAAACATATGGAGTTGAATTAGATTTAAATAACACAAACTTCGATAGTAAATCAATATATTTTTCTGATGGTACTAACTCTGGTATAACTATAGAAGTAACTGGTGAAACTAACAATTCTATAACATTTAATGTTAGATTTCCAGAATTTGATGGAGATGGTTCCGCAAATAATCCATATCTAATAAAAGATACTACATCATTCTTATATCATATGAGTACTAATACTAAAAATAAATACTATAAATTAACAAGCGATTTAGATTTCACAAATATAACATATCCAATTATCAACTTTGAAGGAAGTTTAGATGGTAACAACAAAACAATAAGAAATGTAACTACAAATGGTTCAGGATTATTTAATTTTATTGGTAACTATGAAAAACAAACTAAAATAGAAAACTTAAACATAGAAAATATTACAGTTTATTCTAATAAGGGAGATTATCTAGGAGCTCTAGCCTCAGTCGCAGAAAACATGATTATTAATAATGTTCATTTAAGAAATGGTTCAGTTACAAATGATGGACAAATGAAACATGATTCAGCGTCTACTGGAGGATTTATAGGAAATGTTTCTAGTGATGTAACTATCACAAATTCTTCCACTACATTAAATGTAACCGCAGAAAAAAATGTGGGTGGATTTATAGGAATAAACCAAAATGCAACTATTAAAAATTCTTTTGCATCTAATATAGTTAACGGTAATACTAACCTAGGCGGATTTATAGGCCTTCAATCAATAAGTGACAATACTTACAAAATACCAGAAAACGTATATTATGACAAAAATAATAATCCAAGCCTTAATGGATCTGGTGGTTATTCTTTCTTCCATAATCTAACAGCTTTAGATGCTAACTCTTTATCAAAAGGCATAACAAGTATATCTGTACCTAAAACTATGGAAATATTTGTTAATTCAAAAAATAACATTGAAATAACAACTAGCCCAACAACTAATCTTACTTATAACGTTACAGTAGAAAAAGATAATATTGTAAAATATGAGAATGATAAATTAGTAGGACTGCAAAAAGGAACATCTAAAGTATACATAAATATAATTATAGGTAATAAACCTATGGAATTTATTACTGAAGTTACAGTAAAAGAACTAAATGGTACTATGACAGAAAATGAATTAATAAACTATTTAGGACTAACAAAAAAAGGAAACTATTTAGTAGGATTTACTTTAGGAGATAACATAAAAAATATTAAAAACACAATATCAAGTATTAATGGAGTCACATTTAAAAGCTTCAAGGATTCTCAAAATAATGAAATAAATGATGCTTTAATTGGAACTGGAATGAAATTCACAATAGAATTAGATAAAGTAGAATACACTTACACTGTTATAATTAAAGGAGACGTTAATGGAGACGGTCTTATATATGCGACAGATTATGTTAAAGTTAAAAATCATATAATGGGAAAATCTACTCTAACAGGAGCCTACTTAAAAGCCGCAGACATTAATAATGATGGAAAAATATATGCTACAGACTATGTTCAAATAAAAAATCACATAATGGGAAAATCTCAAATAACACAAAAAAATAAGTAAAACTTAAAATTACTTATTTTTTTTATTTAAATATATATACCTACTGCATGACTTCTATAATTAACGTTTTCTTTAACATCATATTTATTTACAGTAACTACATGTCCTGATTTAAGACTCATCTGAACATCTATAATTCTCTGATTATATGATCCTCTAAAAACACAATCAAAGCTTCTCTTACTCATTTCAAACTTACCATCAACTAAAACATCAATCTCTTTCAAAAAATCCATATATTCTGGAAATTTTTTAGAAAGATTAATTATTTGTTCATAAGTAAATCCAGTATATGCCCATATATTATATCCTTTTCTTCTTACATACTTTGCAATCTCCGCACACTCTTTAGACTGAACAAAAGGATCTCCTCCTGAAAAAGTGATACCATCCTGACCTTCAAGCTCATCAATAGCAATATAGACATCTTCTAAATCAACTAACTCTCCACCATTATAATCATGAGTGTCTGGATTTTGGCAAAGAGGACAATTATGAGGACATCCCTGAGTCCAAATAACAGTCCTAATACCTTCTCCATCAACAATACTATCTGGTTGTAAATAAGCTGCCAGCCTAATCTTCATTATGCAGCACACTTCTCTTCAGCTATTACTTCTTTAATACCACTATGTTTTACACGTGCTGCTTCTTCTTTACGTTTTGCATTATTAAAGTGACACACATTACCAGCTAAATAACCTGTTACTCTTCTAATCCTTTCAAATTTTTCCCCTTCACCAACTGTTTTTTTCATAATATACATCTCCTTCTTTCTTTAATCTATTCTTCATTACAACATGAACAAATATTATTTAAGTGCTCAATAGGCACACCTTCAAACTCTCGTCTTCCACATCCAGGACAAACATCATTTATAACTCCTATATACCCGCATACAGGATCTCTATCTACAGGATGGTTAACTGCACCATACCCTATACCAAACTCCTTCATCATACGAATAACACTTTCAAAAGCCTCAACATTATTAACAGTATCTCCATCTAATTCAATATATGAAATATGACCACCATTTGTCAAAGCATGATATGGAGCCTCTAAAGCTAATTTATTTTTAATACTTATATTATAATAAACTGGAATATGGAATGAATTAGTATAAAATTCTCTATCTGTAATACCTTTTATATCTCCATAAATAGCTTTATCTATATTAACAAATCTTCCACTTAATCCTTCGGCTGGCGTTGCTATTAAAGTAAAGTTAAGATTATATTCTTTACAATACTCATCACACCTATCCTTCATAAACTTAATTATCTCAAGTCCTAGTTTTTGTGCTTCTTCACTTTCTCCATGATGCTTACCAATTAATGCTTTTAAACTTTCAGCAAGTCCAATAAACCCAGTAGTTAATGTTCCATGCTTTAAAAGCTTTCTAAGTCTATCATTAGGACCTAACTTCTCTCCATTAGTCCAAAGACCTTGTTGAATCAAAAATGGAAAATTATATGAATGCTTACTACATTGATATTCAAATCTTTCTAATAACTGATCTCTTACTAAATCCATCATCTCAGCAAGTTCTTCATAAAAACCTTTCATATCAGCTTTATCTCTCTCTTTTAAACAAATACCATGTTTAATAGCTATTCTAGGTAAATTAATTGAAGTAAATGATAAATTTCCACGTCCCCCAGTAGTTTCATTATCTCTATCAGTAACATCAGCCATAACACGAGTTCTACATCCCATATATCCAACTTCAGTTCTAACATCTCCAGGTTTATAATACTGTAAATTAAAAGGTGCATCTATAAATGAAAAATTCGGAAATAATCTTTTAGCAGAAACTTTACAAGATAATTTAAACAAATCATAATTTATATCTTCCTTATTATAGTTAACTCCTTCCTTTACCTTAAAAATTGAAACTGGGAATATGGGAGTCTCTCCCTTTCCTAACCCTTCATCTAAAGCTAGTAAAAAGTTTTTAGAAACCATCCTTCCTTCAGGGCTTACATCTGTTCCAAAATTAACAGATGAAAATGGAACCTGAGCTCCTGCTCTAGAATGCATGGTATTCAAATTATGAACAAATGCTTCCATTGCCTGAAAAGTAGAACGATCAGTTTTAAGAAGTGCTTTCTCATAAGACTTTGAAAATCCTTGCTTTAATAATTCACTCTCTTTACAATATGAATCAAACATAGCAATATCAAACTCTATAGAATTTAACTTATCTATATCTTTACTAAGCTTATCCATATTTATAAAACCAAGCATATCATTATAATCTAATAAATCATAAATCTGTTGCTTAAATTGTTTTTTAAATGTCTTTAACACTCCAGGTGCCATATAGTAATCAAATGCAGGAATACTTTGACCACCATGTTGATCATTTTGATTTGATTGAACAGCTATAGCTGCCAAAGCAGAATAACTGATAATATCCTGAGGCTCTCTTAAATGTCCATGTCCAGTAGAAAAACCATCTTTAAATAACTTATCTAATTCTATCTGCATACATGTAGTTGTTCCCATTGGAAGAAAATCCATATCATGAATATGTATTCCCCCATTATCATGAGCTTCACTAAACCTACTTTTCATCAAATAAGCCTTAGCAAATTCCTTTGAAACTGTTGAACCATACTGTAACATAGTTCCCATTGCAGTATCTCCATCTACATTAGCATTCTCTCTTTTATTATTATCCTCATTAGCAGACTTAAGACCTAAACCTTCAATTGTCTTTAAAAACTTATGTAACTTCTTCTCTTCAGAAAATAACATTCTAGATTGAGCTCTACGTTCTCTATATTCTGAGAAATGTTTACATACATCTTCATATCCTTTTTTTAATAAAGACTCTTCTATTAAATCTTGTATTTGTTCAATTTTAATTTTATCGTTATCCTTATAATCTTTACCTATTCTAGAAATTACTTCTTTATATACAACCTGAATATCTTTTTCTGTATAAACTCTTTTCTCTTCATCACCATCTTGTAACTTAATACCATCAAAACCTTTTTTAATGGCAATAGCTATTTTACTACCATCGAATTCTACTTTTTTTCCATTCCTCTTAACAACAGTTAAAGAAGAAACCTTTTCTAATGCATCTACCATTTACTACATCCTCCATATTTTTTATCTATGTTTTCATTTTAATATTTTAACATTTCATAGTCAATATATTTTTTAACTTTTTTCATTTTTTTACAAAACCATTTTTTTACATTTTTAATTTTTTTACATTTTTCACAAATATGTATTTAATTATCTACCATCAATTTTTTGGCATATTTTAGGCAAAAAATAAGAATCCAAAAGAAAAAGAATTTTTCAAATTTTTTCGATTTTTTTAATTTTTAAGAAAAACAATATTTTCAAAATTTTACATTTTTTCACTTTTTTATCAATGCAAAAAATAGTACAAATGCCCTGGAAATCTAACTTTAAAAACATTTATATTCTTACACTTTTTTCTTCTTTTTTTGACATTAGAAAAAACAAAAAAACTATTTCATTAAAATTATTTAAAAATTTAAAATTCTTACTTTCTGTCCTGTTTAAAAATCTAAAATTAAAGTATAATGATCAAAAAGAAAGGAATCACTATGAATCAAAAAAATATAGGAATTTTTATCGCACAGCTAAGAAAAGAAAAAGGATTAACACAAGAAGAATTAGCATGCATATTATCTGTTAATAACAAAACAATATCAAGATGGGAAAACGGAGTAACAATGCCTGACTTATCTCTACTTCAAACAATATCTAAAGAATTAGGAATAACTGTTACAGAACTTCTAAATGGAAGAAGAATGAACAAACAAGAACTACTAAATTTAAAAAACACAATAAATGAACTACTTACATTTCATACAAAAGAAAATAAAGATAAACTAAACAAAACAATAAAACTAATTAAAACAATAATCACAACCATTTTTACAATAGCAATATTTATATGTCTTCTATGTGACTATTTAATAAACAATACATTTTCATGGTCTTTAATTGTACTCACATCAATAGTATTCTCTTGGATTATAATAATTCCATTTACTAATAATAAGAATTATATAAAAACAGTTTTACTAAAACTCACAATATTTCTAATTCCATTTTTATGGTCATTATCACAAATAATAGAAAATACATTAATTCTAAAAATAGGAAGCATTACTTCAATACTTTCACTCACATATATATGGATTATTTACTTACTATTTAAACATGTATATAGAAAAAAAAGAAGCCTAACAATTAATCTTGCTATTCTTCTTTTAATACCTTTAGAACTTAGTATAAATCTTACAATATCTTACTTTATAAACTTAAATATCATATCATCAAATAATTTTCTAAATATATTTATACTACTTATCATACTTCTATTATGTAATATAATTAATAAAATAATATCTAGCTTTTAAGTTGATAACTTCTTAACTCACTTCTAAGCTCCCACTTTAACATATGAACAAATTCTTCGTCATAAGACATACGTGAACAATCTATATTAATATCTATCAATCTAGAAACAACTCTTCTTCTAAATTCACTTTCCAAATCTTTTCCAAATAATCTATACATCTTATAATATATATTCCACTCTTGCAAACTTATAGACTCTTCACAAAGCCTATCCAAAACTACTCCCCAATCCATAAAACTACTCCCTACTTTCTAACTCACGAATAATATAAGCCATAATCACACTAACAATATACTTAATTTCTTCATCATTTAACTCTTTATTCTTATCTAAATGATGCCATTTATACAAACACTCTCTACAACAAGTCCCTGTAGCATGCTGCGCAATAAAAACAGGATGACCTTTATATGGAGTCTGTTTTCCATCATTTAAAATAGACATAGGCGCTAATCTCTTAGTAATAAAATTATAAGCATGTTCTTCTATAACATCAAGACCTTTATCTTTAACATACAACAAGTCTCTATCTTTTAAATGAAACCTACATCTAAACTTAGAATTTGACAACTTAAATAAAATATCATTAATATCTTTTTGCACTTTTAAGTAGTCTATGAACACTAGACAAATCAGCAATAATAACTAAACTAACATTCAAACTTTGTCTTAACATAGCTATTCTATATCTAATTGCTCTAATACTCTCTGAATCTAAAGAACTACCACTTAATCCATCTTCCAATTCATTAAGTTCTTCTTTAATATTAACTAATTTCTCTCTATCCATTTCATTTGGATCATTCACAATCACTTCAAATTCATCAAGATTTCGGTTAATCATATCCACTATACTAACTGGTTCTTGACTAACTTGATTCTTAAAAGACTCCATTTTCTTAACAGCAACATTATTCCATCTAGCACAAACTTTCATTAGTCCATCAATTTTATACTCCTTAGCATACGTAACACACATTTGAAAGGCATTACCAACAATTTGCATATCACTATCATTATTAGAAAGTTTTAAACACTCCTCCATATTATTAAAAATAATAGTAGAAGCTGCTTGATTAACTCTTGGATCTAACAAAAAAGGCAAAGTGTTAATAATTTCATTACTTAATTCTTTAATATCTTGAGCCTGTTCCATAAAAATACCTCCTCGCAAACCCATTATAGCATAATATTAATAATGAATTATCAAACTAAATTATCCACTTTACAAAAGAATGCCAACCTACATCAAGCAAACTTTCTCTTACTTTTAGAAATAACATTTATCAAAATAACAAACAAAACTATAAAAACAAACATAATACCAAAATTAATAAACACTGGTTTTAAACTATTTAAATTAATCTCTTCCAAAGATTTAATAATATTATTAGTATTAATAAAATAATAACTAGGTAAAACTTTCCCCAAATTAACAACGAAATCTGGCATAAATTCTACAGGTACAAACGCACCACATATAAAACTACTACCAAGCGCTACCACATTAACTATTCCATTAATAGCATTTTTATTATTTATTAAATTTCCAATCAAAAGAGCTATTACTAAACTAACTAAAGTAAATATTAAAGAATTTACAATACAAATAAGACCATGCAAACTAAAAACAATATCTCCAAGTAAGATAACACTTAAAATAATATACAAAGCCCATAAAACAAATGCAAAAAGTCCATTAGACAAAAGCAAATACCTATTAAAAGACTTATACCTAATACTACTCACAACAGTTCTCTTTCTTATTTTATCATTATAAAAACTAGACAAAACTAAGCTAATTACATAAACTAATCCAGCTAAGATAGAATAATTCATAAAATTAAAATAAGTTGACATCTTACTTAAATTATATGTATCAAGTTTAGACGTTACTTGAACTTCTACTTCTTTTTCTAAAGTCCCTTTAATTAAACTTATAAGTTCTTCTTCATCTTCAACATAATAATTATACAAATTAAGCACTTTCATATACCTATTTACCATCATATTAGCCAAACTCGCATTATAATCACCAGTACTTTTAACTAAAACATTAGGCTCTTTTCCATTAATTACATCATCTCTAAATCCTTTAGGAATATAAATGACATAATTAACATTTCTATAAAATAAAGCATCAGAAATTTCATCATTAGAAATATCTACTATTTCACTTCTCTGCTCAATATAATCTATAAACGACTTAGTTATACCATCTTCCACATCTTCATTTACTATTACAACATCAGGCTTCACACTAGTAAAATCCAAAGAATTACTATTATTACTAAAATTCAAAGCGCCAAATAAAACAAGCATAATTGTAAAAATAATAATCGGCCCCTTGCACTTCTTTAATACAGATAAAAATGCTTTAAATACTATCATACTTTTGCCTCCTTAAACTAAATAATGAAATTCCAATAAGTATTAAAGAGAATAACAATAAACTAATAATATTAAAATAAAATCGCTCTCTACCCTCAAAATAATACAAACTATAAAGAGCATCTGTAATCATAGCCGCAGGATTTAACTTATTTAAAATAGGCACATTAGAATCTATCATATACTTCATAGTAATACCCATCATACCTGATAAAAACGAACCAAACATTACAACCGCAATTAAAATACCAGTCTTAACATTCTCATTAGTTTTAAACATAGATGCAACAAACACTCCTAAAGAAAGTCCCGCAAATGATCCTACAAGTGCAACTAATATAACTAAAAACAAATCACTACCATAATCAACTTTCAAAACAAATATTGTATATATAAAAAGTAAAAATAAACCTAACAACTGAACTAAATAACCTGATAACAAACTTGAAAAAATAAGTGTTCTCTTAGATGTAGGACTAACAGCTACTCTAGCACCTTTAGTACTCATATTAGCTAATGAATTATTTATAGTAACAACTGCAAAAATACCACCATACAAAGCTGTCATAGCAATTAAAGTATAGAATTCTATCATAGTATAACTTAAATTTTTACTAGAAATATCTTTAACATTGACTTCTTCACTCATCTTTAAACTAATCTCATCTCTAATATTAGCAATAAACTCATTCATATCTAATTCTGATTGACTAAAATCTTCCATCTTAATAGATATAAGTTTATCAGCAATATCCATATACTCTATAACTTCATCAACAACATACTTAAAAATAGTTTCATTTATACCATTAGTACTTACTACAACCTTCGGTTTAATATTAAGAACCACATACCCTGTAATCTCTTCCTCTTCCAAAAGCTTAAGAGCTTCATCCTCACTTACATATTTTACATCAAAGATTTTATCTTCTCCTTCACTTAAAGAATCAAAAACACTTTTAAAAACCTCATGTTCTCCATTAACAACAGCAATATCTATAACACTAAGTTTTTCATTATTCTCAATATCAGAAAAAGCTAAACTAAACAAAGTACCTAAAATTATAGGAAACGCAAAAGTCCAAAATATTAAAATCTTATCTTTAAACAACGTCCTAAAAGTATACTTAAAATTATGAATAAACATCAGTCTCTAAGTTCCTTTCCAGTAAGTTCCAAAAACACATCATTAAGAGTAGGCCTTTCAGAAAAAATCTTTTCATAACTTATCTTAGATTTATTTAAAAAATTCATTAACAAAGCTAAATTATCTTTTCCTTTTTTATAAACAACAACTAAAATATTATTATTATAATTTACATCTTCTACATTCTTTAACTTACTTATCTCACTTAAATATTTATTATCTAAATCACTAATATGAACACTTATTTTCTCTTCTATATTAGCAAGTTCTTTCAAAGAGTCACTAGTACCACTAGCAATTATTTTTCCTTTATCCATTATAATAATTCTATCACAAAGAATTTCAACTTCTTCCATATAATGAGTAGTATAAATTATAGTTGCACCCATCTTCCTTAAACTTTTTATTCCGTCTAAAATATTATTTCTACTCTGAGGATCAACTGCAACAGTAGGCTCATCCAAAAAAATAAGCTTCGGTTTATGAGCAATACCACATGCTATATTAAGTCTTCTTAAAAGACCCCCAGACAACTGTTTAGGATAAAACTTCTTAAAATCTTGAAGTCCTACTAAATTAATTGCCTCTTCTACATAACCATCTCTAACCTTTTTATCTTTAACATATAATCCACAAAAATAATCAATATTTTGAGTAACAGTTAACTCATCAAAAACAGCAACATCTTGAAAAACCACACCTATATTTCTCTTTAGTTCATATTCATTTGGCCCCATCTCTCTACCAAATATTTTAATACTACCTCGACTAAAATTAAGCAAAGATAAAATAGAATTTATAGTTGTAGACTTTCCACTACCATTAGGCCCTAATAACCCTAATATTTCTCCTTTCATTACATCAAAAGAAATATCATCTACTGCACGAATATTTTTATATTCTTTAGTTAAATTTTTAACTTCTATTACTTTTTCCATACTTTCTCCTCTTACCACATTAATAATAACACATAATAAAAAAACAAAAAAGAAAAATAGGAATCTAACCTATTTCTTGACTACACCACGTCTTTTATTTATAACACTTATAACTATAACTAAAATAACTAAACCTAACACTAAACCACCTAAAGCTAAAAATGCAGGCTTCTTAAAAAATGTCTCTTCTTCTTTTTCATATAAATTATTTTCTTTTTCATTATCTTTAACTTCTTCTTCATCATTTACTTCATCATCTGTATTTGAGACACTTTCATCATTAGATGTAGAATCCTCCTCATTTAAAACTTGCTCTACTACATCTACTCTATTTTGTTCTTCATAAGCTTTCTTAAGTTGATTCTCTATCATACCATTATTTTTACTTGCATAACCAATAAAACCCTTATCGCCTATTACAATAAAAGGAACATAACCAACTTCTAAATTAAGCTTATTACCAACCTTCTCAGCTAAAGCTGCATTATCTTTATTTGACCATACCTCATAACTTTTAAAATTAAAATAATCCCCATACTCTTTAATCAAAGTGCTAGAAACATACTTTAAAAATTCTTCACAATGACTGCAACCTTTACCTCTAAACAAATATATAGTCACTTTATCAGGACTCTCTACATATCCACCTAAGTCTGCATTAATTCCTTCATCTTTAAGAGAATCTTCTAAATTTAAATAAGAAGACTTTGTCTCATCAGCAAATAACATAACTGGAAAACAAAATAAAATAACTAAAACCATAAATATCTTTTTCATTCTCTAACCTCCAAATACAATAAACAGTATAACATAATTATATCTTTATACTCAATCTAAAACAATCAATTTACCACTTTCAGCATGACTAAAGAATTCATCTACATCCATACCATATCGAGGCTTAGTATACTGATAAATTACAAGATTATCCAAATTACTTTCATTTATACTATTCATAAACTTATCTACTACATCTTTTAAAAGAGATTCCAAACTATTATATTCATGAATCCCTTTATACTTCAAAAAAGCATTCTCAAACCAATATACTTTATCATTCTCATAAAACACTAAAAAAGTATGACTAGGAGTAATATCTTTACCATAATATCTAATAAAATATGTACAAAAATCTACATCAAGCTTCCTAAAAAAATTCCTAAGAAGTTCAACTTGATCAAAACACAATCCTACTTTATATTTAATAACTTCTTGAGGTCTCATTAATCTATAATTATCTGTAATATTATCACATATTAATTTAGACTCCCTATCTATTGACCCATAACTAATACCATTCATAATATTCTTTATATCTTCTATATCATAATAATCCCAAATTCCTAACTGTCCATTAGCTTTAATAGGATCATCTAAAACTTCTACATCTTCTAAAATCCAAGCATACCTGCCTTCGCTATATTCTCCACAAATATATTCTTTATAATTATTCTTCTTAATATCTTCAACATACTCTTTAGTCATATAAATACAATCTACTAACCTACACTTACAAATTATATAACCATATTTTAAAGAAATAGTTTCTACCAAACTCATTAATTCATTTCTATTTTGTACATCTTTACTAATTGCAGTCCTACTCGCATGAATATAAATCTCTCCTCTATAATTAGTCGACCAACTTCTAGTTTCCACAGACTTATTTCCACTTAAAATTAAAGATGCAAATGGTTCGGTTAAACTCAATACTTTCATAAAATACCTCAACAAAATTATATCATACATATTTATTTAGTGTAACATAATAAATATAATCTCAACTAAGGGATATGAATATAATAAAAATATATATGTTTAAGCTAAAATAGAATAACGATTTAATGAGGTAAATACTTTTACAAAAAGTCAACAAACACTAAAAAAAGAAAATCTTAACTTTAAACTAGAAATAAAGGAATGTACTACAAGCAAAATAAAAGACTATTATGATAACAAAGATTTTGATTCTAACGATGTTTATGATATCTAAAAAGGTACAACTATAAAAGATGTGTTATTTGATTATGCAGATGTGCATAGTTATTTAAAATCAAGCAAGAAGAATTATGATAGAAATAAGTATATTTATAAAAGTGTAAAGCAAGCTTATTAAATTATAAATAAGCAACAAAAACTAAAGCAAAATCTTCTATAATATTAATTATATGTATAAGTGAATTATAATATTACATGATATTAAAAATAATAATGGAGTTGATTGAAAAAGGAGGATAGTTTAACAATTAGTCAAGAGTTTGAAAAACAACTTAGAGATATGCTTTCTAGTCAAGGATTATCATTAGAAGATATTCAAGAAATTTTTAAAGGTGGTTATCAAAGTTTCTCTACTGAAGAAGATTTTTCTTTAAAAATGCCTTCAATTTTTGATAATGAAGATTATACAATTATCATACAAGGACTTTCTGATGGTTATAGTTTTGATGAAATATCGCGAGAATTAGGTATAAATCAGGAAAAAATAAATTCTTTTAGGGAATTATTAACACAAAACAATTTATCCGTTGATTCAGTAAAAGCATTTAATAAATATACTGTCAGGAGCAATATGATATTAGATGCTAAACGTGGTGTTCCTAAAGAAAATATTTTACAAAGTATAACATCAGAATTTAATTTTCGTATGACAGAGTACGGTTTTTCTCAAGAGCAAATTGAACAAATTGTAAATCATATTAAAGGATTAAATTACTTACAACCATTGCACGAAAATTATAAAATTACTAGAGTATTTTTACAACAATACAGATTATCAAATAAATATGTTGCAGCTGTTCAAACTTTCGTTAGAGAGTTAGATTCATACCATCATTTAGACGAAACATTATCTAGCCTTGATAATGGATTATCAACAAGTTTACCAGAATCTATGAAATTATTTAGAGCAGTTAAAGGATCGTATTTAAAAATAGGTTTACAACAAGGAGAAAATTTAACAAGTTTAATTGGCCATAGAATAAATGAAATGGGTTATTCTAGTACATCTCCTTTATACGATACATCATTTGCAAAATATGATGATTATGATGTGGTTTTTGATATATATGTTCCGAGAGGAACTCAAGGAATTACTATTACAACATTTTCAAGTTATGGTACTGCTGAACAAGAAGTTTTATTAAATTCTAACGATTTATATATCATAGATGTAATTCCAGGGGTTATAGATAAAAATGGCAGAACAAAGACTATATGTAAGTCATTAATGTTAAGCAAAGATAAATCTTGTTATAAAGGAATTAGCAAAAATCAATAAACAGAACAAAATACAGACTTAAATGGAATATCAAAAGAACAGCTAATGAAATTAAGAGATGAAATTAATGATAGACAACAAACAGAAAGTCATATTAATGATCCTGAATTTTTGGATTATAGACATCAAATCAATAGCATTCTAGATTCTTCTCCTAGTGAGGAATACGTTAGTTCACAATTTACTGTCTATAAGAATCAAGAACAACAATATAGATGCCATCACACTCTTCAAACTGCTATAGGAGAACAAGAAAAGAAAACTTTACTAGAACACGATTTTGAATATACTGAACATTTTAGAAAAGGTATGCTAGAACCATCAATTAGTGATTTTTCGAGAAGAACACCTATAAACAGTACTAAACTTATACCAACACCTAATCAAACTCCAGAACAAATAGCGCAAGGTACAAAAAGTAATGTTAATTTATTCGGGAAAAATAATAATATGTTATCAGTTAATAATATTGATACTTCACAAGCTGTTCAAATACAACAACAAGCACAAATGTCTCAAAGCGGCCCTACATTGTCATTAACAATGAAAGGTACGGGAGGATTTGCTAATATTTTGATATTAGCAGGTCTTGTTGCAGGATTTTGTACAACAGTTTTCCTAATTACATTAAGTTTGATAAAATAAATTTAATAAGTTTTTTAATAAAAACTGGGATTTTTGATAAAGCTAAAATATAAGTAATAATAAAAATATATGTGAATATCTTATAAAAACAAAAATGCTGTAAACATTTATAAATAGAGAGTATAACGCTAAGAGTTAATAAAAATTCAACTATCTACAAATAAAACCCTAGTAGTTACCAATAACTATTAGGGTTATTTAATTATTCAGCAATCCATAGACAATATAATGTTTCCGATAATTCAATATCTTCTGGTGTAAATGTATTTACTACAGCTTGTGCTGCACCTGAATAAGCTTTTTCTGCATACATTATATCTGAGCCTAATCTTGCTTGTGAAACATATTCCATTGTGAAAGGCTTAAAATCAACCTTTTGACAATATTTTAATATTTTTCCAGAAGCTTCGGCAATTGCCTCTGCTTGATTTAAAGCATCTTTATAAGCAATAGCTAAAATATTTCTTCTACATTCTTTTTCTTCTTTAATTCCAAAATTCATTTGATACATTGGAGCATTATTTAATTTAGATATTGATACCATCATATATGCCATTAATTCTTTATTATAGTCAAATTTTAATGTTGCCATCTGATTAAAAGAATAGCCGTCTGGATCATATTGACCAGTTATTTTATTATATTTAGTATCTTCTTTTATAACAAAATTTCTTGTTTTCATTTCATCCTTTTTAAAACCATTATGGATTAATATCTCATCTACAAATAATTGAACATTTCTTGTACCTTCTCTTAATACTTCCTCATAAGTATATCCTTTTGTTATAAAGTTAATATTTAGTGTAACTTCATTTGGAGTAACATATTTAGTTCCCTTTCCTTGTACTATAATTTCCATTAATTTCCCCTCTTTCTATTTAATTACTTTTTTTTCATCAAATTCTTCTTTCGAAGAAACATATATTTCTTTACCAGTAGATCCATCCATTAAAATTACAAATCTATTTAATGAAGAATTCTCTTTACTTACCATCGCTATTTCTTCATTATACATGATTACACTTAGACATGTTCTAATACTTCCTTTATTAGCAAAAAATTGATATAAACTTTCATAAGAAATAAAATCTTGTAATGATAAATTTAATCCAGCATCTCTTATATATTCGCTATTTTTAACTTCTTCTGGTAAATAACTTGCAATTGTTGTCATTCTTTCTTCTTCTGGAATATTTGGATGTGTATGTCCTAAACTAATAAAATTATATCCATTTTGAAGAGCAAATTGTAAAGCTTCTTTCAATTTATCTTCATCAGTTTTAGTCATTCGACTACTAAGATCATCATCTTTTTTACTACAATCTATTAACTTTTCAACAATATAACATTTCTCTCCCCCAAAGCTTCCCAATTTTCCTAATAGAACAAAGGAATATTCTTTTGCAGTTTCTGGAGCATTAATTATTTCTACTAATCTTTTATATGCTTCTATAACTTCTGGAGAAAAAAATATAGGCGTGTAATCATCTTCTATCATCATCGGTGATATTGGAGTATCTCCGATATCCATATTTCTTTCAGATACTAATTCTGGAATATCATTTAATACTTGCAATGATTGACTAATTATACTATCAAAATTAGAACCACCAAATAACCGAGCCAGTTCAACATCTTTAATACTTTTTATTTCAGTCATTAAAACCTCCTAAAATTGAAATTATTCCTAGTAAGTTATGTACATCTTTGCCTATTAATATTTCACTACTAATAATTATATCATATAAGCAATAGAATTTAACTATATTGATAAGTTTTTAAAAATTTAATCATAGAAATACCACAGGCATTATATTATAATTGACTTAAAAATTATTTTAACATATAATAACCACCATTAAGGGGGACAAACATGAATACAATTAAATTATCTAAAAATGAAATATTTGCATTACAAAACTTTAATCATCATCCAAAATGCATTGGTAGTGAATGTGAAATATTCATATATAACAAAGATAGACTTTTAAAATTTTTTTCATCAACTGACAAAGAATTTTATGAACAAAAACGAAAAAATATAGAAATATTAATAAAATATAGAGAAGTTTTAGAAAAATTAGAAGAATTAGTCTTACCTGAAAACTTAGTATTAATAAGTGATGACTCTTTAGGTCTGACAATGCCTCTTATTAAACCTGCTCAAAATTTTTATAACATTATTTTTAAACGTAGAATTCACCCTAAAACTAAAATGGATTACTTAAAACTAGTAGCTATTTTACTTGAAAAACTAGATAACATTAAAGGATTTCCATACGAATTAAGAATTGGAGACTTACATGAAGGAAACATACTAATAACTGCAAACAGAAAAATAAAAATAATAGACTTAGACAGTGCATACATATCTTGTAACGAACCTTTTATGCAAAAATTCTCATGTTTTGATGAAAGACTAGAAGACTTAAATGAAAAATACACAAGAAACCATAACGACATAATTATTCCAGACAAAAATACTGATATCTATGCTTTAATAATAATGACATTGAATGCTTTGGCAGGCACAGAAATGTATTGCCTTCCAGAAGAAGAATTTATAGCTTACTTAGACTACTTAAGAAGTTTAGGAATATCATATCAATTTTTAGATTGCATAAACAAAATATACACACCTAATATAGATAATGAAAATCCGATTGATTACTTTGACTCTCTTCCATTTAATCAACTAAAACAAGCTCATCATTTGACATACAAAAAAAGAACAGGAATAGATTTACTAGATTACTCTATCTAAACTTCCTGTCTTTTTTTATTTCTCTGAATATGATAAAAATATTGAATAGCTATTCCAGAATACTCACCAAAAGTTTCCTTCATAAATTTACTTATAACATTTATTTCATCTTTCATACTAAAATAATCACTAACAAAATGTCTGACCCATGTATCTATAGGAAAAGTATCAAGTCTACCATAAGCAAAAAGTAAAATACAACTAGCAACCTTTATACCTATACCTTTTATACTTACAAGTTCTTTTATAGCCTTATCTGTACTCATCATATCAATTTTATCTAAAAATAAACTATCCTCTGCTAACTTATTTAAAGCACTTCTAATATATGAATCTCTAAAACCTACACCAATACTCTTAAGCTCTTCTAAAGTAATATCTTTCATTTCATCAAATGTAGGAAACAAATAATACTCCTTATCACGAAAATAAACTCTCTTTCCATATAACTTTGAAAGTTTATTAACACTACCTATAATTCTCTTAACATTATTATTTTGACTAATAATATAAGTTATAAACATCTCAAACTTATCTTGATTTAATATCCTATATCCCTCACACAAATGAATATTATCCCTAAGAATACCACATTTATCCCCTATCCTTGAATTAATAAATTGATAATCTCTTTCCAAATCTAAATATTTGGTAACTACTAAATCTAAATCATTTAAAACATTACTGTCTAATACCAAATAATCTCCTTCTTCTTTAATATTAATAACACGATCACTTAATATCAAAGTAAAAGAACCATCACTTTCTTCTTCCATTCTAAAACATTGTCCACTAAATAAAGTATCATATAGATTTATTCCATTACTTTTAATTTTCATTAACACCACCACACAAAATAAATTATAACAAAAAAACACACTAAAAAGTACTAAAATAAAAACGCCCATGATATAATATAGAAAACAAAGGAGGAATTCATGAGCTTATTAGTATATAACACTATAACAAGAAAAAAAGAAGAATTTAAAAGTATTTATGAAGGAAAAGTAGGAATGTATGTATGTGGTCCTACTGTATATGGATTTCCTCATCTAGGACATGCAAAAAGCTATGTAAGTTTTGATATAATCTATAGATATCTAACATATTTAGGATACAAAGTAAAATATGTACAAAATATTACAGATGTAGGTCATTTAGTCGGAGATGCCGAAAGTGGAGAAGATAAAATTGAACGCCAAGCAAAACTAGAAGAAATTGATCCAGTAGAAATAGCATACAAATATGAAAGTATATATTTTGACTCTATGGAAAAACTTAACGTATTAAAACCAACAATAAGCTGCCGTGCCACAGGACATATAATAGAAATAATAGACATGATAAAAACACTAATAGAAAAAGAATATGCTTATGTAACAGAAGAAGGAAATGTTTATTATAATGTTCATAAATTCAAAAAATACGGTTTCTTATCAAACAGAACACTTGATGAAACTCTTAGTGGAGAAAGAATAGAAATAAAAGATGACAAAAAAAATCCTGAAGATTTTGCACTTTGGAAAAAGGCAGAAAATGGACACTTAATGAAATGGAATTCACCATGGAGTATTGGATACCCTGGATGGCACATAGAATGTTCTGTAATGAGTAAAAAATATTTAGGAGATACATTTGATATACATGGAGGAGGAATGGATAACATCTTCCCTCATCACGAATGCGAAGTCGCGCAATCAGAAGCTGCTAATAATACTTCATTTGTTAACTATTTTATTCATAATAATTTAGTAACAGTAAATGGCCAAAAAATGGGCAAATCCCTAGGTAACTTTATTACACTTCCAGACTTATTTAAAGAATATAATCCTATAGTTATAAGATTTTATATATTACTAAACCACTACAGAAAACCTACAGACTTTAACAAAGAAAGCTTAGAAGAAACTAATAAAATTTATACCAAATTAACAGAGACTATTACTAAACTAAGAAATGAAATAAAAGATGACAAAAAAGAAAACACAGAAGAACCAGAAGAAATAGCTAATCTTAAAAACCAATTTCTAAATGCAATGTCAGACGATTTTAATACTGGACTTGCTATAAGTTATATCTATGAAGCAAGAAATTTAATAAACAAAGAACTATCAGGTAATAAAAACAAAGATATATTATATAGCTTAAATAATTTCATATCTGAATGTGCAGAACAAATATTAGGATTGAACTTCGAAAATAATAAAAACAGCAAAGAAAATGAACTAATTGAAATAATAAATAATATAAGAAATAAATTTAGAGAACAAAAGAATTATGAAGAAGCTGACAAAATAAGAGACAATCTCAAAAACATTGGAATTACTTTAAATGATAGAAAATAGGACTAATAATTACTTACTAGTCCTTTTTGTTATCACTTATAATATTCTGATGTTTTTTAGCAAAATACATTAAAGCTAAATCAAATTGTTTATCATCTATAAGTCCTTCATAAAATACTTTACCATCTTTAGCAACTATCCTTCTTATACAAAAGTCATCCTTATCTTTTTCATTTACTAAATATGCAAAAGTAGCTTCACTAACATTTATTTTATCCACTTCCATATAAGTAGTTCCATCAATATTCACAGTATCAATATTCATCACATATTTACCCCCTTATTATTAGAATTTTGTAATATAGAATAAATATCTTCTGCTTTCAAATTACAAGATTGCTTAAATACTTCAAAAGAAGGATTACCAGCTTTATCCACATAATTATTTTTAATTAAATATTCCTCTAAAGAAGAAACATCTCTAAAAGCTTCACTAACATACTCATTATAAAAAGTTCCATCTATTCCTGAATAATATTTTAAATAATAAATAACTGCATCTATATTTGATCTTCCACCAATACCTACTTGATTATATATATTATTTCCCATATCATTACACACTGCACAAAAAGCATAATCAAACAAACTACTATCAAGTGTTATTAAATCTTTCGCTATATCATCTTGCTTATAATAATACATCCCTTGATTACCATGAGTATTCTGACTAACAATAGAAATCTTAGAAGTACGTTCATTATCACTTTCATTATATACTATACTGCCAATCTCTTTAGAAAGACTATGCATATTAAGCTTACTATTAAGATTAATTGAAATATCTGTTAAATTAACTGATCCTGCTAAAAGAGTAGCCGCTACCATTACACCAACAAGAGAAACTCTAATAGCAGCCATAGAAAACTCTTTTTTATCTACTATCCTTTCAACTGGTTTTACACCTACACTCTTCTTCCTTGCAGAATCCAATATAATAATCTGTGTAGAAGTCTTTAATTCCTGATTATCAAAAATTGATTGCAACTCACTATCCAATAAATCATCATTCATATTATTCACCTTCTATTATAAAATATATTATAGCAATCAAGCCTAGTCAACAGCAAGCTAAAGTATTTGACAGCAATTTAACACAAAAACTAATTAAAAAAATCAAGCCATGGATCTTTCTTCTTAAAACGCTCGCCTATATTTTTTATAGTTATATCATCAGGCCCAATACTATCTAGCTCACTCCAAAATAATGGACATGATACACTAGCATTCTTTTTTAATCTCAAAGAATAAGGACAAACACTAGTCGCACCTTTTTTATTCCTAAAATAATCTATAAAAATCTTACCCTTCCTTTTCTCTATTCTTATATTAGTTGTATACTTTAAAGGCCACTTCATTTCCATTAAACTAGCTATATCATTAGCAATCTTTTCACACTTTTTCCAAGAATCAACTTCTAATGGAACATAAACATGATATCCTTTTCCACCGCTAGTCTTAAGATAACTCTTAAGCTTTAAACTATCTAAAATCTCTTTTAAATCTCTAACACCATCTCTAACTTTTTTTAAAGATAAACCATAATCTGGATCTAAATCAAAAACTAAAATATCTGGTCTATTAATACTATTTTGCTTACTACCCCAAATATGAAATTCATAACTATTCATCTGCACCTCTGAAATAAGACCATTTACATTTCTTATATAATAATAAAAAGAACTTTTACCTAATTTATTCCTAACCTTTTTTCTTAAAACATCATTAGAATCAGTATTTAAATGCTTCATAAAAAACTTTTCGCCATTAATACCATTAGGACACCTAATAGTACTTATTAATCTATTATCTAAAAACGGTATCATCCTCTTAGCAACTAACTTATAATAATTCACAATATCCATCTTTGTAATATTTAAATCATTAAAAATAACCTTATCTGGACTAGTTATATTAACATCTACATAAGAACTATTTTTACAATTCTTTATTTCCTTCATAGTTCTTCCACTTTTAATACTAGTTTTAAACTTACTAATTTTAGTCTTACTAACATAATCATCCTTTTCTTTAATTAATAACCAATTATTCTCCTTAAACTTAACTAAAGTCCAACCACCTTTAAATCTTTCACCATTTAAATAAAACTTAACAGGACCCTTTTCAAAATCAGGCAAAACACCATTAATAGGCTCCCAATAACCTTTATCAAAAAGCATTACTGTTCCAGCACCATACTCACCAACAGGTATAATTCCTTCAAAATTACCATAACTAATCGGATGATCTTCCACCTTAACTGCAAGTCTTTTATCCTTAGTATCAAAGGAAGGTCCTTTAGGAACTGCAAAACTAACATAAACACCATCATATTCTAACCTTAAGTCATAATGCTCTTTTCTTGCAATATGATGCTGAATAACAAACTTTAACTTTTTACCACTCTTCTTTACCTTACCTAAAGGTTCCTTAGTTTTATTAAAATTTCTCTTAAGATTATATTTACTTAAACTAACCATACTCACCTCTTAACCATTTCTAAAAACAGGATGCCTTAAATAACCATTCTTAGTTCTCTCCAAATACTCTACAGTACACTTAAGAGTAGGTTTAACATAAAAAATATCTTCACTAAAATCACAAAAATAATTTTTACTATCTCTACTCTTCAATACTTTTTCATAAATACTCACTTTTTTACCTATACTAACTTTTCCTACAAAATGAAATTTCTCATCAACATATTCTCCAATAGATAAAGATAAAATATCATTCTTCTTTAATTCATATCCGCCTATAAGAAACTCTTCACATTTAATATTCTTAATCTTAATAAAATCATCAGTTCTTTTATTAATATGATAAATTCCATTCTTATATTTAGCTACTATTCCTTCAAGGCCTAACTTTTTCACACTATTAAAAAGCTTAACACCTTCATAATCTATAACCTTAGACTTAATAAAATTTTCATTCTCTCTATATTTATCTAAAATTCTCTTTCTATCCACAAGTGGTAATTTAGTCAAATCCTTGTCTTCATACAAAATATCAAATACTACAAAAACTACTGGTTCTTCTTCACTTAAACTAATTATTCTAAATTTATTTTTAACTCGAATACGTTTCGCTAATTCACTAAAGCTAGGTTTTCCATCCTTAAAACTTACTATTTCCCCATCAAAAATAACATTATTCTTAACTAAATTCTTAATACTACATAATTCTGGAAACAAAGAAGTTAAATTTTTCTTATTCCTACTCTGAATATAAATATTATTTCTATTAACAAAAATCAAAGCGCGAACTCCATCAAACTTAACCTCAAATAAATAATCAGAAGAATTAAAAGGTTTTTCACATTCAAAAAGCAACATAGGACTAAAATTTCTATCTTCCCAAATATTTTTCATTTCTTTAAACTCTTTTCTAAAGCTTCCATTAAATCAGTAATCTGCTTCTTATTCTTTTTCCTACTTCCCTTTACTTTCTTACCATCTAGCTTATCCGCAATAGCTTTTCTGATATTCTCTTGATACTCATCTCTGTACTTCAAAGGTTCAAACTTCCCCTTTAAAGAATTAATAAGCTTAATTGCTAAATCCAACTCCTTATCATTTACTTTATAATTTCCATCATCTCTTCTTACATTAATTTCCTCTTCAAAATAAAGTGTTGTCATAACTATATTCTGTTCATTAAATCTTAAAATAACATAATAAAACTTACTTCCTATAACAGTTTTAGCAAGTGCAACTAATTTAGTTCTCTTAAGTGCTTCACAAAACAAATAATACGCTTTCCCTTTACCCTCAGCATCTAAATCATAACTCTTCTCAAAATAAATAGGATCTATCTCTTTAAAAGGAATAAAAGATATTATCTCTATTTCTTTCTCATTCTCAGGCTTTAACTTATTTAATTCATCTTTATCAAAAACTAAATATTTATCCTTCACATATTGGTATCCTTTTATAATATCCTGTTCTTTAACCTTTAAATTACACTTTGGACAAAACTTAATATAATTAATTCTACTTCCACACTTCTCATGTAATTGATTAAAAGAAGTATCATTATTTCTAATTATTGGATTAAGAATTACTGGAATATTTACAAGCGCAAAATTAATACTACTATGTATATTCGGCATACAATCACCTAATTATAGTATGAAATTATAAACCCTTTTTATGTATTCAAACACTAAAAATTACCACAAAATAATACGAACAAATATTTGAAATTATTATATTTTTATAGTACAATAGTTCTGGTGATTTTATTATGGAATTACAAGAAAAATTAAAAATACTAGCTGACAGCGCTAAATATGATGCATCCTGTTCATCAAGCGGAAGCAATAGAAAAAATAAAGATGGAATAGGAAATGCTGCTTCTTCTGGAATATGTCATTCATTTGCCTCTGATGGAAGATGTATTTCTCTATTAAAAATACTTTTAACTAATTGTTGTATATATGATTGTAAATACTGTTTAAATAGAAAAAGTAACAACATAAAAAGAGCAATCTTTACACCAGAAGAAATCTGTACTATTACATTAAATTTCTATAGAAGAAACTATATAGAAGGATTATTCTTAAGCTCTGGAATTATTAAAAGCCCTGACTATACAATGGAACTTCTAATTAAAACTATTTCTTTACTACGAAATAAATATAAATTTAATGGTTACATACATGCCAAAGCAATACCTGGATGTAATCCAAAATTACTAAAACAACTAGGCTCTTTAGTAGATCGTTTAAGTGCCAATATTGAACTACCTACTGAAAACGGACTTAAACTACTAGCCCCAAGTAAAGAAAGTAAAAACATATCACAAATAATGGAATATGTTAAAAACAATCAAAACAAAAAATACGTTCCAGCAGGACAAAGTACACAAATGATTATAGGCGCTACTAAAGAAACTGACTTTGAAATAATGAATCAAAGTTCTAGTTTATATGATAAATATAAATTAAAAAGAGTATTTTACTCTGCATATGTTCCAATTAATAAAGATAACTTATTACCTTCCTTAGAACAGCCTCCACTAGTAAGAGAAAATAGACTCTATCAAGCTGACTGGTTACTCAGATTCTATAACTTTAAAGTAACTGATCTTTTAGATTCTAAAAATCCCAACTTTAATATATTACTCGATCCTAAAACCGACTGGGCACTACGACACCTAAATGAATTTCCAAAAGAAATTAACACTTGCTCTTACTACGACTTATTAAAAATACCTGGAATAGGAGTCAAAAGTGCAAAAAGAATAATAACATCCCGTAAAACTTTCACAATTCACATAGAAGATCTAAAACGAATGGGAGTTGTATTAAAACGTGCAAAATACTTTATATTATGTAATGGAAAATACGTGACTAATAAAGATAACTTTAAAAAAGAATATATAGAAAAAAATATTGTCTTGGGAGATTTCTCACACATAGAACAACTGAGGTTATTTTAAATGAAAAATGTATATATTTATGAAAATGATTTTATTTCTCTATTAAATCTTATATTCTATTTATTAAAAAACAAACTAAAACCAGAAAATATAAAAAATGAATTTTATACTCCTTCCCTATTTGAAAATAATATTACTTTAACCATAACCAAAAATGAAAAAAATATCGAATGGATAATAAAAAATATCGGAAAATATTCAATGAAATCTATATATTATGTTTTCTTATCAGAAGAAGAAAATAAAGAATTAATAATATACTATTTTTTACTTAATGCATTAAAATATAGACAAAAAATAATGTACCATAGAAATTTAAAATGCGTAAGCGAAGTCCTAAGAATCTCAGAATATGTAATACATGAATCTCATAAAATGAAAGGATTTTTAAGATTTAAAGAATTAGAAAAAAACATTTTATATGCAGAAATGGAACCCACTAACGATATTCTATATTTAATATCTTGTCACTTTAACTCACGACTAAAAAATGAATTATGGATAATAAAAGATAATAGAAGAAAAATAATAAGTATACATGATAAAAAACAATTTATAATTGTTAAAGAAAAAGACTTTGAAATATCTACACAAAAAGAAAGCATAAATGAAAAAAACATAGAAAACCTATGGAAAACTTTTTACAAAACTATCGGAATTAAAGAAAGAAAAAATGATAGATGTAGAATGAATTTTATGCCAAAAAAATATTGGAAATATATAACTGAAGTAAAGAAGGAACTATGAAAAAAATAATTAGTGGAACAGAACTACAAGAAAAAATATTAGAAAGTATAGAAATTTTATGTGGCACTGTAAAAGAAACTCTAGGACCTAAAGGAAATAATGTTTTAATTAATCACTCTAATTTTTCTCCATTCATAACTAACGATGGTGTCACTATTGCTAAAAACATTGAAAGTGAAGACGAAACCATAAGTGCAATTTTAGAAATCATAAAAGAATCCTCAATAAAAACAAATGATATAGTTGGAGATGGTACAACCACTACACTTGTACTACTAGAAAGTATTTATAAACAAAGCTTAAAATACATAAATAAAGGAGAAAAAAGAATTTTATTAAAAAAAGAACTAGATAAAACACTAGAAATAATATTAAAAGAATTACAAAAACTAAAAAGAAAAGCAACACAATTTAATCTAAAAAACATAGCTTATATCTCTTCTGGTGATGAAAACTTAGGTAATCTTGCCTACAACGTAATTAAAAAAGTAAAAAGAAAAGAAGCTATAAACATTAAAGAATCAAATGAAGACAAAACTTTTGTCAATTATTTTAAAGGATACACTTGTAATACAACACTTGCCTCACCTTACTTTTTAAAAAATAACAATACATTAAATTATAAAGACTCATATATATTACTTATGAATACTTCTCTTACAAATATAGAATACATAAGCTTTATTCTAAATGATATATTAAAAAACAAGCACAATTTAATAATAATAGCTAATAACTTTGATGAAGTTTTAACAGAAGAATTAGTCTCACTTACCCTAACTGAAAAAATCTCTATATGCTTACTAAAAATAGAAGATTATGGAACACATATATATAAAATACTAAAAGACATAGAACTAATAACAAATGCTCAAATAATTGAACAAGAAAACTCTATAACAAGTAAAAACTTAGGCATAGTTAATAACATAGAAATAACTAATGAAAAAATAAAAATTGATTTTAATAATAGTGAAAAAACAAATAAATATCTACGAGCATTAAAAAAAGAAGCAAAAGAAACAACTGATGATTTAGACAAAGAATTCTTAGAAAAAAGAATAGCAATGTTTTCTAAAGGAACAGCTGAAATAAATTTAGGAGCACCTACAAAAACAGAATGCCAAGAAAAAAGAATGAGACTAGAAGATGCTTTATGTGCTCTTTCTGCATCTAATAATGGAATATTACCAGGCAGTGGAATAAGCCTTTTACAAATCTCTAATTCTCTGAACACAAACACAAATGCAAGTAAAATTTGGAAAGAAGTATTAAAAACTCCATTTGAACAAATAACAAAAAATACAGGTCTTAACTCTCAAGAAATACTAAAAGAAATAGAAAAAAACAATTTTGAACTAATATACAATATTAATGATGATACATACGAAAATATTACAAATACAAAAGTAATAGATCCACTTTCTGTAGTAATGCAAGCTTTAATAAATGCAACATCTATCGCTGGTATGCTTATCACAACAACAAGTTTAATAATAAATGAATATAAAAATAACTTAAGTAATGAAAAAGAATATAACAATTGGTAATTTTAAAAAACATAAACATTTAGTATAATATAAACAGGTGATTAAAATGCAAAACCAAATTAAAACTACAATTAATTATTATAAATTATGCACTAAATTAAAAGATACTATAAGAACAGGTCCTATTATATGGAACGCTAAAAGACAAAGAATAGAAAGTGTCGCAGAACATATATATGGTGTTCAAATGTTAGCACTAGCTATCTATTATCAATTTAATTATAAATTAGACATTATGAAAGTTATTTATATGTTAGCTATTCATGAGCTAGAAGAAATAGAAATCGGAGATTTAGCTTTTTTTGAAACAACTAAAGAGGAAAAGTTAATTAAAGGAAAAGAAGCTACTGATTATATATTAAAAGATTTCTTAAGAAAAGATGAAATAACATCTTTATTAAATGAATATAATGAAAGAAAAAGTGAAGAAGCCAAATTTGCTTACCACTGTGACAAATTAGAGTGTGATATTCAAATGAAATTATATGATCAAGAAGGGTGCTTTAACTTAAACGACCAACCAAACAATCCAATCATTAATAATCCTGATATCAAACAAGTATTAGATAATGAAAAAAATATTTCAAATGCCTGGATAGAATTTGATAGAGATAAATTTAAAGATGACATACATTTTATACAAATAATTGAATATTTAAAAAACAATGAAATATAATTAAAAAAATTAAAGGAAAAAATTATGCCAGTATTAATTAACTTTAAAATTTGTGATAATGGGAAAGAATGTGGAGGAATTGCAGTTTGCCCCACAGGTGCTTTATCATGGAATGAAACAAAAGAATCAATAGAAATAAATAATCAAAAATGTATTTCTTGTGGACTATGTAAAAAAGAATGCCCTATCCATGCAATAAAAGTCACAGAGAATAATGAAGAGTATATTAAATTAAAAAAAGAAATTGACAACAACCCAAGAACTACAAAAGATTTATTTGTTGACAGATATGGATCTGTAGCAATATCAAACTTTTTTAAAATTAAAATAGACGAAATAAACGAAAAAACAAAAAAAGATTGCATAACTATAATTGAAATTTACAATCCAGATACAGCAAAATGCCTATTAAAATCAATCCCTTCCAAAAGACACTTTATTCTACAAAGCAGAAAGTAAAACACTTATTAACGAATACAAACTTAAAGAATTACCATCATTATTATTTTTTAAAAAAGGAAAGTTGCTTGGGCATATTGATGGATACTATTCAAATGACGAAAAAGATAAAATTATTTATAAAATTAATGACTTATTAAATAAATACTAACTTACAATCTCTTTATTAGAATATAATCTTACCCATCCAAGTTTTAACCATAAATTTATTTCATCATAACATTGAACACCTTCGCCTGGCATTTTTAAAATAACTAACTCTATTTCTTTATTATAAACTAATTTTTGAGCTAAACCGAATGTTAACTCAGCAAAAGCCTCTGCACCTATATAACCAGATATTCCATTTTTATCTTCATTCATAATAAATAATACATCTGCTTTTGTAACACTTTCAAAAAAACTTTTATGAACCATAGGATATAATTCCATAAATCTTTCTTTTTCTATTATCTTAGGATAATCTAATATTTCATAATTTCTAATCTCAAAAAATTTTACCCATTCACTTACTTTCTCGTGGAGTTTAGCACTCCCTGCTATTACAATCTTTTTCATATAAAAAACCTCCATATTAGTATATTTCATCACAATCATTTTACAATTTTTATTTCTTTATATATCATGATACATTAATGCTATTTTACAATTTAATTTATTCATTCATAACTTAATCATATTTCTTGTTTACCATATTTTTTTGCGTACTCTAATATGTATCTATACCTAAAATATAATCTTCTATTGTTTCTTCAATTAAAATATCTGGTTTAAATATATAAGGCAATAATATATCTTCTGTCATTTTTAATTTAAATTCTTCTTTAGATTTAATTCCAATATTACAAAGTGGATAAAAATAACGCTCTGATATAGAAAAATGAGTGTTATCTATATTAATCCAATTAGAATTTCCATAACAATTTATAGGTGTTCCTATCTCTTCTCCTATAGTTACAGCTCCCAAATTAATTAAATCTCTTAACGCATATCTACCAGCTGAAAAAACTCTATAATCAGTTAATGTAATTAACATTTTATCTTTATGCTCAGATAGAAAATCCATTAAAATTTGATTAAAAGCAGAATTTCCACCTGTATTTCCTCTTAAATCAATAATTATTTTATTTATATTAGTTAAATCCAATTTTCTCATATTATTTACTGCTGTTTCGATTTGTTCTTTAAATTTTGGTTGAACTGAACTATGATTATAAATTAAAGGATCTTCTTCTATTCTAAAAGTTGCATTATCTCCATAAAGAAATTTATCATAATCAAAGTTATCTTTATATTCTTCATCTTTTTTAAATATTTTTATTACTTCTTTTCCCTCTAAAGTTAGAATTTTAAAAGTTAATTCATCATATTTTCTTAAAGAAGGCAATCCAAATAAAATAATAGAATTAAATAAATACTTTTCAAGTTCACTTCTTCTTTTACCTAGAGTTCCATAAGTAATTACTTCCTCTAGCTCCTCAATAATTTTATCAATTACAATCCCATTTATAGAAACTAATTTACCATTTTTTAAATCTTTTGGATAGTTAACTAAAATGTCACCATTAAAAATTAAAGCTTTAGATCTAATTAATCGAAAAATTTAGATTACGTTAATTATATTATACATAATAACACTGTAAACAATTGGTATGGCTATTTTGCAAAATTCTTAGCAATTAAAATTATTGTGAGTTTTCATATAATTAACTATAGTATCTGAAGATCATTTATTATCTTTAATTTTCCTTTCTTTTTATTCATATATCTTTTTCAATGGTGTGAAGTTGCACTTCATATTTAAATTAACATATCATCTTTAATTTTACTTTCAATAAATTTAGTCATTTTAGGAAATTGTTCTAG
>CANSAJ010000001.1 GCA_947644695.1 uncultured Bacillota bacterium | reverse complement strand
GTCAGTATTAAATACAAAATCTCTCTTGTAACTGACTATATATATCATACAAGGGTAATATGAAAAACAAATACAATTTAACTAGAGAAGAAAATGTATTCATAGCTAAAAGAAATATTGTAGACTATATATGGAAAAGTGCAAATCTTGAAGGCATTGCTGTCACTTACCCAGATACTCAAGTCATTTATGATGGAGGTATAGTAAATGGGTTAAAGGTAGATGATATAGTCGCAATTAATAATTTAAAATATGCATGGGAATTTATTTTAGCAAATGAAGACATTAAATTAGATTTTACTCTACTTTGCAATATTCATAAGTTAATCGCTGATAAATTAGTATTAAATACTGATTTAGGAGTGCTAAGGCATACTCCTGTTAATATTGGAGGTACCAAGTGGACTCCACTATTTCCTATAGAAACCAAAATAAAAGAAGAATTAGAAGAAATACTAAGTAACAAAGAAAAAACAAAAACAGAAATCGCAATAGAAATTATGTTATATATAATGAAAAGACAAATGTTTATAGATGGTAATAAAAGAGTCGCGATGTTATTCGCAAACAAAATCATGATAGATAATGGATGTGGAATAATATCTATCTCTCAAGAAAATCAAAGTGAATTTTATAAAAAATTAATCGATTATTACGAAACTAATAATATGGAAGAAATAAAGAATTATATATATAACACAAGTATAAATGGCATAGATTTAAATTAATAATAATGATATAATAAAAAATATTTACAAAGAAAAGAGGATTTAAGATGGACTTAAAAGATTTACATGAACACTATAAAGAATATTTAAACAAAACTGTAGAACTTGAAGGATGGATAAAAAATCATAGAAAACAAGCATATTTTGGATTCATTGATTTTAATGATGGAACTTGTTTTAATAATATACAAGTAGTTTATACAAATGATTTAAATAATTTTAATAGTATCTCTGAGTTAAGAATTGGAAGTGCTGTTAAAGTAATAGGAACTTTAATAGAATCAGAAGGTTCTGGACAATCTTACGAAATAAAGGCAAGTGATGTAATCCTAATAGGTGGTGTAGATGATGACTATCCTTTACAATCCAAAGGAAGACCAACAAGAGAATTCTTAAGAGAAATAGCTTATCTTAGACCTAGAACAAACTTGTTTAATGCAGTTTTTAGAATAAGAAGCATATCCGCAGACGCTATTCATAAATACTTTCAAGATAATAACTATGTTTATGTTCACACACCATTAATCACAACAACTGATTGTGAAGGGTCTGACCAAATGTTTAAACTTACTACCCTTGATATGAACAATATTCCTACAAAAGATGGAAGTGTAGATTTCTCTCAAGATTTATTTGGACGTCTTGCATACATTACAGGTTCAGGACAACTTCATGGAGAAACATATGCGCAAGCTTATAAGAAAATATATACCTTTGGGCCAACATTCAGAACAGAAAACTCAAACACTAAAACTCATGTAAACGAATTTTGGATGATAGAGCCTGAAATAGCGTTCTGTGATATAAATAAACTTATGGATATCGAAGAAGAAATGCTAAAGTATGTAGTTAATTATGTACTAGAAAAATGCCCGGATGAAATAGCATTCTGTGACAAATTTGTAAGTAATGGACTAAAAGAAAGATTAACAAGTTTAATAAATTCTGAATTTAAAAGAATAAGCCATCATGACGTTATAGATATTTTAAAAAGTGCTGACATAAAATGGGAGTTTACTCCAGATTATAACGAAGACATAGCAAAAGAACATGAAAAATATATAACTGAGTACTTTAATGGTCCAGTATTCATAACAAATTGGCCAAAGGATATCAAAGCATGGTATATGAAAGTAAACGAAGACGGAAAAACAGTCGCTGCAGTAGATTTAGAAGTACCAGGAGCTGGAGAACTAATGGGCGGAAGTGAAAGAGAAGCAGACTATGACAAATTAGTTCAAAGAAGCAAAGAAATGGGCGTTGATCTAGACAAAGTGGATTGGTACTTAAATTTAAGAAGATTTGGTACATGTTATCATTCAGGATTCGGAATGGGATTTGAAAGATTAATAATGTATTTAACAGGTATAGAAAATATAAGAGATGTTATTCCTTATCCTAGAACACCTGGAAACTGTGATTTTTAAAAAAACGAAAAAACATATTTACAAATTCAAATAAAAATAATAGAATAAAAATATAGAGATAAAAAGATACATTTAGGAGGTAAAAAATGAATCAAGATTTAAATCTAAAAGTAACTGAAGCAGTAATAACTGGGGTACGAGTATTACCTAATGGTCATATTTATGAACTGAAAGTAGATGGTATTCACTCTAATATAGGAATAATACGCTATACTGAAGTGTCTAACTTTTTACTAAGAGAGCTAGGAACGGCTGAAAGTGCAGTAAAAGGCAAAACATTAACTTTAGTAAATGATGATGAAAGACTATTAGCACTACAAAGCCAAAGTGGTGAAATAGAATTTATTAAAGACAGAATAAGTAGTCGTTGCGAAATAGAAAAATTTGGAGATAATGAAGTATATATATTAAATCGTTATGGTTTAACAGAAGAAGAATTACTAAAACTGGCAAAAGAAGCAATTAAAAGACAAACATCTAGATTATCACTTCTTTAAGTCGGCATAAAAAAGAACTATAAGGATTAATATTATTCATACATGGCATTTTATTCTTATTAATATCAATCCTTATATATAAAGGGTTTTGGGTATTAGAAAGGAAAGAGGTATTGTATGAAAAAATTAGAACTACAAATAATTAAAGGCATAATTGTTAATGTAACAAAAATGAATAATGGAAGAATTTATGAACTAGAAACACCTAGTTGTTCACTAGAACTTCCAACCATTAGTTGTGATAAAACATCAAAATTTATAATGACAGAATATGGTATAATAAAGTCATATGTATGTAATCGACCAATCTGGATTGCAAGAGATGACCAAAGATTATTAGCAATAAGAACTATGTCTGGCAGTAAATTATTTATAAGAGATGAAGTACTTCCTAAATGTATAGGTTATATTATAGACGGAAATAAAGACTATATAATGGATAGATATGGTCTTACAGAAGAAGATATCCTAAGAGAAACATCAAAAAAACTAACGAAGAGAACATTAGTATCATAAACTTTATCAAAAACTGATAAAGTTTTTTGTATATAATCCTCAAAAGTAACATATACTAAAACCATAAAAGTAATAAAAAAAGTACAAAAAATTGACAAAAACCTAATTTTATGGTAAAATATGGTACATATAAGGGGGTTATTTTCATGGAATTATTCTATGTTATGTGGATTACCACATCTATAATTGGACTAATCATGGAAGCATCATTTATAATGGAGGTATGTAACGAATTAGCTTTATCAGGATACAAATTAAACAAAAAAGAAATTCACAAACTAGTATTGCCACCAGCTATTCTATTCTTACCAATATTTAGTTTATCATTTATAACAGCAAAAAGAGTTAAATATATGATTAATCCATTAGGAGAAAACTTAAGTGAAATAAAATCAGATAACTTAGTTTTGCAAATGACAAATGAGGAAATAAATAAATATAGAGAAAAACCTACTAGTTTAGTTGCTACAAAAATCTCATTTAATAAAATATATAACTACTAAATCTATGTCTAAACTGCATAGATTTTTTATTTTTGTAAAATTAGCACTCATATATTGACAATGCTAATGCATAATATTATAATGTAAATAGCACTTGAAACAAAAGAGTGCTAAAAGGAGGTAATGTATATGCTAGGAGATAGACAAAAAAGTATTCTAAAATCTATAGTAGAAGAATATATAAAAACAGCACATGCAGTTGGCAGCAAAAGTCTATGCAAGAAATTTAAAGTATCAAGCGCTACTATCAGAAATGACATGAGTATACTTGAAGACTTAGGTTATCTAGAAAAACAACACATTTCCTCTGGAAGAATTCCTTCAGAAGCAGGATACAGATACTATGTAGACTATCTAATGGAGCCAAAAAAAATCAGTGGTGAAGATATGCTTAAATTACAAAGAATATTTTCCAATAATGAACTTGATTTAAACAGTGCCATAGAAAAAAGTCTCGAAATAATTAGTGATATAACTAACTATACATCAGTAGTACTAGGTAGTGCTTCTAAAGAAAATTTATTACAAAAAGTAGAAGTAATTCCACTAACTAAAACATCAGCAGTAGCAGTACTTATAACAGATAAAGGACATGTTGAAAATAAACAAATAATTTTATCTGAATCTGTAGATCCAAAAGAAGTACAGAAGACAAGTGAACTACTAAACAAAATGTTGGTGGGAACAAGAATCGACGAAGTTTCAAGCCGTCTAGAATTTGAAATAAAACCTATTATAGGAAATTACGTAAAAAACTATGAGGTTTTATACAATGCTTTTTATGAAGCATTAAGTACATTTCAAAATGGAAAAGACGTGCACTGGGAAGGAAAAACTAATATATTAAAACAACCAGAATTTAATACAGTTGATGATGTTAAAAACATTATAAGTAAGTTTGAAAGTAAAGATTTAGTGAGTAAAATTGAAGAAACTGATGACGAGGTTAAAGTATATATTGGTCGTGAAACAGAACTCGATGATAATGTAACTGTAATAAAAACTAAATATAAAACAGGAAGAGATGAAGGAACTCTGGCCATTATTGGCCCAAAAAGAATGGACTACGAAAGAGTCTTAACAATGCTAGGATATATTAAAGACAGAATAGAAAAGAAAGGAAATAATAATGGCGAAGACTAAAGAAAGTAATATTGAAGAAAAAGAATATATAAATGAAGCTGTTAATAATGAAAGCTCTGTAGAAGAAAATGCAGATAATGTAGAAAGTAAAAAAGAAACAAATGAACTAGAATCAAAACTAAATGAAGCTCTTGATAAAAACATGCGTTTGCAAGCAGAATTCATTAACTACAAAACAAGAAGTGAAAACGAAAAAATGATGATGTTTAAATATGAAGGAGAAAACTTAATCAAACAAATAATAGAAGTAGTTGATGACTTTGAACGTGCAATAATGATGGATGATAATGACTTATCTGATGAAGTAAGTAACTTCCTAAAAGGATTTAAAATGATCTATACAAGATTAATAGGAATATTAAATAATTTAGAAGTTAAAGAAATAGAAGTTGAAGGTAAAGAATTTGATCCAAATTATGCAGAAGCAGTATTAACAGAACATGATGAAAATAAACCTGAAAATGTTGTACTAGAAGTACTAAAGAAAGGTTATATGTATAAAGATAAATTAATAAGACCAGCGATGGTTAAAGTAAATAAATAAAGGAGAGATAAAATATGAGTAAAATAATAGGAATAGACCTTGGAACTACTAATAGTTGCGTAGCAGTTCTAGAAGGAGGAAATGCAACTGTAATACCTAATGCAGAAGGAAATAGAACTACTCCATCAGTAGTATCAGTAAAAGATGGAAACTTTCGTATAGGAGATGTAGCTAAACGTGAAGCTTTAACAAATATAAATTCTAAAAGCTCTGTTAAAAGATTAATGGGAACTAAAGAAAAAGTATCATTAGAAGGAAAAGACTACACTCCAGAAGAAATAAGCGCAAAGATTTTGATGAATTTAAAAGAAAGTGCAGAAGCATATTTAGGTACAAAAGTAACAAAAGCAGTTATAACAGTACCAGCATACTTCAACGATGCAGAACGTCAAGCAACTAAAAACGCAGGTAAAATCGCAGGACTTGAAGTAGAAAGAATAATAAACGAACCAACAGCAGCAGCATTAGCTTATGGACTAGATAAACAAGATAAAAGTCAAACAATACTTGTATATGACTTAGGTGGAGGTACATTCGATGTATCTATACTAGAACTAGGTGATGGTGTATTTGAAGTAAAATCAACAGCAGGTAATAATAAACTAGGTGGAGATGACTTTGACCAAGCAGTAATGGACTACTTAGTTGCTGAATTCAAAAAAGAAAATGGAATAGATTTATCTAAAGATAAACTAGCAAATCAAAGACTAAAAGATGCAGCTGAAAAAGCTAAAAAAGACTTATCAGGAGTAGTAAGTGCAAGTATAAGCCTACCATTTATAACTCAAGGAGAAAGTGGACCACTTCACTTAGAAACAACTCTTACAAGAGCTAAATTTGAAGACCTAATCAGAAGCTTAGTTGAATCAACTAGAAATGAAGTTAGAAATGCATTAAAAGATGCAAAATTAACTAAAAATGATATAGATAAAGTTATATTAGTAGGAGGTTCATCTAGAATACCTATGGTACAAGAACTAGTTAAAGAAGAACTAGGAAAAGAACCAAGTAAAGAAGTAAATCCAGATGAAGTTGTTGCAATGGGAGCTGCTATTCAAGGTGGAGTTCTTACTGGTGAAGTAGAAGATCTAGTACTTTTAGACGTAACACCTTTAAGCTTAGGAATTGAAACAATGGGTAACGTAATGACAGTTTTAATACCTAGAAATACTACTATCCCAACAACAAAAAGCCAAGTATTCTCAACAGCCGCTGATAATCAACCAGCAGTAGACATACATATATTACAAGGTGAAAGACCAATGGCCGCAGACAATAAAACATTAGGAAGATTTCAACTTACAAACATACCACCAGCACCACGTGGAGTACCTCAAATTGAAGTATCATTTGACATAGATGCTAATGGTATAGTTAATGTTAAAGCTAAAGATTTAGGAACAAATAAAGAACAAAAAATAACTATAACATCTAACACAAATCTAACTGATGAAGAAATAGATAAAATGATGAAAGAAGCAGAAGCTAATAAAGAAGCAGATGAGAAAAGAAAGCAAGAAGCAGAAGTAAGAAACGAAACAGAACAATTAATATTTACTGCAGAAAAAGCTGTTAAAGATTTAGGAGACAAAGTAAAAGACGATGAAAAGAAAGAAATAGAATCTTTAATCGAAGATGCTAAAAAATCTCTAGAAGGAACAGACATTGATGCTATAAAAACTGCTAAAGAAAAATTACAAGAACGCGCTATGGCTCTAAGTGCCAGAGTATATGAAGAAGCAGCAAAAGAATCCCAAACAAACAATGAAAATGCAGATTCAAATACAAACGATAATGTAAAAGAAGCTGAATACGAAGAAAAATAAACTAGGGTTCTAGTAAATCTAGAACCTTAATTTTTAGGAGAAAAATATGTATAATTATAAAAATAGAAAAGAAGTACCCGAGCGTTATAAATGGGATTTAACTGATTTCTTCAAAAATGATAATGAATTTAATAAATTATTTGAACTTACTAAAAAAGATATAAAAACATTAAAAAAATTTAAAGGATGCACTAAAGATCCAAAAGAAATTTATTTATTTCTAAAAAAATATAATGAATTAAACGCAAATGTTCTTATTTTATATGTATATTCTTATCTTAAAAATGATGAAGAATTAGGTAATTCTGTCAACATAGAAAGAAAAGCCAAATCAAATAACTTATTTAGTGAAATAGGAACTAATACTAGTTTCTTTGAAGAAGAACTATTAAATCTAGATAGTAAAGAATACAAAAATCTATTTAAGGAATATAAAGAACTAAAAGAATATAAACCATTTTTAGACAAAATATATAGAAACAAAGACCACATATTAACTGAACAAGAAGAAAATATAATAACTGAATTAACTTCCAAAATGAATAACTTTTCTAATATATCTTCTGACTTAATTAATAAAGAACATAATTATGGAAAAATAATAATAGATGGAAAAGAAGAAACTATTACAATAAATAATTACCATCGTATAATTAAAAATAAAGACAGAAAAATTAGAAAAGAAGCATATGAAAAATTATTTGGAAAATTAGAAGAATACTCTGGTGTATCAGCAGGATTATTAAATTCATATGTTCAAGGAAATAATGCAGTTGCTAAACTTCATAAATTTTCTAATGCTTGGGAATGCAAACTATTTGGTTTAAATCTAGAAAACAAAGTATTTAAGATGCTAGTAGAAACAGTAGAAAAAAACACAGGTTCATTAAAAGAATACTTAAAATTAAGAAAGAAAATATTAAATTTAGATAAGTTAGAACTATATGATTTAGGAGTTGATTTATTTAATAACACTAAAGAATATACTATCGAAGAAGCACAAAAATTGATAAAAGAATCACTAAAACCTTTAGGAAATGAATACATAGAAAAACTAAATACAATTTTTGAAAAAAGGTATATAGATTACATGGGCTATAAAGGAAAATGTAGTGGTGGTTATTCATTTTCAACAAGCCTTAAAGCTTCCAGAATACTTATGAGTTATAACGGAGATTTAAATTCAATATCAACAATAGCGCATGAATCAGGCCATAATATACATCATCAATTTATAATGGAAAATAACCCATTACAATATAGAAATGCATCTAATTTAGTGGCGGAAGTAGCATCTCTAACTAACGAATGCTTACTATCTTCATATATAATTAAAAACTCTAAAAACAAAGATGAAAAAATAGAAGCTATAGAAAATATGATAAGAGTCATAAGCTCTAATCTCTTTGGTGCTGCTAGAGAAGGTAAAATAGAAGAAGAAATGTATACAAAAGTTAATGAAGGTGGAACTCTTACAAAAGAATATCTTAATAACTTAGTAGAAAAATCTTATGAAAAATATCATGGCAAAGAAATAAATTCTAATCCTTTAAATAGTATAAGTTGGATTACTAGAAGTCATTATTACATGAATTTCTATTTATATAGTTATGCAATATCTATAAGTATTGCTATAAATGTAGCAAAAGAAATACTAAAAGGAAACGAAAATATGTTAAATAATTATATTAAATTCCTAAGTACAGGATCTGACAAATGGCCAGAAGAAGCATTCAAAATCTTAGGAATTGATTTAACAGATAGTTTAGTTTATAAAGAAGCTATAGACTATTTTAAAGATTTAACTGAAAATTTAAAGAATATATACTATGATAAAGAGGTGAATGAGAGTGAATAAACGAGATTACTATGAAGTCCTTGGGGTAGATAAAAATGCAAGCGAAGCAGAAATCAAAAGTGCATTTAGAAAATTAGCTAAAAAATATCACCCAGATATTTGCAAAGACCCAGATGGCCCTGAAAAATTTAAAGAAGCTCAAGAGGCTTATGCAGTATTAAGTGACTCTAATGAACGTGCAAAATATGATCAATTTGGACATGCTGCATTTAATCAAGGAGCAGGTTCTGCTGGAGGCGGGGGAGGTTACGACTTTAGTGGATTTGACTTTTCAAGTATTTTTGAAGACTTATTTGGAGGCAATGACTTCTCTTCATTTGGATTTGGAAACATGGGAGGCTTTGGTGGTTCAAAAAGAACACGTGCAAGACGAGGTAACGATTTAGTATATAATTTAAAAATAGATTTTGAAGACTCTGCTTATGGAGCTAAAAAAGATATAACACTTCATGTTATAGACAATTGTGATAGTTGTAATGGAGAAGGTGGCTTTGATAAAACAACGTGTTCCACTTGTGGAGGAAGCGGAATTGTTCAAGAACAAGCAAGAACAATCATAGGTACTATTATGACTAAATCACCTTGTAGAGATTGTAATGGTCTAGGATACACTTTTAAAAAGACTTGTTCAGACTGCAGAGGAAAAGGAAAAGTAAAACAAAGAAAAACATTCACTATAGACGTACCTAAGGGAATAGACACAGGAGAACAAATTAGAATGAGTGGTAAAGGAGAAGCAGGAATAAATGGAGGTCCAAACGGAGACTTATACATAGAATTCCAAGTAAAAGCTCATCCACTTTATAAAAGAGAAGAAAGTAATTTATATATTGACCTACCAGTTACAGTGACAGATCTTGTTTTAGGAACAACTAAAGTAATAAATACATTAGATGGTAAAATAGATCTAAAAATTCCATCAGGTAGTCAATCAGGAGAAATGCTAAGAGTAAAAGGTAAAGGAATGCCAAATGTACATAATGGTAAACCAGGAGATCTTTATATAATATTAAATTTAGTATTGCCAACTAAACTTTCTAAAACACAAAAAGATTTATTTAATGAACTATCTAGAACAGAATTAGATGATAACGAAGCATTTAGAAGATTCGATAAATTAAATAAATGATATTGTATAAAATAAAATAATTTGATAAAATGTACTTAATGAAGGAAACTTCATAAAAAAGGGAACATTTAGCATTGCTGAATGCCTACCAAAAATTAGTTTGCATTAGTCTTTACAGACTGATGTCTTTTTTTAATATCAACATCAAAAGGAATAAGTCTTTATAACTTATATAAAATAAGTGAAGTTCTAAACGTACCACTAAATAAGTTTTTTGAATAAAGAAGATTATTTCTTCTTTTGTTCTTGAAGTTGCAAAATACTATTGTTATAATTTTTATAGTAGGAAAGTGTTGTTATGAAAGAAAATTATAAGTTATTTAAAAATTGGTACAAGCTTGTTAAACCTGATAAAGGAATATGGTTTTTTCAACTAATAACCTGTATTATTCCCATAGTTTGTACATTCTGTGAAGCAGCATTTGCAGCAAAAGCAACAACCAGTCTTGCCAATAGCAACTTTTCTCATGCATTATTTTGTATAACACTAGTATTAATTCTAGGAATTTTAAGATACTTATCCTGGGATTTAAATTACAGAAACTTTACAAGACTTATGAGTGGCCCATATTTAAGATTACAAACAGCTTTTTATAATAAATTAATAAATGCTAAAGATACTAATTTTAAAATAACATCAAAAGAAAAAATAATAAACATTTTTCATTCAGATACATATGACATTATAGATTTCGCAGACACAATATGCACTCAAATGAGATATCTAGTCTTTATAATAATGACACTTATATATGTTGGAAATATAAATATATTTATATGTTTATTAGTACTACTAGTATTAATACTTAATACATTCATAATTGAAAAACTAAATAAGATGCTAAGTAAAAGTCAAGAAAAAAGAAAAAATAAAGTCGATGAAGAACTAGAACACTTTACAAAAGTATTAGATTCCAAAAATATTATAAATGATCTAAATATAGAAGAAAAAATGAAAGAAGATTATATTAATTCTAGTAAACAATATTTAAAACATTTAAATGATTACAATATAAAACTTAGCTACATAGATAATTACTTTCATATATATTATAAATTAATAATATATATTTTCTCAGCAGTAATGATATATCTCTTAAAAGATAATATAATTCATTTAACAATATATTTAGTTGTAGTATCTTACATAACAGACACTATAACAAACAGTACAGAACTATTATCAGTCATTAAAGAATTAAAACTTATAAGTATAAGTGTAAATCGTGTAAATTTAATATTAAATTTTGAAGAAAAAGACATACTCTCATTTGGAAATATAGATACAGATGATATAAAAGGTGAAATAGATTTTCATAATGTTTCAGTTCCAGCCTATAAAGAACATAACACTAGTAAATTAGATAACATAAATTTAAATATTTTAAAAGGAGATATAGTTCTATTTAAAGGTTCTACTAAAAGTGGAAAGAAAGCAATCTTTTATTTACTAAGACGAATAATAAAACCAAATCATGGCACAATATTAATAGATAAACTAGATATATTAAACTACAACAAAAAAACTCATAATAACAATGTTAATTATATTTTATCTTCTCCTGAATATTTTTCAGGTACTATTAAAGAAAATTTAAAAATAGTAAACAAACATCAAAAAGAAATAAAAGAAGTTTTAAAAGAAATAGGAATCCTAGAAAAAATAAATAATGAATATAAACACAAACTAAGTACAAATATATATGATATATCACAAAGAGATAAATATTTTATATCTATTGCAAGAACTTTACTTACAAAATGTGAAATAATAATGTTTTACGATATACCTTCATATTTAAAAAAAGAAGACTTAGATATTCTAGAAAATCTAATAAAAAAACTAAGTAAAAAGAAAACCATATTAATTTTTGAAGAAGAAGATAAATACTTTAAACATATAATAACAAAAAAATACGTTTTAAAAGATGGGAAAATATTTGAAGAGGTAGATATAAATGAATAATGTAATAATATTGTGTATTGTAATATTTTTTGTAAGAATAATAGATACATCACTAGCGACAATGAGAACTGTAATGGTAGTTAGAGATAAAACATTATTTGCATTTATTTTAGCCTTTTTTGAAGTATTCGTATGGTTCTTAATTGTAAGAGAAGCCCTAGACTCTGCTTCAAATAATTTATTACTAATTGCAATTTCTTATAGTTTAGGATATGCATCAGGAGTATATGTAGGAATGTTTTTAACCGATAAATTTATAACAACGAATGTATCAGTTAATATAGTAGTAAATGAAAAGAAAGAAATAATTAAAGAACTGATTGATAGTAACTTCGCAGTAAGTGTAAGTAAAATAAAAGGAAAAGATTTAATAAGTAATAAATTCATGATTTTTGTTGCTACAACAAATAAAAAAGTAAATGATTTAAAAAGAATAGTAACTAATATTGATGAACATGCATTTATTGTAGTAAGCGAAAATAAAACAGTAATAGGTGGATATAAATAAAAAAATAAGTCAAAAAAGCCAATTAAAAAAAGCATTTTTGATTTTTTTGTCGTATAAAGCATTAGGAGGGTAATAAAAATGGCATTAATCAGTGATGAAACAATAAAAAAAGTTAGAGAATCTAATGATATAGTTGATGTAATCGGCAGTTATTTACCCTTAATTCAAAAAGGAAAAAATCATTTTGCAGTTTGTCCATTTCATGATGATCATTCTCCTTCAATGTCAATAAGCAGGCAAAAGCAAATATATAGATGTTTTGTATGTGGCGCTACTGGAAATGTAATTACATTTGTAATGAACTATGAAAAAATTTCGTTTTCTGAAGCTATTGAAGAATTAGGAAAAAACGCAGGAATAAAATTAGACATTACAAAAAATAAAAACCAAAATAGTCCATACAAAGAATACTATGACATATATAACATAGCTACTTCTTTTTATAAAAATAATTTAAACACTAAAAGAGGAGAAAAAGCAAGAGCTTATCTAAGTAATCGCCACCTTACTAAAGAAATTATAGATTACTTTGACATAGGCTTAAGTCTTAATGATGGCCTATCAGCAAGTCTTGCTAAAAAGCATGATGTGGAAAAACTAATAGATATAGGTCTCGCACGAATTGGCCCAAAAGACATCTTTATTAACAGAATAATGTTTACAATAAAAGATAACCATGGAAATCCAGTAGGTTTTAGTGGAAGAATTTATGAAGAATCAAATAATCCTAAATACATAAACAGCAAAGAAACAGTAATATTTAAAAAAGGAACAATTTTATACAATTTCTGGAGAGCTAAGGAGACAATAAGAAAGAAAAAAGAAATCATAATAAGTGAAGGATTCATGGAAGTTATAAGACTTCATACAATAGGATACGATAATGTAGTTGCACTGATGGGAACTGGATTTACTAAAGAACACTTAGAAATATTAAAAAATTTAAAAGTTAATGTAGTACTAAATTTAGATCAAGATGATGCAGGAGTAATAGCTACAATCACTATAGGACGTATGTTAAATAGCATAGGAATAAACCCTACAGTAATAATATTTAAAAATCACAAAGACGCAGATGAATTAATAGAAAAAGAAGGAAAAGATACTTTCGATAATGCTTATAAAAACCGCGTAAGCTTTATAGACTTTGAATTAAATTATTTAAGAAAAAACAAAGACTTAACTAACGCTGAAGAACTAAGTGATTACTTAAAAGAAGCAATAAATTTAATAAATGATATAGAAGACGAAATACTAAGAGAAGTCAAAATTAAATGGTTGTCAAAAGAATATGATATAAGCGAGGAATTAATAAGAAGTAGAATAATTCCAAAAATTCAAAATAAAGAAGAAACTAATCATGATTCAAAACCTCTAAAACCAAAAAAATATGATAAATATGACATAAGTGAAATAAGACTTTTATATTTAATGCTAAACAATAAAGAACTAATAAATTATTATGAAAATCATCTTGGATACATGAATGATGATAAAAGAAGAGTATTAGCTTCTTCAATAATTTCTTATAAAGAAAAAAATAAAACCTTTGACTATGCGGACTACATTTGTTACACTATCGGTAATCCGGAATTAAATAATACATTAAATGAAGTTACATCTTTTAAACAAATTGATGAATACACAATGGAAGAGGTCGAGAATTATATTACAAATATAAAAAAAAGAAGGGTAGAAAAACAAATAAATTCGCTAAAAGAAAAACAGAAAAACACAATAGACATTGAAGAGAAAAAAAGACTAGCAAGTAGAATTGCAAATATGAAAAAGGAAGTGCTAAAATGGTAAATAATATAAAAACATTTGATGAAAGATTAAAAGAATTAATTGAAACAGGAAAAAAACAAGGATATATAACATATGAACAAATAGCAAAAAAGACAAATGACTTAGAACTAGATAGTAATAATTTAGATGAATTATACAATGCATTAAGCGACAATCAGATAGAAGTAAGAAGCGAAGACGAAGATGATTCTGATGCAAACCTTTTAACTGAAGCACCAGACTTAAATATAGAAGCAATAACAAATGAATCAAAAGACATGAGTGTTAACGATAATGTTAGAATGTATTTAAAAGAAATAGGAAGAATAAGCCTGCTTAGTTTAGAAGAAGAACAAGAAATAAGTAAAAAGATATCTGCAGGAGATGAAGAATCTAAAAGAATACTAGCAGAATGTAATTTACGTTTAGTTGTAAGTATAGCAAAAAGATATGTAGGACGTGGACTGTTATTTCTAGACTTAATACAAGAAGGTAACATCGGCCTAATGAAAGCAGTTGAAAAATTTGATTATGATAAAGGTTTTAAATTTAGTACCTATGCTACATGGTGGATTCGTCAAGCAATAACACGTGCATTAGCAGACCAAGCTAGAACTATTCGTGTTCCTGTACACATGGTTGAAACAATAAATAAAATGGCGCGTATAGAAAGACAAATGGCTCTAGATTTAAATAGAGAACCAACTGATGAAGAATTAGCAAAAAAAATGGGATTAACTATAGAAAAAGTAGTAGAAATAAGAAAAATAAGTCAAGATCCAGTAAGTTTAGAAACACCAATTGGCGAAGAAGATGATTCGCATTTAGGAGACTTCCTAGCAGATGAAAGAACAATGTCTCCAGAAGAATATACTACTTATGAAATGCTAAAAGAAGAATTAAAAGGTGTGCTACAAACATTAACAAAAAGAGAAGAAGAAGTTTTAGAATTACGTTTTGGACTATACGATGGCACTTGCCATACTTTAGAAGAAGTTGGGAAAAAATTTGGTGTAACAAGAGAAAGAATAAGACAAATAGAAGCAAAAGCATTAAGAAAATTAAGACACCCATCACGTGCTAAAAAATTAAAGGATTTTCTAATTGATTAGAATAAAAAAAATATCTTCATATATTGAAGACAATGAAAAGGTAATAGATGTAGGCTGTGATCAAGCAGAACTAAGTGAACTATTAGCCAAAAGAAAAATATATAGTATAGCAAGTGATTTAAAAGAGAATATTATAAAAAATGCAGAAAATAGAATTAAAGATAACTTAAAAGAATACATAACTTTTAGAGTAGGTAATGGTATAACTTTAGAAGAAAAAGAAGAAAATTACACAGTGGTATTAGCAGGAATGGGCACACATTTAATATTAGATATATTATCTAATACCAATAAATCTTTTAATAAAATAATAACAATTTCTAACAATAATCATGATATATTAAGAAGAGAAATGAATAATTTAGGATATATTTCATATATTGAAGAAATAATAAAAGAAAGAAGTAAATATTACAATTTAATAGTATTTAAAAAAGGTAATAAAACATATACTAAAGAAGAAGAACTTATAGGAGTAAATCATCGAAATATTGAATTATTAAAAGAAAGAAATGAACTATTAATAAATAAATACAAAAAAATAATAGAAAAAATACCAAATAATCATTCTAAAAAAGAAATAAAAAATAAACTAATAATTTTAGAAAATTATAAAGACAGGGAGTGATATTATGAATGATAATGATTTATTTGTAAATCAAAAACATGTTCCTAGATTAGGAAGAGGTTATAAACGATATATGAATCATAATGGAATGCTAAAAGAATTCTTACTAGGTCCTTTATCTAGTAAAATAGTAGATAAAAAACTGATTTGGTTTAAATTAGAAGATTTGCCCAAATACTTACAAGTAAGTTTAAAAGATAAAGCTTTAACAATAGAAGAAATACGTTTATATTCAGATAAAAAAGAAAGAATACAAGAATTTTATGATTTAGATGGAACTAGAATATATGTTACTGACAGTACTGAAATAATGCCCATAGTTGGCAACTTTTTGCCTCATGATGGCGTTTGTGCATATACTGTAGTAGTAAGAAATAATAAAATTACACTTAAACCTATATTATCTAGTCCTCATTGGTCAGATATTTTTGCTGGTAATACTGAGTATGGTATAAATGTATTCTGTCTAGCTTCTGATCTATCATCAAAACAACGCGAAGACTTTCAAGATGAAATTATAGAATTGAAAGATGCATTAGATTTCTTAGAACAAAACCGTAGAAAACTAAATTAAAGAATGACTAAAAATTGTCATTCTTTTACTATTGAAAAAATGTAAGTGTATCTAAATTTACATTACCTCTATCTTCAGTATTATTAGCTTTTTTAAATACACTAACAGGCCTCTCCATTGCTTTTAATTCTTTCGCTTTAGCTTCTTTACTTGCTTCTTTTATACTACCAACTGTATTAAAGGCACTTCTGACATTTTTAACTATAGGAGTAACTTGTTTATAAATTGGAATAGCTCTGTTAACTATATTTAAAGTATTATTAACACCACTTACAATCTTAGTTAAATTAAGTCCTTTTAATAAACTTCCACCTTCAAGTGCCATATTATCACCTATAATATTATATTAAAGTTAAGATAAATATTTCCTAAATAAACATAGAAAACTTGAATTTATATTTAAAAAATAATAATCTTTGCTAAAATAAATATAAGGAAGCATTTAGTAATCTAAATGTTTACCTAAATATGATTGGACATCAAACAAACAATAACTTGGTGTTATTTTTCTAATATTGCTACTATTAAATCAACGACAATTAGAATATATAATAAGAATAAATAAATTATAATAAAGATTTAGTAAACCTCAAAAAATAGTGCTTTAAATCTTAAAATAGATATGTTATACTTAATTATAGTAAAAGAATAAGAGGAGGTATAACGTGAAGAAGGTTACTAATCTTTTTAATAAAATCGGATCATATATACTTTCCTTAATAAAATGGTTCTTTATCTTAATATATAAAATTTTATTATTAATAGGGAAAGAAACATATAGAACATTTAGTTATGCTTCACTAGGACTCTTTAAAACTTTTGATTTTGTATTTACAAAATTAATAACATTTTTTAGTTACATATTCTATGCAATAATATTTGTGTTAAAATGGATTGGTATATTTACAATTAAATTAGGAGAAATAGTTTATAATTATTTCTTAAAAATTATTGGTAGAGAAATATATTACTTAGGAAAATCTATTGTAACAGGATTCTATAAATCCCTTAAAATCATATTCTATGAATTTCCAATATTTATTGTAAATTCTTTTAGTGACTTTTTTGATCTAATAGCAAAAAAACTAAAGCAATTTTACGAAAGATTTATGTATTTTGTTAAACATACACCTAACAAAATTAAAGAGTACTTTATAAACAAATGGAATAACTTATCAATTGTAAAACATTATAGAAATAAAAAAGAAAGAGAACTTGAAGTTCTACTTATAGATAAATTTGGTAAGGATGCTGAAAGAACAGAAAAGAAATTAACTTATCAATACTTAGCAAGAAACCAAGACGGAAAACTAATAAAAGGTTACTTTGCAGCTTTATCTAAACTTGATGTTCACTCATATTTGTTAGATGCAGGACATGAAGTTTATGAAATCAAAACTAATTGGTGGATTAACTTTGTTCATGGTGAAAGTAAATATTTAGAAAAACAAATGAGCAACAAAGACTTGATTTTCTGGCTAGCACAGTTATCTACTTATATTAAAGCTGGTATTCCATTAACTGATGCAGTGAAAATCCTAGCAGAGCAAGATAAAAGAAAAAAATATAGAAAAGTTTATGATTCAGTTATATACGAATTATCTGTTGGTGAATCATTTAGTGAAGGTTTAAAAAAACAAGGAAATGTATTCCCGCCATTATTAATAAACATGGTCAAAGCAGCAGAATTAATAGGTGATCTAGAAAGTACTCTTGATGATATGAGTAATTACTATGAAGAAAAAGAAATAACAAGAAAACAAATGATAGGTGCTTTAACATATCCATCAATTATATTTATATTTTCTGTTGTTGTAATCTCATTTATGATGATATATATTGTACCAAAGTTTGAAGAGGTATATAATGGATTAGGAGCTGAAATAAATGGATTAACTTTATTCATGTTAAATACATCAGACTTCTTACAAAAGAATTTAGTATTTATATTTTTAGGAATAATACTAGCTACATTAATATACAGATTCTTATATAAAAAAGTTAAGGCATTTAGAACATTTATGCAATATATTTATATGCATCTTCCAGTTGTAGGAAAACTTATAATATATAATGAAATGAATTTATTCGCAAAAACATTTGCTGTACTTAATAAAAATAATATTTTGCTAACTGATAGTATAGACATACTAAGTAAAATCACAACAAATGAATTTTATAAAATGTTAATGTATGATACAATCTCAAACTTACTACGTGGAGAAAAAATAAGTCTGTCATTTAAAGACAACTGGGCTGTTCCAACGCTTGCATATTATATGATCACAACAGGTGAATCTACAGGTGAATTATCTACTATGCTAGAAAAAGTAAGCGAATATTATCAACGTGAACAAAGAACACTAGCGAATACCTTAAAAAGTTTAGTTGAACCAATTCTAATGATTGTACTTGCTGTAGTAGTAGGTGGAATAATGATTTCAATATTAGTACCAATGTACTCAATAAGCTCAGAAATATTCCAAAAATAAAATTTATAAGGGGGAATTATGGAAATATTAATTTGTATAATGCTATTTTTACTGGGAATATGCTTAGGAAGTTTTTATGCATGCATAGGATACAGAATACCTAATAAAATAAGTACAATTAAGCCTAATAGCTTCTGTCCTAACTGTAACGAACCACTAAAGTGGTATATGAACATACCACTTTTTTCCTATATATATTTAAAAGGTAAATGTGCTTACTGTAATGAAAAAATAAGTATATTCTATTTTCTAACAGAATTATTAACAGGAATATTTTTTACTCTTAGCTATATCTATTTTAGTCTCAGCTTAGAATTCTTCATAAGTTTAATACTTATAAGTGCTTTAAATATAACAATAGTTACAGACTTAAGATATTATTACATAAGTGATCGTGTGATTATTATCAGTATAATTGCTGAGTTAATAGTATATTTATTTTATATTAACTATAAAGATATTATTTATTTTATCGCCAGTGCACTAACTATGTTTCTATTAATGCTTGGAATAAAATATATTGGAGATAAAGTGTTTAAAAGAGAAAGTCTTGGTGGTGGAGATGTAAAACTCATGCTACTAGTTGGACTTACATTAGGAATAATAGATGGAATAACAAGCTTGCTTATTTCATCAACATTAGGACTTATATTTAGCATTATTTTAATAAAAAAGAATGAAGAAAAAATAATTCCTTTTGGACCTTTTCTCTTAATCGGGACAATTATAATGTTCTTACTTTCATATAATGGAATAAATATAGTATAAAAGATAAATCAGAAATAATAATCTGATTTTTTATATTTTTTTAAATCTTAATTTTGCAAAACAAAAATAATTGTGATATATTAAATTTAGGATGAAAAAATAGTAAAGTATATACATACACTTTACAGCATAATAAACATTTTGTATAATGATTAAAGTAGGAGTGATAAAGATGGCATATGATGATAATTCTATAAAAATTCTAGAAGGTCTAGAAGCAGTAAGAAAAAGACCAGGAATGTATATAGGTTCAACTGATAAAAGAGGACTACACCATTTGGTATGGGAAATAGTTGATAACGCTGTAGATGAAGCCATTAATGGGCATGGAAATTATATCAAAGTAGTAATAACATCATCAGGAAGTATAAGAGTAACTGATAAAGGAAGAGGAGTACCATGCGGCATGCATGAAAGTGGAATGACCACACCAGAAGTAATCTACACAGTACTTCATGCAGGAGGCAAATTTGAAAGCGGAGGTTACAAAGTAAGCGGAGGTCTACATGGAGTAGGAGCCAGCGTTGTAAATGCTTTATCAAAAAAAATGATAGTTACTATTGAAAGAGATAAATGTGTTTATCAAATATCATTTAAAGATGGAGGAACAGTAGACTCTCCTTTGAAACAAATAGGTACCACTAAAGGTACAGGAACAACCGTGGAATTCTGGCCAGATGAAACAATATTTGAAACAACAAAATTCTCTTATAGTACAATTCAAGAAAGAATGCAGGAATCAGCTTTCTTAATAAATGATTTAACTATTGAAATAGTTGATGAAATAGGAGAAAGAAGTAACACTTTTCATTATGAAAATGGATTAGTATCATTTGTAGAATATATGTGTAACAATAAAACAGCTTTACATAAAACAATAGACATTAGAGGAGAAAAAAACGGAATAGAAGTTGCAATCGCAATGTGTTATACAGACTCATACAATGAATCAATAATCTCATTTGTAAATAATGTAAAAACTATAGATGGAGGAACTCATGAAGCAGGATATAAGTCAGCTATAACTAAAGTTTTCAATGAGTATATAAAAAATAATAATCTATTAAAAGGAAAAAATACTCAACTTGAAGGAAGTGACACAAGAGAAGGACTTACTGCTGTAATAAGTGTAAATGTACCAGAAGAACTTTTACAATTTGAAGGACAAACTAAAGGAAAATTAGGAACTCCTCAAGCAAGAAGTGTTGTTGAAAGTATAGTATATGAAAAATTAACTTACTTTCTTGAAGAAAATAAAACAGTAGCAAGCTTAATATTAGATAAAGCATTAAAAAGCAAAACAGCAAGAGAAGCAGCAAGAAAAGCTCGTGAAGAAGCAAGAAATGGAAAATCTAAAACAGGAAAAGATAAAATATTAAATGGAAAACTAACAAAAGCTGCTGGAAAAATAAAAGAAAAAAATGAACTTTTCTTAGTCGAAGGAGACTCAGCAGGAGGCTCAGCTAAAACTGGCAGAAATAGAGAAATACAAGCAATATTGCCACTTCGTGGTAAAGTATTAAATTGTGAAAAAGCAAGTAGTAATGATATAAACGGAAACGAAGAGTTAAACTTAATAATTCAAACTATAGGTGCTGGAATAGGTTCTTCATGTAATCCAAGTGAATCAAATTATGGAAAAATAATTATTATGACCGATGCCGACGATGACGGAGCACATATACAAATACTTTTACTTACATTTTTCTATCGTTTCATGCGTCCTCTTATAGAAGCAGGAATGATATTTGTTGCAAACCCACCATTATATTCAATCGAATATGCCAAAACAAAAGAATACATAGGAACAGATGAAGAACTTGCAGAAAAAAAGAAAACAATAAAAGGAAACTATAAAGTAAATCGCTTTAAAGGACTAGGTGAGATGGATGCAGAAGAATTATTTGAAACTACAATGGATCCATCTAAAAGAAGTTTAATTAAAGTTAACATAGAAGATGCAATGCTTGCAGAAAAAAGAGTAAGTGTTTTAATGGGAGATAAAGTTGATCCAAGAAAAGAATGGATTGAAGAAAATGTAGACTTTACTTTAGAAGACGACTTTAGGAGGTAGTGATGAAAAAAGAAACAAAAGAAAATATAGTAGAAAAAATTTATGACTATACTCTAGAAGAAATTATGGGAGATAGATTTGCAAGATATTCAAAAAGCATAATTCAAGACCGTGCACTTCCTGACGTAAGAGATGGATTAAAACCAGTTCAAAGAAGAATACTTTATTCAATGCATGAATCTCATAATACTTATGACAAGCCTTTTAGAAAAAGTGCTAAAGCAGTAGGCGACATAATGGGTAATTACCATCCACATGGAGACTCTGCGATTTATGATGCCTTGGTAAGACTATCTCAAGTATGGAAAATGAGAGATCCTCTAGTAGAAATTCATGGAAACAACGGTTCAATAGATGGAGATGGTCCAGCTGCTAGCCGTTATACAGAAGCTAGATTGTCAAAGATTTCTAATATAATGCTAGAAGACATAAATAAAAATACTGTTCTAATGGCACTTAACTACAGTGATGAACTACTAGAACCTACAGTCCTACCTGCACATTTTCCAAATCTACTAGTTAATGGTTCAACAGGTATATCGGCCGGATATGCTACAAATATTCCACCACATAACTTAGGAGAAGTTATAGATGCTACAATAAAACGAATAGATTCACCAAATTGCAGATTAGACACAATTTTAGAAATAATAAAAGGTCCAGACTTTCCAACTGGCGGAGTAGTAGAAGGAAAAGCAGGCTTAATAAATGCTTATACAACAGGTAAAGGAAAAGTTGTACTAAAAGCTAACTTTGAAATAATTAAAGAAAAAGGTAAAAATCAAATATTAATAAAAGAAATACCTTACGAAGTTTTAAAAGAAAGTCTTAAGAAAAAAATAGAAGATATAAAATCAGATAAAAAAATAGATGGAATAGTAGACGTAATAGATGAATCTGATAAAAACAACATGGCAAGACTTGTTATAGAATTAAAAAAAGATGCAGACACAGAATTAATAATAAATTACTTACTTAAAAATACAGAATTACAAATAAATTATAATTTTAATGTAGTTGCTATAGTTAATAGACGCCCTAAAACCTTAGGAATATTAGAAATTTTAGATGCCTTTATTTCTCACAAAAAAGAAGTTGTATTAAATAGATGTAACTTTGATTTAAATCATGCATTAAAACGTATGCATATAGTTGAAGGATTTATAAAAGCATTAGATATATTAGATGAAGTAATAAAAACTATACGTGCTAGTAAAAATAAACAAGATGCTATTAATAATTTAGTTAAAGAATATACATTTACTGAAGACCAAGCGACAGCTATAGTAATGATGCAATTATATAAGTTAACTAATACGGATGTTACTGACTTACAAAATGAATATAACAGTCTTATTAAACAAATAGAATATTTAAGAAGTGTAATTGGTGACGAAGAAATACTAAAAGGTGTCATGAAAGATGAACTAAGAAACATTAAAAAAGAATATGCAACACCAAGAAGAACAATAATCAAAGATGAAATTACAGAAATAAAAATAGACGAGCTAAGCATGATACCTAAAGAAGACTTTATTATAAGCATATCTAGAAGCGGATACATTAAAAAAATGAGCATAAAAAGCTACAATCAAAGTAAAGAAGGCGAATTTGGCTTAAAAGAAGGCGATTACTTAATCGGATTGTACAAAATAAACAACATAGATACTATAATACTCATAACAAATAAAGGAAATTATTGCTATTTACCAGTAAGAGATTTATCTGAAGTAAAATATAAAGAAATTGGAAAACATGTAAGCACTTATATTACTTTAACTGAAGGAGAACAGATAATAAGTTCATTTGGAATCAAATCATTTGACGAAAGAACACTTACATTATTTAGTAAAAATGGTAATGTAAAAAGAACAAAACTAAATAACCTTCCAGTAACTAGATATAGTAAACCAATGGTAATATTTAAACTTAAAGATGAAGATGAATTAGTATCATCTAGTATCAATGATGGTGACGTATACATAATTACTAAAAATGGTTTTGCGCTAAAATTCGATAAAGAAGAAATACCAATAGTAGGACTTAAAACAAGCGGTGTAAAAGGAATAAAACTAGTAAACGACGAAGTAACTAATGGATTCATAACAAACGAAGCCCATGAATATATATCAATATTTACTGATCAAAACACAGCCAAAAGAATTCATTTAAAAGATATTGAATATAGCAAACGTAGTTTAAAAGGAGAAAATATTCTAAAAAGTCCAAAATCAAAAACTTACTCTATAATTAAAACATATCCTGGTAGTAGAGAAACTAATTATGGAATAATTCAAGATGAAATAAAAATACTAAAATCTAGTGATATAAACATAATGGAAAAATCTTCTACAGGTAGTTTAATAGATAAAGAAAATATAGAAAATATATATAAAGAAGCTAGATTAAAAGTAATTAATGACAAAACAACAAAAGCGCCTGGCGAAGAAATTATTAAACCGGCAGAAACAAGTGAAGAATCTAAGAAAGAAATACAAAAAGAAAAAGAAGAAATATATGAAACAATGACAATGAGTGATTTCTTTGATGAATTCAAAATATAATGGGATAAATTCCCATTTTTCTTTTAAAAGATTATGACATATGATACAATTGAAATGAAAAAAGGAAGTATTATAAATGAATTTAAATGAAATTGAAATAAGAAATCTTGTAGGTGGTAATGCATTTATAAGAGGAAAAAATTATTTACTAGATTATATAAGATATATCGAATCAACTGAAATAGGAAGCATAACTTATCATGAGTTTGAAGTAGAATCAGAATCTAGTTATGATTATTATGATGTAACAATTTCAGAAAGAGATAAAAAATACACTTATGGAGCTTGTTCATGCCGAGCATATGAGTCTACAGGGACATGTAAACATATAGCCGCAGTTCTTCTAAATTTTAATGAATTAACTAGTGATACTACTCCTGAAGAAAAAAGCCTTAGAATATCAAAAGAAATACTAAAAGAATTCTATACGAAACCAAAATCAAATGAAATAAAACTAAAAAAACAATTAACTTTAGAAGCTTGCTTAGAATTTTATGGAGGTTACCACCAAACTGTTGGATTAAGATTTAAAATAGGCGAAACTAAACTATATAGCATGACAAATAAACTAAGTGCTTTTCTAAAAGCTTATGAAAATAAAAATGAAGAAATTTACTTTGGAAAAGACTTTACCTATGATCCAAGTAAACACTATTTTTCAAAAACAGATGAAGAAATATTAGACAGTCTTTTAGAAATAAAAAACAATAATTTCTACTATAGTAATGGTAATAATATGTTAATTCCAATAGAAAAAATATCAATACTAATATCTAAATTAAAAAATAAAAAGTTTATGATAAATAACAACATTAAAATAAACAATATATCAACAGAAAACCCATTTAATATTAATTTAACCAAAGACAATGATATTTATAAATTGGAGATAAAAACAAAAGATGTAATTTTCTTAGAAAGATCTTTTACCTATGTAATTAAAGATGATACTTTATACATATTACCCCAAAAGATTTCTAGAATAATTGAATTAATGCATAATAGTAGGTTAAATGAAATTACTTTCAAAGAAGAAGATTTAGAATTATTCAGTGAAGGAATATTACCTTTAGTAAAAAATAATGTAAAAATAGACTCCTCTTTAGAAGATAAAATAATGTTAGGAGTAAAACCAGAAATAGAAATATATTTAGATTTTTTAGAAGATTTAATAACTTGTGAAATAAAACTAATATATAATAGCGAAACTATAAATTACTTTGAAAAAAACACAAAAATAATTAGAGATAAAGAAACAGAAGATGAACTAATTAATGATCTATTAAGCTATGGATTCGAAGTAGAAAATCAAAAAATTTATATAAGTGATATAGATTTAATAGGTGATTTTATAGAATTAAATCTAACTGAACTAGCAAAAAAATATGAAGTATTTACATCAGATAAAATAAAGAAAACTAATATACTAAAAGAAAATAACATTCGTTCAAGTTTTTCAATAGGCGAAGATAATATATTAAAATATGAATTTGATCTAGGTGAAATAAAACCAAGTGAAATAGTAAATATATTAGAAAATTTAAAAACCAACAAAAAATATTATCGTTTAAAAAATGGAGACATAATTAATCTAAGCGAAAGAGAAGATTTAAAAGAATTAGATGCTCTAGTTGAAGATATGGAATTATCAAATAAAGATATTAAAAATGGTCAAGGAATTATACCTAAATACCGTGCAATATATTTAGACAGTGTCAAGAACGATAAATACCATATAATCAAAACTAATAATCTTTTTGATGACTTAATTAATAAATTTAATTCATATAAAGAAACAAAAATACAATTCACTAAAAAAGAAAAAGAAACACTAAGAGACTATCAACAAATAGGCGTAAAATGGTTATATAATATTTATAAATGTGGTTTTGGCGGAATCTTAGCAGATGAAATGGGATTAGGAAAATCTATACAATTGATTAATTTCATAAAACAAATACTAAAAGAAAAAAAAGATGCCTTAATTTTAATAGTCGCACCCACTTCTTTAGTATATAACTGGAAAAATGAATTTGATAAATTTGGAAGTGAAATAAAATATAAAGTATTAGCAGAAAATAGAACTAAAAGAAAAGAAGACTTAGAAAATTTAAATAATATTAATGTGCTTATAACAACTTATGGTTTAGTAAGACAAGATAAAGAAGAATATATGAATATAAACTTCGAACTAATAGCAATTGATGAAGCACAAAATATTAAAAATCCTACCGCAGGTATGACAAAAGTAATAAAAAGTCTGAAAGCTAATACAAAAATCGCTTTAACAGGAACGCCACTAGAAAACTCAGTACTAGAACTATGGAGCATATTTGATTTTATTATGCCAGGATATCTAGCTAATCTAGTCTCATTTAATAAGAAATATAGTATAAAAGACATAAATGAAGAAGATTTAAAATCACTTAGTAGTTTAAACAAACAAATATCACCATTTATATTGAGAAGAAAGAAAAAAGATGTAGTAAAAGAACTACCAGATAAAATAGAAAATAACATATATATTGAACTAACTAAAGAACAAAAAAAACTATATTTAGTAGAACTTGAAAAGACAAAAAAAGAAATGGATGAAATAATAGCTAGAGAAGGATTTAAAAAAGGAAACTTTAAAATTCTCCAATTACTAACTAGACTTAGACAACTATGCATAGATCCAAAAATAATTTATGACGAATATGAAGGTGAAAGCTCAAAAATAGAGCACTTAATTGAATTAACAAAAGACATAATAAAAAATGGCCATAAAATACTTTTATTTACAAGCTATAAAACAGCCTTAGATATAGTTAATAGAGAATTTACCAACAATGGCATCTCAACATTCGTAATTGATGGAAGTGTATCCTCTAAAAAAAGAATGGAACTTGTAGACAAATTTAATATAGATGACACAAATGTATTTCTAATAACTCTTAAATCTGGAGGAACTGGCCTAAATTTAACCAGCGCAGATGTAGTAATACATTTAGACTTATGGTGGAATCCTCAAGTTGAAAATCAAGCGACAGACCGAGCACACAGAATAGGACAAAAAAACACTGTAGAAGTAATTAAGCTAATTTGTAAAGGCACTATTGAAGAAAGAATACTTGAACTACAAGAAAAGAAAAAAATACTAAGTGATAAACTAATTGAAGGCAAAGATAGAGATCAAAATATAATTTCTAAACTAACCGAAAAAGACATCAAAAATTTATTATCTATGGATAATGATGAATAAAATAATAAGATTTAAAACCCAAATTATAATCTATTGACATGCAAGAGAATAAGTGGTAATATTAGACTACATAAGAAATTATGTAATATTTAATAAAAATTAAAAAAGTTGAGCGATTCCGGCTGAGACAGGAAATAAAAAAAGTTGAGCGATTCCGGCTGAGACAGGAAATTAAAAAAGTTGAGCGATTCCGGCTGAGACAGGAAGTTAAAAAAGTTGAGCGATTCCGGCTGAGACAGGAAATCAAAAAAGTAACACTAAGGACATTTGTCTTTAGTGTTTTATTTGACAGAAATCAAAAAAATACATTATAAAAAACCAAAGAAAGGAGAACACATGCAAAAAATAAAACTAGCATTAATAAATAAAGATTATTGTGATTATTTAAGAAAATTTGACAATCGTGTACCATATAATCATAACAATAAAAAGTTGAGACCATTTGTGGGTATTTTATTTAGTGTAAATGAATTATTATATTTTGCACCATTATCTAGTCCAAAACCTAAACATTCAAAAATGTATGATACAATTGACTTCTTAAGATTAAATAATGGTGACTTAGGAGCGATTAATTATAATAATATGCTGCCAGTAAAATCTTCAAACATAACTATAATTAACACTAATGATAAAAATGATATAAATTATAGTAATTTATTAAAGTCTCAAGTCTATTGGTTAAATAGAAACTATAATTTAGTAATAACCAGAGCCAAAGCACTATATTTTGATTACACAAATAATAATCTTCCTGAAAACATAATGAAAAGATGCTGCAACTTTAAATTATTAGAAGAAAAATGCAATGAATATAATAGAGTAAAAGTAAAAATTAAATTATAAATATTTCCATCTAAAATAGAAATAATGCTCTTGATACTTCTATATCTATACTGTTATAATAAAATGTAGATGTTAGAAGGTGTAATAATGGATGACAAACTATTAAGATTTTTTAATAAAATAAATTTTGATAAAGATTTAGAAGAAAAATTTTTAGATTCGAAAGTAGAAAAAGTAGTAGTGGACACCCAAGAAAAGAGTTGGACATTATACATTACATTAAATAAAATGATAGATACTGATACGTTTAATATACTATGTGAAAAATCAAATAACTTAAAAGAAGTAGAAAAAGTATATTTTGTATTCAATCATGGTACTAATGACTTATTAAAAGACTATGCTATTTATATATTCAAAAAATACCAAGATAAATGTCCGATGTTAAATAGCATTAAAGAAAGTGACTTTATTGTAGAAGATTCAACTATAAAAATAGAAGTTGCTAACACAGCAGAAATAGAAAAAATAAAAAGCATACAAAATGATATGAAAGAATTCCTAGAAAACATGGGATATAAATTTATAGAAATAATACCAGAAATCAATGATGAAAAAATGAATGAATCACAAGAGTTAATAAAACAAAAAAAAATAACTGAACTAGATATAAAACCAGTTATAAAAGAAACAAGTGTTATTTTTGGAAATGAAATTCGTTCTAAAAAAATAGACTTAAAACACATAATCGCTGAAATGTCTGATGTCTGCGTAGAAGTATTTGTATTTGGAATAGATGTAGTAGAAACAGCAAAAGGCTTTACCATATTTACATACAAAATAAGTGATTACACAGATTCACTAATAGCCAAAATATTTACAAAAGATAAAGAAGTTGCAAAAACACTATCAAAAAGAATACAAGAAGGTTCTTGGTATAAAATAAAAGGCTATGTAAAACATGATACATATGTAGGCGACTTAGTATTAAATATAAGAGATGTAGAAACATTTAATAGAGAAACAGTAAAAAGAACTGATGATGCAGAAGTAAAAAGAGTAGAACTTCATTGTCACACTACAATGAGCCAAATGGATGGATTAATTGCTCCAGACAAACTTCTAAAAAAAGTAGCTCACTTTGGACATAAAGCTGTTGGAATAACAGACAAAAATGGAATTCAATGCTTCCCAAAAGTTTATAAAAAGAAAGGTGACATAAAAGTACTCTTTGGAGTAGAATTATTCGCAGTAAATGATGAAATTTTAATCATAAATAAAGATAGTGATATACCTATAAAAGATACAGAATATGTTGTATTTGATACAGAAACAACAGGATTCAACGCCTCTGCTGGTGATCAAATGATAGAAATAGGTGCTGTAAAAATTAAAAACGGAACTATCACTGATAGATTTGACGAATTAATAAACCCAGGTCGTCCTCTAAGAGAAGAAATAACATCCATTACTAACATAACTGATGAAATGCTAAAAGATAAAGATAATGAAGAAACTGTAACTAGAAAATTCAAAGAATGGATAGGTAGCGCACCAATGGTCGCACAAAACGCCCGTTTTGATATTTCATTTATGGAAAGCGCTTATAAAAAATACAACCTTGGAACATTTGACAATGTAGTAATAGATACAATGGAAATAAGTAAAGCACAAAACCCTGATTCTGGAAGACACAATTTAACCGCTTTGGTAAAGAGATACAATGTACCATGGGATGAAAATGCTCACCACCGTGCAGATTACGACGCAGAGGGAACTGCATATGTTTTTGACAAAATGATAAAAGATTTAGGAACTAGTTACGAAACTATAAGTGATCTTAAAAACATGGTAGATCCATCACTTGCTTATAAAACAAATAGGCCTTATCACATAACTGCATTTGCAAAAAACAACACTGGACTAAAAAACATGTTTAAAATAATAAGTTATGCTACAACAAAATACTTTTATAGAACTCCACGAACTCCAAAAAGTGTATTATCTAGTTTAAGAGAAGGTTTATTAATAGGCTCTGGATGTGTCAATGGAGAAATATTTGAAGCTGCAAAAAGAAGTGGCGAAGATGAACTTATGAGTTTAATGAAATATTATGATTTTATAGAAGTAAACCCACCATCTATAACTGATTATTTAATAGAAAGTGGTGATGTATCTAGTAAATCTGATATATACAATATAATTACAAAAATTGTTAAATGTGCTGAAAAAATAGGTAAAATGGTAGTCGCAACAGGTGATGTTCATACATTAGACCCAGAAGACAATATATATAGAGAAATTTTAATAACTCAAAAACAACCAGGTGGTGGATTCCATCCTTTATATAAACCAAGTATAAAAACTATACCTAATGCCTACTTTATGACAACTAACGAAATGCTAAATGAATTTGAATTCTTAGGAACTGAAAAAGCATACGAAATTGTAGTAACTAACTCTAATCTAATAGCAGATATGTTTGAAGATGTAGAAATTGTAAAACCTGGATTAAACCCACCAAGAATGGAAAACTCAGTACAAATAATAAAAGATACAGTTTATGGAAATGCCACAAAAATATATGGAGAAGAATTACCTGAATTAATCGCAACTCGTTTAGATAAAGAACTATCAGGAATAATTAATGGTGGATACGATGTTATTTACTTAATCGCACAACGTCTAGTTGAAGACTCAAATGCACACGGATACATTGTGGGTTCTCGTGGTAGCGTAGGCTCAAGTCTAGTTGCAACTTTCTGCGGTATAACTGAAGTTAATCCATTACCACCACACTATGTATGCCCAAATTGTAAAAAAAGTATATTTACTGACGACGAAGGAAACCCTCTTAACTTAAGCTATGGAAGTGGATTTGATATGCCAGAAAGAACTTGTGAATGTGGTGCACTTATGAAAAGACAAGGACAAGATATACCATTTGAAACATTCCTAGGATTTAATGCAGATAAAACTCCAGATATAGACTTAAACTTAGCAAGCGAATATCAAGCATTCTCTCACGATTACACTAAAGTTTTATTTGGTGAACATAATGTATATCGTGCAGGAACAGTATCAACCATAGCCGAAAAAACAGCATTTGGATTTGTAAAAATATATGCTGAAGACAAAGGCATAACAATGAGAAGACCAGAAATGGAAAGACTTGCAAAAGGAATAACAGGAATAAAAAGAACCAGTGGACAACACCCAGGTGGAATAATAGTTATTCCAGATTATAAAGACGTATTTGACTTCACTCCATATCAATATCCAGCAGAAAATACAGAAGCAGCTTGGTATACAACACACTTTGAATTCCATGATATAGAAGAAAATGTTTTAAAACTTGATATACTTGGACACGATGATCCAACAGTTTTAAAATATTTAAGTGATGATGTACAAATTGATATAAATGACATACCATTAGATGATCGAGGAGTACTAAGTTTATTTAATAGTCCAGAAGCTTTAGGAGTAACTTCAGAAGAAATAAAATGCGCCACAGGAACATTCGGAGTACCTGAATTTGGTACAAACTTTGTAATAAAAATGTTAGAAGAAATAAGACCAACAAAATTTGCTGACTTAATAAAAATATCAGGATTATCACATGGTACTGATGTTTGGAATGGAAATGCAAGAGACTTAATTGTAGATGGAATATGTGAATTTGATAAAGTAATTGGATGTCGTGATGATATAATGATATACTTAATAAAATGTGGAATAGATAATGGAACAGCATTCAAAATGAGTGAATTTATTCGTAAAGGTAAAACAGCTAAAGAACCAGATAAATGGATAGAATTTAAAGAAATAATGGCTGCGCATACAGTACCAGATTGGTATATCAAATCTTGTGAAAAAATAAAATACATGTTTCCAAAAGCCCACGCAGCTGCATATGTAATAAATGGATTCAGAGTAGCATGGTTTAAATTATATCATCCACTTAATTATTACAGAGTCTATTTAAGCATAAGACAATCTGATTTTGATATTGAGTCAATGATAAAAGGACATAGCATAGTAAAACAAGCTATAGAGAATCTAGAAGCAAAAGGATATGAAAGAACTAACAAAGAAGAATCAATATTATCTTCTCTCTCTATATGTAATGAAATGATGCATCGAGGATTTCACTTTGACAACATTAGCTTAACAGAAAGCGAAGCAACAATGTTTAAAATAAATAAAGACGGAACAGGATTAATACCACCATTTACAGCACTTGAAGGAATGGGAGATGTAGCCGCAAAGAAAATAGTCGAAGAAAGAAACGATAGACCATTTGTAAGTATAGAAGATTTACAAATAAGAGGAAAAGTATCTCAAACATTAATAGATGTAATGAGAGGCCTTGGTGTATTAGACGAATTACCAGAAAGTAGTCAACTTAGCTTAGATTTATTTGTATAAAGAACTTTTTTGAGTTCTTTTTTCTATAAAAAATTTCCCTAAAATATGGCAAAAAATGCCAATTTTCTCACTCACACTAATAAATGACCTTTCTAAAAAAAGTCATCTATGTTATACTTTAAATAGGTGATAATGATGAAAAGAGCTATACTAATAGATGGAAATAACTTACTATTTAGAAGCTATTATGCAACAGCATATAATGGCAATTTAATGAAAAACTCAAAAGGCTTTCCTACAAATGCACTTTATGGTTTTATTAACATGATAAATAAAATATTAACTGAAGAAAATCCAGAATACATAATGGTAGCATTTGATAAAGGAAAAAACTTTAGACATGAAAAATATGAAAATTATAAAGCGGGTAGAATAGAAACTCCAAACGATTTATTAAAACAATTCCCTTTAGCATATAAAATATTAGATGCCTTAGGTATTGTAGCTATTAGTATAGACAATTATGAAGCAGATGATATAATCGGTACATTTGCGAGAATGGCAGATGAAGATGATTGCTATGATGCCACAATAGTAAGTAGCGACAAAGACTTATTACAACTAATAAGTAAAGATGTAGACGTTAAACTTTTAAAACAAAAAGACTACATATTGATGAATGAAATAACATTTAAAGAAACATATGGAATCGAGCCAATAAGAATAATAGATTTAAAAGCACTGCAAGGCGATGCTAGCGATAATATTCCTGGAGTAAAAGGAATAGGTGAAAAAACTGCATTAACTCTTCTAAAAGAATATGAAACACTTGAAGAAATATATGATAATATTGATAGAATAAAAGGAAAAACTAAAGAAAAACTAATAAGTGACAAAGAAAATGCATTCTTCTCTAAAGAACTAGCAACTATATATAGAGAAGTACCATTAGAAATGACATTCGAAGATTTAAAAATAAAAGAAAAAAATAATAAGGAGTTAATGAGTATATATGAAGATCTTGAATTCTTTTCACTTATAAAAAAAGAAACTAAACAAACAAGCAAAAAAGAAATTAACATGGTAATAGTAGAAGACACAATTGATATACAAACAGACTTTGCATTTTATCTAGAAGTAAATGAAGAAAACTATCACCGCGCTAATATATTAGGTTTAACTATATTTGAAGGAAATACATGCTATTATTTAAATGAAGACGCTATAATTAAAAATAAAAATATATTCACTCATGCTATTAGTACGTATGATTTAAAAAAAAGCATAGTTGTTCTAAAGCGTTTAGGTATAGAACTTCCAAACTGTAAATTTGATACTATGATAGCTGCATATTTACTAAATTATAATGTAAAAGAAGACATTAGCTATTTATCTAATACAAAAGGCTACAATATTGAATTTCTAGACAATATGATAAAAAAAGGAAAAGTTTTAGATGAAAATATATTCGTAAGAAATTTATGTTTAAAAAGCGAATTTGTCTATATGACTAAAGATGATTATATAAGTGAACTAGAAAAAGAAGAAATGTTAGATTTATTTAATAATATAGAAATGCCATTAATAAATGTATTAGCAAAAATGGAAATGACAGGTATAAAAGTAAGTAGCAGTACAATTGATGAAATGAAACATGAAATAGAAGTTAAACTTGAAATCTTAAGTAAAGAAATATATAGCTATGCAGGAGAAACATTTAATATATCTAGTCCTAAACAACTAGGTGAAATACTATTTGAAAAATTAGATCTTCCACATGGAAAGAAAAAAGGCAGAAATGGATATCCTACTAACCACGATACATTAATGAAATATTATGACTTACATCCTATAATTCCATTAATACTAGAACATAGGAACTTAAACAAACTAATGAATACTTACATGGATAGTTTAAATAAATATATAATGGAAGATGGTAAAATTCATACAATCTTTAAACAAGCCATAACTAGAACAGGAAGACTTTCTTCAGCTGAACCAAATTTACAAAATATTCCAATAAGAAATGAAGAAGGTAAAAAAATAAGAAAAGCATTTTTGCCAGAAGAGAACAGTATAATTATGACATCTGACTATAGTCAAATAGAACTAAGACTACTAGCACACATTTCTAAATGTGAATCATTAATAAGTGCTTTTAATAATCATGAAGACATACATACTAAAGTAGCCAGTGATATTTATGGAGTAGAAACTTCTTCAGTAACAAAAGACATGAGAAGAACTGCTAAAGCAGTAATATTCGGAATAGTGTATGGAATAAGTGGTTTTGGACTAGGAGAAAACTTAAGCTTAAATGCAAAAGAAGCAAATAAGTTTATAAACAAATACCTAACAATGTATCCTGGAGTAAAAAAATACATGGAAGACATAGTAACATATGCTAAAGAAAAAGGTTATGTAAGAACAATAATGAACAGGAAAAGAGAAATTGATGAACTAAAAAATCCAAATTACATAATCCAAAAATCTGGAGAAAGAATGGCCTTAAATACACCAATACAAGGAAGCAGTGCTGATATAATAAAAAAGGCTATGATAGAAGTAGATAAAGAACTAACTAGTCGCGGATTAAAAAGTCAACTAATAATACAAGTACATGATGAATTAGTATTCACTGTACCAGAAAACGAAAAAGAAATTATGGAAAAAATAGTTGTCAATATTATGGAAAACACATATAAATTATTAGTACCAGTAAAAGTAGAAATAGATTCAGGCACAGACTGGTATAACGTAAAGTAGGTGTAATTTAATATGATAACAAAAATAATGCTAAAAAGTTTCCTAGTAAATTTAAGTCTAACTATTCTTAAATTACTAGGTTCTCTTTTTAGTCACTCAAAAACCCTTTTAGCTGATGCAGTACACTGCCTAAGTGATATGCTTACAGATATCATCGGGTTAATTGGTTCCAAATTAGCTGGTAAAAAGCCAGACAAAAAACATCCATACGGACATGGTAAAATAGAATATTTAACTAGTATAATTATAAGCTTACTAATAATATCTCTAGGAATAGGAATATTAATAAACTCATTAAACGGAAGAGTAAAACCAACTAACATCTATAGCGCTGCAATTATAATTATAAGTATAATTGCAAAATATATTTTAAGTTCATATTTAATAAAAAAAGGTAAATCTTTAAATAGTAACATACTATTAACAAATGGAACAGAAAGTCGCTATGATACATATAGTTCACTTTTAGCTTTAATATTTATTATAATATCTCTCTTTGGAAGCACAAATAAATTATTCTTATATGCAGACATAATAGGTAGTATAATTATGAGTATATTTACATTAAAAATAGGTATTGAACTTTTAAAAAATAACATATGCAGTATTCTAGGAGAGATAGAAACAGATGAACTTAAATTAAACAAACTAAAAGAAATAATAAAAGAAAATAAAATAATAGAAAAAATAAGAAGAGTAACTCTACTTAAATATGGACCATACTATAGTGCTACTATAGATATTATACTTAATGGTTCTCTTAGCCTACAAGAAGTGTATGAAATTGAAAAGAAAATAAAAAAAGATTTAAAAACAATCGACATGAATATAAGATATGTAACAGTCAATATAAAGCCTTCTAATATAAATTAAAAGAACTTAGATCAATTTCTAAGTTTCTTTAATTGCAAAATTCCTTACTTCTTTATCTCTTAATGAAAAATCATTTACAATAAATGAATAAAGTATAGTAACTTTTAACTCAAGCTGCAACATATCATACTTCTGAAATTTATTAATAACTGGTATACTAACTTTCTTCTTAATATTCTTATAATATTTTTGCCCATTAACAGAAAAACCAAGAATTCGAATATACTCTAACATCTTGAATTTATTTGCCATCTCTTTAGTAAAACCAGTAAAAATATTTATAAGAATTCTATTAATCTTATTAAAAGTATATCTCTTAGTTTTAACATTAGAAATAAGTTCATGAATATTATTTGATATAAGTGCTGCTTCATATATTCTATTATGTATACCTTCATCAACTAAATGATATCTCCTTATCTCATCCTTATCAGATATAATCTTATACTTAAGTAACATAAAAAATTTATCATAATCCAAAAATCTTACAAATTCTATAGTTTTACTAGGTACATGTCTAGAAATATCTTTACCTAATAATAACTTCTTTCTAATATTATCAGCACTTACTATATCCTCATCACTTTCTGTATCTAAATAAGTATTTGTTCTTTTAATTGGAAGAATAGTAATATTTAAATTATTTTTCAAAATCTCTTTTATATAAGAAACAGCTAAAAGATCATTACTTTCACTAACTCTTTCATTAGTAAGTTCATAAATAGCTTTAGACAAACTAGTAGGGTAGTTATAGCCTTCTTTTATAAATTTTTTTAAAAGATTATCAAAACTAGGATTATTAATTTGAACTCGAGCTGTATTAGTAAGTAATTCCAAGTTATTGCTTTCACTACCAAACACAAGAGTATCTATTCCAAACTCACTAAGCATCTTTATAGCCGCATAACTAAAACTATCAGCAGATTGATTACAAAACACAAAAGGGATTTCCAAAACTACATCAACACCATACTGAAGAGCTAATCTAGTCTTATCCCACTTATCTAAAATACTAAAAGTACCTCTCTCTGTAAAATTACCACTAAGCGCAACAATTATAATTGCATCTTTATAAATTTCTCTAACTTTTTTAATTTGATATAAATGCCCATTATGAAATGGATTATATTCTGCTACAATACCTATAACATTCATATTTTCACCTACACACATATTTTAACACACTTTTTCTAAATAATTACTCTACATACTATTAATTTAAAGAAAAATATAATATAATTAAGCTGGATGTTAAACTTGAAGATAAAACAACCAAAAGGAGGTAAAAATGTTTGATATAAGTAAACTAAAAAACAATACAGAATCATCTCTAGATATAGATGAGTTAATCGTTTTTGACGAAGAAATACTTAAAACCACAGAAATAAAAAGATTAGAAGATGTAAAAGCAAAAGGAAAAGTTTCAAGACTAGAAAATGAAGTTTACCATTTAACCCTAAACATTACAGGAAAAATGATACTTTTATGCGCAAGAAGTTTAGAAGAAGTAGAATATCCCATAAATATTTCAATAGATAAAAACATAGAAGAAGGCATAAATACTGAAGAAAAACAAGTAATTTATCAAAATGGACTTGATATTTTTTCAATAATATGGGAAAATATTGTACTGGAAGTTCCCCTTAGAGTAATTAAAGAAGATGCAACTTATCTTCAAGAAGGCGATGGATGGAGCTTAGTAATGGATAACAAAATAAAAAATGATTCGCCATTCAGCGAGTTAAAAGAAATGTTGGATAAGGAGGTTAGTGAATGAAACTAGATTTACAATTATTTGCAGTTCCAGCAAGAAGAGTAAGTAAAACTGCAAAAAGAGCGCGTAGAACACATTTAAAGAAGGATGCTCCTACAGTAGTAACTTGCAAACAATGTGGTAATCCAATTGCTCCTCATCGAGCTTGTACAAAATGCGGTTACTATAAAGGAAAACAAGTTGTTAAAACTGAAGAAACTGAAAATAAATAATGGTACTAACAAAGTATCATTTTTTTCTTTCCAAAACAAAATATGACATAATAATTTTACTTGATAAGCTAAAATAAAATTGGTGATAAAATGAAAATAAAAGAAAATATTAAAAGAATAATACTAGTACTATTAGTATCTACATTTGCATCAATTATTATTTATAAATCCTACAGTGCTAAATCAAATGACTATACTGAAATTTATATAATACAAATAGGCGCTTACGAAAGTTATGATAATGTTATAAAAAACACAAGAAATTTAGAAAATTATTTAATTTGGAATGAAGATAATCTCTACAAAATATATGTTGGTTTAACACTTAATGACGATATTTATAATAAAATTTTAAAGAAATACAATATTACTGGGACACCTTTTAAAAAAACATTAAAAATTACTGATTCAAAACTGATAAAATCCATTGAAAACTATGACGAAATATTAAAAAATACAGACAACAAAAATAATATGAATATGGTTATAAAAGAAGAATTAAAACTTTTAGAAAACTTTCTTCACAAAATAGCAAACTAGTGTTAATATACTAAGTAGGTTAATAACATTTTCTAACAGGAAAGGAAACATGAAATTTAAAGAAATAATACAAGAAGAAAAACCAAGAGAAAAATTAAAAAGACAAGGAGTAGAATCTTTATCAGACAGTGAACTTTTATCTATTCTTCTAAGAACTGGAAGCAAAAATGAATCAGTAGACGAATTATCAACAAGAATCTTAAAAGAAATAGGCGGATTAAATAAACTATCAAACATGAGCCTTAACATGCTAATTAAAATAAAAGGCATAAAATTATCTAAAGCATCAACTATATTAACAGCACTTGAACTGAGTAAAAGAATACATGACAAAGAAAATAAAAACATAAAACTAAACAGTACCACTAAAATATTTAACTATTATAAAAATGAATTTAAAAACATGAAGCAAGAAAAGTTTTATGTATTATTATATGATGCAAAATTAAATCTAATAGAAAGAAAAGAACTATACAAAGGAACTTTAGACAGTGTAAACGTACACCCTAGAGAAATATTTAAAGAAGCCATATTAGAAAGTGCATCATCCATAATAGTAATGCATAATCATCCAAGCGGAGACACAACGCCCAGTAAAGAAGATATAGAGATAACAAGAAAAATAGAAGAAACAGGAAAAATAGTAGGCATTAAATTACTAGATCATATAATAATAAGTCACAAAGAATATTATAGTTTCTACGAAAATAGAATAAAAGAAGAAACACTTTCATAATATTTTATAGGTGATTACATGAGTAAAAAAGACGAATTTAAAGAATTTGCTTATAAAAATAAACACCTATCAAAACTTGTACAAGAAGGAAAAACAACCTGGCAACAATTATACGAAACATATGACATATATGGTAGTGATAACGAAATTTGGAAAACATATGAAACACCAAAAAAAGAAGAACATAAAACTAGTGATGGAGTAAAAAGTATATTAAATAATCTAAAGAATATTGACATGGATAAATTAGAAGAAAATATAGGTTCCCTTCAAAAAGCATTAGGATTTTTAGAAGAAATAGCATTAACTAGATCAGAAAAAAAAGAAGAGAAAACTAACAAAAAGAAAAAAAACACAGAAATAGAAAGGTTCTTTGATGATTAATGAATTATATAACAAGAGAAAAACTATATAGTAATCCAAATAACATAAAATACTTAAGAGAAAATTCTACATGGTATAAAAAACTAAACCGAGGCATTCCAATTGAACAAATGATAGAAGAAATGAAAGAAAGATACGGTTTAAGATTTAAAGATAAAGTGGAGAAAATAGGAACTGGAATGGATTTAATAAACGCATTTATGAATGTAACAAAAGAATAGAGAAAGTAAGACTTACAATAAAAGCCTTACTTTTATTTTCTATATTTACATTTTTTAAAAATTGTCATCTATAATAATTGACTATTTAGACTCATATTTGATATAATCGTATTAAGGTAAAGAAAGATATAGAAGAATATCTTTATCAAAAGGAGAGGATGATAAAAATGACTAGACTAAATAAAAAAGGTTTTACTTTAGTTGAATTACTAGCCGTAATAGCAATCTTAGCAATATTAATGTTACTAATCACACCAAATATTTTAAATTTATTTACACAAGGTAAGAAAGACGTTTTCAAAACACAAGTACAAAGAATTTGGAAAGCTGCAGACCAAGAATACATAACTGATATGATGAAAGGTGAAACTCCTGGACCATACTGCTATTCTGGAGAATCTGGTGCTGGAAATAACGAATTAAGTATAAGTGAGAACAAAAAGCTATTATATTATGTGTCATTTGATGATGCAGGAAATGTTAGCACATTAAAAGTAACTGATGGAACATATTACTATGATAGTTCAGATGCAGGATTTACATTAGGACTTGATTCAATTGAAGGAAAAAGTGGTTCAGCTACATTAGATTGCAGCAGCGGAACATTAACTGTAAAATAGTCATTTAAAGAAGATAGTTCTTCTTTTTTTCTTTAATAATAATCTGGTAAAACTCTAATATATAGTATATAATAAAAATTATAAGGAGTACGTTATGAACTATATACCACTAAATATAAAAACACACTACGAATTATTAAGTAGTCTCATAAAAATAGAAGACTTAATAGACTTCACAAATAAAAATAAAATAACTGCTTTAGGAATAACAGATAGAAATATGTTTGGAAGTATAGAATTCATAAATGCATGTACAAAAAACAAAATAAAACCAATAATAGGAATATCCTTAGAAATAGAAAATCTTGAAATGATACTATATGCTAAAAACTATAATGGTTACATAAACTTACTTAATATAGTAAGCAAAAAAAATACTGACACATTAACAAAAAAAGATTTAAAAGAAAAGTCTAATGATATAATCTGTGTTACAAAAGATTTTGAAAACTATTTAGAATATAAGGAAATTTATGAAATAGTTTACCTAAGTTACAAAACAAAAGAAGAAAAAACTAACTGCTTAGTTGTAACCGAAAAAATAGTATATATAAAAGAAAATTTTTACATTAATATAGAAGACAAAGAATACTTAATTTATTTAAGAATGATAAAAGAAGGACAAACTATAGACTCCTTTGACGAGTATAATTTTGATAATCACATAAACGAAGATATTGATGAATATGATGCAAAGACAACAATAGATTTCACCGAGTTAATAAACCTGGAGCTTCCAGAATTTCATTTTAAACTTCCAGAATATTGTGAAGACAAAATAGAACACTTAAAATATCTATGCAATAAAGGATTAAACAAAAGATTAAATGGTAACATTCCAAATATATATATTGAAAGATTAAAAATGGAATTAGACATAATAATTAGTATGGACTTTGTAGATTATTTTCTAATAGTTTACGATTTCATACTATATGCCAAAAAAAATAAAATAGTCGTAGGACCTGGAAGAGGAAGTGCAGCAGGAAGTCTAGTTAGCTACACTCTTGGAATAATAGAAATAGATCCTATAAAATATAATTTGATATTCGAAAGATTTTTAAATCCAGAACGAATAACCCTTCCAGATATAGATATAGATATTGAATATTTAAGAAGAGATGAATTAATAGATTATTGTAAAGATAAATATGGGCAAGATAGAGTAGCAAACATAATAGCATTTGGTACACTTTTATCTAAACAAGTAATAAGAGATGTAGGAAGAGTACTTAAAATGCCTAATGATATGGTAGATAAACTATCAAAAACAATTAAAGATAAAGAAACCTTTGAAGAACTAGAAAAAAGTGAAATATTTTTAAAAGTTCTAAATCAAAATATTGAATATCAAAAACTTCTAAGAATTTCAAAAAAACTAGAAGGTTTAAAAAGACATACCACAATACACGCATCTGGAGTAATAATAAGCGATGAACCTTTAATGAATAAAGTACCACTATATAAAAGTGCAAATATACTACTAACAGGATACTCTATGGAATACTTAGAACAAATAGGCCTTCTAAAAATTGACTTTCTAGCCTTAAAAGCGCTTACTACGATTGACACTATACTAAAAAAAATAAAGGATGAAAAAAATATACATATAGATATTAATAAAGTACCACTAAATGATACTAAAACACTTAATATATTTTATAATGTAGATACAATTGGAATTTTCCAATTTGAAAGTGAAGGAATGATGTCATTCTTAAAAAGTCTAAAAGTTAAAACATTCGATGATTTAGTAAGTGCAATAGCATTATATAGACCGGGTCCAAGAGAAAATATTCCAGAATTCATAAAAGTAAGAGAAGGTAAATCAAAAGTATATTATATAATACCAGAATTAGAAGAGATAATAAAAGACACTAATGGAATAATTGTATATCAAGAACAAATATTAGAAATATTAAAAAAAATTGGAGGATTTAGCTATAGCAAGGCAGATAACATAAGACGTGCCATGAGCAAGAAAAAAGAAGAAATAATTATTAAATACAAAGAAGAATTTATATCAGGTGCCATAAATAAAGGTCATACTAAAGAAAGTGCTATACAAATCTATGATTTAGTTTTAAAATTTGCCAATTATGGTTTTAATAAATCACACTCAGTTGCTTACTCCTTAATCGCATATCAAATGGCTTTCTTAAAAGCACATTTTACTGAATATTATATGACAGCCGAGCTAGATAATGTTATTGGTAATGAAGTAAAAACAAAAGAATACATTGACGAATGTAGGAGATTTAATTTAACATTTTCGGTAGTTGATATTAATAAAAGTGAAGCGATATATAAATCGCTAAATGAAGAAATAGTCCCTCCACTTACATTAATAAAAGGAATAGGAAAAGAAGCAGTTTCTCATATTTTAGAAGAAAGAAAAAAAGGTATATATACTGATTATCTTGATTTTATAAGAAGAACCTATAATGCTAAAGTAAATATTAAAGTAATAGAAAATCTTATTTTTTCAGGAGCTTTAGATATATTTAAAATAAATAGGAAAACTATGTATGAAAATATAAAATTAGCATTAGACTATGCAGAACTATGTAGTCAGATAGACATATCTTTAGTAGAAAAACCAGAACTTATTCCACATGAAGAATATTCTGAAAGAGAATTATTAAAAAAAGAATATGAGCTATTTGGTTTTTACATACAGAATCATCCAGTAACTAAATATAAAAGAGATAATATGTGTTCACTTAAAGAAATATCAAAATACTTTGACAAAATAATAAATACTGTAGTTATGATAGATTCATTAAAAGATATACAGACTAAAAATAAAGAAAAAATGGCATTCTTAACTGTAAGTGATGAATACGACAAAATTACAGTAGTGATATTCCCAATGATTTATAATAATTGTTTTGGAATAAAAAAAGGAGACATCATTAAAGTAACAGGAAGAGTAGAAAAAAGAATGAGCTCATTCCAACTAGTAGCTAATAAAATAGAAAAAATGTAAAAAAATTACATTTTTTTCTTTCTAAAAATCTAAATATTTAAAAGTTAATTTTAAAATTTACAACCAAAATAATCACATAAATCATATATTAATATAAAAAATTGAAAATATATATTAAAAAATTTGAAAATTCCACCTCTTTGACTCCTGTAAACATATATGATACCCTTTAATAGAAGGGAGGTGAAAGAATGGAAAAAATTCAAGTTTACATAGAAGAATATAAAAAACAAATTATATTTACTGGAATAATTATAATAACAATTCTAATCGCGTTTACATCTTTTTATCTAATTGAAAATAAATATAAGAAAAATGAAATAGTTGCTGAAGTACAAGAAAAAAGATCAAACATAGAAGAAGATTCATTTACAATAAAAGTAGATATTAAAGGATTAATAAAAAATCCAGGAGTATATGAATTAAAAGAAAACTCCAGAGTAATTGATGCAATAGAAGCTTCGGGAGGACTTTTAGAAAACGCATCAACTAGATACATAAATTTAAGCAAAATATTAAAAGACGAAAATGTAATTATAATAAATTCCAAAGAAGAGATAGAATCAATTATAAAAAAGAAAGATACTATCTGTGAAACATTAAATGATGCTTGTCTAGATAAAGATGAAGAAATCTCTAATGCTGTAAATATAGAAAAGCCAACGAATACAGAAGATACTAAACAAAATACTGAGTTGAATACACTTGTGAATATTAATACAGCTTCACTTGAAACACTTATGACACTAAATGGAGTAGGTGAAAGTAAAGCAAAAAGCATAATTGATTATAGAAATAAATCTGGCTCATTTAAAAATATAGAAGATATTAAAAATGTAACTGGCATCGGAGAAAGCATCTATGAAAAAATTAAAGACCATATTACAGTATAAATATACATTTCTTATATTAGCTATATTAACACTTATATTTAGTTTAATTATAACATCACTGCCTATTTATAAAAGTAAATACAACATAAACGATAAAGACTTTACTTGTACACTAAACGAATACTATATTGATGGAAATAAGCTGGAATTAGATTTAAAATGTAAAGAAAAAATTCTTGGAACATATTATATAAAAACAAAAGAAGAAAAAGAATATTATAAAAACAAATTAAAAATCGGAATTACTATAAAACTAAATGGAGATTTAAGCATTCCCAAAAATAATACAGTACCTCACTTATTTAATTATAAAAAATATCTCTACAAAGAACGAATCTATTATTTACTTAATATAAATGAAATAAAACTTACTAATAAAAAAATATCACCACTAAACAAAATAAAAAACTATGCTTATAAAAGAACAGAAAATATAAAACATAATGAATACTTATATGCATATATATTAGGAAAAACTAAATACTTAAATTCTGAAATAATTAATTCATACAGAGAAAATGGAATTAGTCATTTATTTGCTTTATCAGGATTACATGTAACAATATTTAGCCTTATACTGAAAAATATTCTTAAAAAGCTTAAAATAAAAGAATTAAAAACCTATATAATAATATTTATATTTCTAATTTTCTTTGCATTTATTACAGGTTTTAGTCCATCAATTTTAAGAGCAAGTCTCTTATCGTTCCTAATAGGATTGAATAAATATTTTAAACTAAACATTAAAACTGAATCTCTTCTTTATTTAGTCTTTAGTCTATTAGTTATAACTAATCCATTTATAATATATAATATGAGTTTTATACTTTCATTTACAACTACATATTTTATTATAATTTCTTCAAAATTAATAAATGACAAAAACTACATAAAAGGTTTATTAAAAGTTAGCATGATATCATTCATAAGTAACATAGGTTTATCTATATATTATTTTAATTATATAAATCCTTTAGGAATAATTCTGAATCTAATATTTGTTCCTTTTATTAGTTTTATAATATTTCCTTTATCTATAATAGTGTACATATTTCCTATATTTCAAGTAATTTTATCTTCATTAACATCAATTTTAGAAAATATGTCATTATTCTTATCTAAAATACCAACTAAAATATATTTTAGTGAGATATCTTTAGTTACTTGTATTATATACTACACATTGCTTTTACTACTAATAAAAAAACAAAATAAAATAACTTATTTATTAATAATATTTCTTATTCTTTATTGGAAAATAAATCCTTACTTTAACGCTAATACTAGAATATATTTTCTAGACGTAAATCAAGGTGACAGTATACTAATAATAACCCCTCATTTAAAAAGCACAGTTTTAATTGATACAGGTGGAAAAATAAAATATAAAGAAGAAAGTTGGAAGAAAAGAAAAAAAGAATCCAGCATAATAGAAAATACAACTATACCATTACTAAGAAAACTTGGTATCAAAAAAATTGATTACTTAATACTTACACATGGAGACGCAGATCATGCAGGCGAAGCAAGTAACTTAATAAACAATTTCAAAGTAGAAAACATATACATAAATGAAGGCAATATAAACAAAATAGAATCAACAATAAATAATAAAATAATAATAGATTTTAAAACTCTAAAAATAGATAATATTTATTTAGAATATCTTAACAATAAAGTATTCAATAACGAAAATGATGACTCAATAGTCCTAATAGCGAAAATAAATAACATAAGCTTACTATTAACTGGAGACGCTAGTATTAAAACTGAAGAAAGTATTTTAAAAACATATAAATTTAATCAAATAGATATTCTAAAAGTAGGACATCATGGAAGTAAAACTAGTACAAGTGATTCATTATTAAAATACATTAAACCCAAAATAAGCATAATAAGTTCTGGTCTAAATAATAGATATTCTCATCCTCATAAAGAAGTAGTAGATAAACTAAATAAATATGGAACAGTTTATAACACTGCATATGATGGAACTATTTATATAGAAATAAATAAAAAATTAAACATAAAAACTTATTCTCCATAATACATAAAACTAAAGAAGTTAGCATAAAATAGACCATACGCTATTTCTGCGTTTACATAGATTAAAGGAGACTTGTTTCTCCTTTTCAAATTGCCTAAAATGTAGTATACTTATACTTGGTGATTAATGTGTCAAATTTAGAGTTTAGTAGTCTTGATGAATTATATAATAGAATTGAACCAGCTTTATATTCAAAAGTTCAAGAATTAAAAAGAAATTCAATTAACTATGTAAAAGAAGTTGATATTTGGAATTACCTAAGCCATCAAGTTTGGCAAAAAAGCAATTGTCTATCTATATCAAGTATGGTAAGCGACATATTTAATTTAGATAAAAGTACCATTAAAAACTATGTACTTGACATAGTAGAAAAACAAGACAGAGAAATATTAAAAGAAGAAGGATCATTATTATGAAAAACAAAAAAATTTTAACAAGTGTACTACTTACAGTGTCAATAATATTAGGAAGTTTAATATTAATAAAACCTATAATAAATAATATTAATTTTGGATTAGACTTAAAAGGTGGATTTGAAGTTTTATATTTAGTAGAAAACTTAAATGAAAAAGAAAAAGTAACTACAAAAGATACCGAAGATACTTACAAAGCTATAAGAAATAGAATTGATACTTTAGGAGTAAGTGAACCAGAAATATCAATTGAAGGAGATAAAATAAGAGTAAAATTACCAGGAGTTACTAATGAAAGCGAAGCTAGAAAAAGACTTAGTACTCCAGCTGTACTAACATTTAGAAATACATCTAATGAAGAACTAATGACATCAAATGTATTAGACTCTCCAGGAGCTAAACTAGATTATAATAGAACTACTAACAAACCAGTTGTAGCACTAAGTATTAAAGATAATGATACATTTTATAGAGTAACAAAAAAAATAAGCGAAAGCTCAGATAAAATTATAACTATATGGTTAGATTTCCAAGAAGGCGACACTTACAAAGAAGGCGAATGTGAAGGATCTAAAAAATGCATAAGCGCAGCAGCAGTAACAGAAGGATTTATGGATAATGTTATTATAGAAGGAAATTTTACAGAAGAAGAAGCACAAGAACTTGTAGACTTAATAAATTCTGGCAGCCTGCCAACAAAGTTAACTGAAATTAGCACTAAAACTGTAGATTCTTCATTTGGAAACGATACACTTAAAAATATCGGAATTGCAGGTATAATAACATTTATAATAATTATATTAATAATAATAATTTGCTATAGATTAAGTGGAGTTATAAGTGGAGTATGCTTAATATTCTATACACTTTTAGTATTTATATTATTTAATGCTATAGATGGAGTTCTAACATTAACTGGAATTGCAGCTTTAATATTAGGTATTGGAATGGCTGTAGACTCTAGTGTCATTACACTCGAAAAAATAAAAGAAGAATTATCTAATGGAAAAACTTTAGAAAAAGCTTATACTGATGGAAACAAAAGAAGTTTAGTGTCTTTAATAGATGCCAATATAACAACATTCATCGCAGCATTAATACTATTTATATTTGGAGAAAGTAGTGTAAAAGGATTTGCAACTATGCTAATGCTTACTATACTTGTAACAGCATTTTCTATGATTTTACTTAACAGAATTATAATGAATAATTTAATAAAAAGTAAAATATTTAATGGTAAAGAAAAACTATTTATAGGAAACTACAAAAAATCAAAAGAAAGATCTTATAAAAAGGCTTCTTTAATTAACATAACAACTGTAAGCTTAATTATTATTGTTGGAACTATATTTATTTTTATAAAAGGATTAAACCTAGGAATTGACTTTAAAGGAGGAAGTTCAATTTCGCTAAAAAACGAAAAAGCAATAGAAGAAAAACTAATAAAAGAAAAACTTAACGATTATAAAGTAGAAGAAATAAACAAAATAGATGATCATGAATATAATATTAGAATTAAAGATACTTTAACAGAAACAGAAATAAAATCTCTAAAAAAAGAATTTGATGAAATAAATTATAAGTCAGATATTTCAGTAATAAGTAATATCGTAAAAAAAGATTTAACTAAAAATGCTATAAAATCTCTAATAATTGCTAGCATAGCTATACTAATTTATATTGCTATTAGATTTACAAGCAGATTTGCTATATCAAGTATAATAGCTATATTAACAGACGTTTTAGTAACTATTGCAATATTTGCAACACTTAGATTTGAAATAAACTTCATATTCATAGCAGGTATTCTAACCATTATAGGTTATTCAATAAATGATACAATTGTAGTATTCGATATGATAAGAGATAAATATAACTTAGAAAAAAACAAAACTCCTGAATCATTAACTAAGTTAGTAAACGAAAGCATTAGTTTATCCCTTAGAAGAAATATGGTAACTTCTATAACAACATTAACAGCAGTAATAGTCTTATTACTAATGAATACAAGCGGAGTAAAAGAATTTAATATCACTGTCTTAATTGGACTAACAGCAGGAACATTTAGTTCATTACTTATAGCCCCTTACATATGGCTAAAACTAGAAATAAAGAATTTAAAAAAAACTAAAAAAGAAGACAATGAAGAAAAGGAAATAAAAGAAAGATTAATAAAAGGAATAAATTCATAAAAGGAGAAACAATGACATATAGCGAGTTAAAAAACACACTAAAAACATATCTTCCAGAAGATAAATTAAAGCTTATAAATAAATATTATAAAAAAGCAGAATTAATTTATGAAGGTATGAAAAGAGATACTGGCGAAGACTACATAATACACAGCTTAAGAGTAGCAAAAATACTCGCTGATTTACAAATGAACTCCACAACAATAGGTTGTGCTCTAATACATGAAGCTATAACTTTGGATAAAATTTCTTATGAAGAATTAGAGCAAGAATTTGGTGAAGAGACTGCTATTATCCTTAATTCTATAAGCAGATTAAGCCATTTAAAAAATGAAATAATAAAAGAAAATGATACAGAAAAACACAGAAGAATAGTAGTTGGTCTAGCAGAGAATCCAATAAGCTTATTCATCAAACTTGCTGATAGATTAGATAATTTAAAAACAGTAAACAAGCATGATAAAAAACACGTGATGGAAATCATATCAGAAACAGAAAAAGTATATATTCCAATCGCTCATAGATTAGGAATTAAGACGATGAAAAGTGAACTTGAAGACTTATGTTTGAAACAAGCAAACCCAGATCTTTATCAAGAAGTACTGGATAAAATAAGTGCAAACGAAGAAGAATTAACTTCTTCTCTTCATAAGATGAGAGACGAAATAATAAAGATATTAAATGAACACAACATTGAATTTGAAATCTTATATAGAGTCAAAAGTGTACGTGGAATTTATAATAAACTTAAAAAAGGTAAAAAATGGGAAGAAATTTATGACTTACTAGGATTAAGACTTTTAGTTAATACAGTTGAAGAATGTTACTTAGCAGTTGGATTAATACATTCAAAATATAGACCTATACCTAAAAGATTTAAAGATTACATAGCAAACCCAAAAAATAATATGTATCAAAGTCTACATACTTCCGTATTTGGAGTAGATGAACGTATATATGAAGTACAAATAAGAACTCATGAAATGAATGAAATTGCAGAACATGGAGTAGCATCCCACTGGAGCTATAAAGAAAAAATAGATGGTTCTAAAACAAACGAATTAGAGAATAAACTCGCTGCTTTTAGAACACTTATTGAAGTTAATGATATGGAAGGAAATATAGATTTCTTTAAAGATTTAAACTCTCATTTAAATAAAGAACAAATTTATGTTTTTACACCTAAAGGAGATATATTAGAACTTCCAATAGATAGCACACCTGTAGACTTTGCTTATAAAATTCATTCAGAAGTAGGAAACACTTGTGACTGTGCTTTAGTAAATGGAAAATCAGTGAGTTTAAACTACAAACTTCAAGATGGAGATATAGTTGATTTAAAAACTCAAAAAGGAAAAAGTCCAAATAAATCTTGGCTAAAATTTGTAAAGACAGATGGAGCAAAAAGTAGAATAAAATCTTATTTTCATAAAAAAGAAAAAAGTAAATTAATAGAAACTGGAAAAGAACTGCTTAATGAAGAATTAAAGAAGAGAAAATTAAATGAAAAAGAAATTTTCACTAATGATACCATATCATGCATTCTAGAATATACAAAAACTGAAAATTTAGACGATGTACATATTGGAATCGCAACACTTAAATATACACCTCATACAATAATTAATAAAATTCTAGAAATAATCATGCCTAAAAAAGATGATACTATTGATAAATTATTAGCAAACTCGAACATAATAAAACAAACAGAAAAAGGGAAAGTTCTAATCGCAGGTTTTGGAGATATATTGACATCTCTAGCAACTTGTTGTAATCCAGTCTTAGGTGATGACATAGTAGGATTTATTTCAAAAGGCAATGGAGTAAAAATTCATAGAAAAACTTGTAAAAATGTTGATCTATCAAATGAAAGAATAATAGAAGCTGAATGGAATGATAAAATAATGGACAAATATACAACTTCTATTATGATATACATAGACTCTTCAAACGACAATTTGATAAATATAATAACTCTAGCAACAAAATTAAATATTACAGTTACATCAATAGAAAATAAAGGAATAATAAAAAATGAAGAAGTATATAATTTAATTTGTAAAGTTAAAAATATAGAAAATCTTAATCAATTTATAAATGAATTAGAAACACTAAACTTTATAAATAAAGTAGAAAGGTAAATAAATGAAAGTAGTATTACAAAGAAGCAAAAAAAGTAAAGTTACAATAAATGGAACTATCCATGGTAGTATAGATAGTGGATTAGTACTTTTATCAAGTTTTACTGATGGAGATACAGAGAATACTGTAAATAAAATGATAGATAAAATTATAAACCTAAGAATATTTGAAGATGAAAATGAAAAAATGAACTTAAGTCTTATAGATATTAATGGAAGTATACTAAATATAAGTCAATTCACTTTATATGCAAATTGTCAAAATGGAAGACGACCAAGTTTTAAAGATGCTTTAAATCCAAGAGATGCATCAAATCTTTATGATTACATGAATAAAAGATTAAAAGAATTAAACATCAAAACTGAAACTGGTATTTTTGGAAGTGATATGAAACTTGAAATATATAATGATGGTCCAGTAACAATAATTTTAGATAGTAAAGAAATATAAAAAAGATTGCCTAACACAATCTTTTTCTTCTAGAATAAATTCTATTCTTATTTTTTTGTAATTTGTCATCTTCTGGATATTCTTTACCACAATACTCTAATTTATAATCTTCTAATGTCTCTGGTTCTTTAGCAAGGATTTCACTTTGGTAAAAAGATAATACTAAACATAATGACAAAATAATACTTAATGTTCTTTTTAAATTTTTCTTCATAATTCACCTACAAGTAATTATACTATTTTAGTAACAACTTTTCAACAAAACACTTGTTTTGTATTAATTTATATTATAAAATAAAAATAGGTGAAGTAGATGATAGATTTTATAGAAGGAAAAATAGAAAGCATTGTTAGTGATCATATAATAATAAGTACTAATGGAATTGGATTTAAAGTATTTACACCAAATCCATATGTATTTAAAAAGTCAGAAATAGAAAAAGTATACTTATATAATCACATAAGAGAAGATGAATATTCTTTATATGGTTTTAAAACAAATGAAGAAAGAGAATTATTCTTAAAATTATTAAATGTTAAAGGACTAGGACCTAAAGTTGCACTTCCGATTTTAGCTACTGGAAGTGTTGAAGGAATTGCAGATGCTATAGATAGAGAAAATATTTTATATCTACAAAAATTCCCAAAAGTTGGAGAAAAACTAGCAAGACAAATCATACTAGACTTAAAAGGAAAATTAGTTGCTAAACAAAGTGGACCTATAATAAATGAAGAACTTGTTCAAGTATTAGAAAGCTTAGGATATAAAAAACCAGACATAAAGAAAATATTACCAGAAGTAAATAATTCACTTCCTATAGAAGATCAAATAAAAGAAGCATTAAAATTACTAATAAGATAGGAGACATAAATGGACGAAAAAATAATAAGAGGAGAATACCAAGAATCGGATTCATTTGAAAAAACAATAAGACCATTATCATTTGATGAATACATTGGTCAAACAGATGTAAAAGAAAACATTAAAGTATTTGTCAGCGCAGCAAAGATGAGAAGTAAATCATTAGACCACGTATTACTATATGGTCCCCCAGGATTAGGAAAAACAACATTATCTCATATAATTGCAAACGAACTTGAAGTAAATATAAAAACAGCAAGTGGACCAACAATTGAAAAAAGTGGAGACTTAGCTGCAATATTAAGTACATTAGAACCTTATGATGTTCTATTTATAGATGAAATACACAGAATACCAAAATACATAGAAGAAATTCTCTACAGTGCAATGGAAGATTTTAAATTAGATATAATTATAGGGTCTGATGGACAAAGCAGAAGCATAAAAATAGATTTACCACCATTTACATTAGTCGGGGCTACTACACGAGCTGGAGACTTATCTAGTCCTTTAAGAGATAGATTTGGTATTACTTGCAAATTAAACTATTATACAAATGAAGAATTAACACAAATTGTAGAAAGAAGTGCCAGAGTATTAGAATTAACTATTGAACACGATGCAGCACAAATAATTGCAAGAAGAAGTAGAAAAACACCAAGAATAGCCAATAGACTTCTTAAACGAGTAAGCGACTTCGCACTAGTTAATGGTAATGGAATAATTGATAAAGAAATAACTAATAACAGTTTAAAAAGATTACATGTTGATGAATATGGTTTAGACAATACCGATATAGAATATTTAAACAGTTTAATAAATAAATTCAATGGAGGACCTGTAGGAATAGAAAGTATCGCAGCATCAATCGGAGAAGAACAAACAACTATAGAAGATGTTATAGAACCTTTCTTACTACAAGAGGGATTTATAAAAAGAACAATAAGAGGAAGACAAGTAACAGATAAAACTTATGAATACTTAGGAATTGAAAAATAAAAACACTTTAAAGTGTTTTTATTTTCCCTTAATTATAATCTCAATATCAAATAACTTCGCTATTTCAATTAAATCTTTAAAATAATAATTTGTTCTACCAAGCTCATTAGATTGTTGCCAAGCTTCTGATTTATTAATTCTTTTAGCAAACTCTTTTTGAGTAAGCCCTGTACTCTGTCTAATAAATTTTAAAATCTCATTAGCTTTATATTCTTTAACCTTTATTTCCATTTAAATCACCTAAATATACATTAACAAAATTACTATTATAATTTTCAAAATACGTATTGACGCTACGTATATATTATTGTATTATAAATACGTATATATGTATTGTAGATACGTATGAAGTAGGAGAGTAGTAATGAATAAGAAGTTTGTAGTATATGGAATAGTAATGACATTATTATTATGTGTAGGAATGAGCTATGCATACTTTAGTGGAACAGTAGGAGGAAATAAAAAAGATATAACTATATCATCAAGAGATATAAGGATACTCTTTACAGATAATAATGAACTATCAAGTAGTGAGATAATACCAGGATGGAAAGAGACAAAAACATTTAGTGTAAAAAATGAAAGTGATGAAGTATTTAATTATAATATAATATTTAAAGATTTAATTAATACATTTGTAACAGAAGGGTATTTGCAATATAAGATAACCTCAAGTAATGGATATAATATGACAGAATACTCAGATATACCAAAGAGTAGTACACCAGAAGATATAATACTAGCATATGATATAGATATAAATCCAAAAGATATTCATGAGTATACAATAGAATTTATATATAAAGATTCACCAGAAGATCAAAGTATAGATATGGGAAAAGAGTTTAATGGAACACTATATATTACAGAAGGTACAATAAATCCTAATATAAAGTATAAAGTAACACTAGAGATGGAGAATGGTACTATAACAAGTCTAAATCCCCAGGAAACGATAAAGAATGGAACATTAACATATACATATAAGCTCGATAAAGGATATAGATTAAAAGATAATGAAATAGTATGTGATGAAGGAGCAGTAGGAAGTATAGAGGGAGAGAAAGTAACAATAAGTAAGATAACGTCATCACAGACATGTAGAATAACTACAGAGAAGCTAAATTATAACTTAACTATGAATATAACAGGAGGAACAATCAAGCCAAGTAATGTAATGGTAGCCCATGGTGAATCAGGAGAATTCACAATAACAGCTAGTACAGGTTATACCTTAAATAATCCAACTGTTACATGTACAGGAGGAGCTAGTCATAGTCTAAATGGCGGAACGCTATCAATTGGGAATATTAGAACATCTCAAATTTGTACAGTAATATTGAAAAAGATACCTTTATTAAAGGATCAAATCCTAGCAGATCACACAACAAGACCAGGAGCAAGACCAAATTTAAATAGTGGAGTATTTCAAGATAATAATACAAAGACATTATATACAGTAAGTGGAAAATGGACTGAAGGCGGAAAAACAGTATACTACTTTTCAGGTAATGCATTAGATAACTGGGTATATTTTGCAGGACTATATTGGAGAATAATTCGTATAAATGAAGATGGAAGTGTACGTTTATTATATGTAGGTTCAGATGTGAATACAGAAGTCGGATATATAGAATATAGTGTATATAATAAAATATCATCTGTTTATGATGGTCCTAATCCTATATATGTAGGATACATGTATGGAACTGCAGGAAATTTAGCAAATAATAGAAATAACACCACAAAATCTACAATTAAGGAAGTAATAGACATATGGTATAATAAAACAATAAAAAAAAGTTATAATGAATATGTGAGTAGAACAGCAATCTATTGTAATGATCGAGCAAATTCAGGATATAGTACCTCAGCAACATTCGATTTTGTAGCAAGATATAGATTAGAGTCTAATTCTCCATCATATAAATGTGGAAATAATGCAAGTGGAAGTTTGTATACAGGAACAAATGGAGCAGATATAGCAGATAAGTTTACTGGAAGTACAAGCACAGGAAATGGAGCATTAAAGGATATGCCAGTAGCTTTGATGACAGCAGATGAAGTAGCTTTTGCTGGGGGTAAGCTTAATGAAAATTCAAAATCCTATTTCTATTTAAATGCAAAAGGAACGTCTGTAACTGGTTCTAGCAATTGGTGGACAATGACTCCATATGATTTTTTCTGGAGAGATGTTATTGATGCTTATTATTCAATGGTCTTTTGTGTAACAAATTCCTATAAGTTTGGTAATTTAGGTTGGAATCGTAGATATGAATCTTTTGCAGTTCGCCCAGTCTTATCCCTAAAATCATGCGTAATGTGGAAAAGTGGAGATGGAACTAGCGATAATCCATACACAGTAGATACATTGAGTACAGCTTGTAGTAATGCTGAAAATTAAAAATAAAAAACTATTGAAAAAAAGTATTAATTTAATTATAATAAAATCAATAAATGTAAGGAAAGTCAATCTTTAAAATTTCTAAAATATTTAGTCCTCATTTATAATAAATTTCGTTAATTCATATAGTGAGGGAAAATGATTAAATCAAAAAATAAAATTAAAAAGATAATTATAAGCATTTCAATTTTGTTAATTATAATTTCAATATTAACTTTTTTTCTTTCATTCTTGGCGAAAAAGATTTTATTATATGAAAACTATATTAATATTAGAAATACAAATAAAAGTATAACAATTAGAAATGCCTCTGATGAAGATTCTATATCTTTAAATAATGATTTACAAAGAATCTTCGAAAATACTTCTTTAAATTATAAAGAAAATATCAAAATTCTTGAAAATAATTTCTATTATAGATTGAATATGAGTGGATATGCAAGTGAAAACTTAGGTAATGCATTTTTTGATGGAATATCTAATTCAGAAATTCAATTCCAAGTTTTAAGTGAAAGTGAATTTGAAAAAATAAACATAATTGGGAAAATACCACAAAATAAAAATGAAGTTATTATACATAAAATCTTGGCAGATACTATTATCGAAAAGGGAATAGAAGAATATACAGAAGATATAGGAAATATAAAATTTTATAAACCTAATAATTATGAAGAAATCGTAAACTCAAACAAAAAAATTAAAATTGGCAAAACATATTTAGTAATTTCTGGAATAATTGATGAAAATTTAGAAAAATATGATATATTAAAATCAATTCCACATGAAAAAAGCCAAGAAAGACTATAATGATTTATATAAAGAGTTTAAAATGAAATATTTAAATGAAATATATACAATGCTAGTAACAAACGATTTTTTCTCGTCTTTAGAAATAGAAGATAATAATTCTATTAATAATAATATTTATAAAAGTCAAATAATATACAACAATCAAGTATATGATAATTTTTTAAATTTAAATACATTTCTTAATAATGGAAATGAAATATTTACAGAAAATAACGAAAGCATAACAGAATTACAAAATAATGAAGTAATAATAGATATAAATTTTGTAAATATTATAACTAACGGAAAATTTGGTAACGAATATTTTAGGTGGTTAAAAAATGGGAATACAAATTTTGATAATTACAAAGATGAATTAAAAGTATTTATTAAAAAGTTTTTGGAAAATGAAAATATTATTAATAATAATTTAGAAATTGGAATTAATAATGAAAAAAACAAATCTAAATATAGCATGACAATTAAAGGTATAAGAATAGATAATTTGAATGTATTACACGGTGGAACAGAAAATGATAAAGATTTCTCGAATGTTAAATCAATTATTATAGGTGGAAATAATAGAAATTACGAATTTTACTTTTCAGAAAATATAATAAATAAATATAAAAGAAATAATTTAGAAGTAGTAAGTTTAAATGTGGAAATAAATAATTATAAAAATTTAGAAGAACTATTTAATTTAGTATCTTCAAACAATGAACTTTTCATCGAAATAAATAGTATTGATGATAAAATAAATTTAAATAACTATATTACACAAATAGTGAATAAAATTAAATATACTTCATTTATAATATTCATATCTGGTTTAACAATTTTAATAATATTAGCAGGAATTACTTATTACTATAAAATACAAAGTAAAAAAACAGAACCTATCTAAAAAGTTCTGTTTTTAATTTTGTTATATTATCATTCATGATTTGTAAATAATCAACATTATTTTTTCTTTGTTCATCACTTAAAGTATACATTGTATCAATTTCTAACTTTTCTAAACTATTATTAGCAATAAAGGCTTCTAAATCTTCAGAGATCTGACGACCTTTCATCACATAAACATATTTTATGTCCTCAGATTGGATTAATTTTTTTGCATCACTATAAGACTTAGTAACATTAGAATTATCAGGATCTAAAGAAATAACATTAATATTATATTTTGTCAAATAACTAAAAGCATCATCTGTAACTAAAATCGAATGTCTTGAAGCATTTTTACCCATCATAGTAAGCTCTACATCTAATTCACTTATCTTAATTTTAAGCTCATTATATAATTTTTCAATCTTCTCTTGATTATAAATATTTGTTTCATAATCCTTTAAAGTAGTTTTAATATTTCTAGCTATCATCAAATAATTAGATGGATCTAACCACAATTCTTCAACGCCAACACTATAATTAACTCCTTTAGTCGCATCTATAATTTTTAAATTAGAATTAGTATTTAAAAATCTAACCGCTAGATTAACTTCATTTGTAACACCTGCATAAATAAATACGTCTCCATTAGCATATAAATCCTTTTGTTTATCAGTTAACTCATAAGTATTTATATCAGCACCACTTGGATATATATTTGATATATCACTAAATTCTGAATACATATACTTAGCTGCAAACTCAATTGGATAAAGTGTAGCATATGTTTTAACATCAGCAACGTCGTTACTTCCCATACAACCAGTTAACAAAAATAAACTTAAAAATAAAATAAATAATTTTTTCATTATTTCTCCTTCATAGGCACCATATCTATTCCAGATTTTCCTCCAGGATGACACCTTATTATTCTTTTTATTCCGAGATATATACCCTTAAAAACACCAAATCTATCAATACTTAATTTCATATATTCACTACATGTAGGAATAAATCTACACTTATAATGTGAATGAAGTGGCATCCTTTGATACATACTTATAAAACTTATAAATAGTCTTTTCATATCTCACCTATAACTAATTATACTAAAAAAAAAATCAAAAATAAATAAGTATACCAATTTTTAAATAGTTTTGTTATAATTATATAAGGTGAAAAGTATGGAAACATTAAAAAAATTTGGAATTGACATGACAAACAGTTCACTTTTAGAAGTAGCACTCACACATACTTCATATGCAAATGAACATAATATGCCATCATATGAAAGATTAGAATTCTTAGGTGATGCTGTATTAGAATTAATATCAAGTGATTACATTTATAAGACAAATAAGTACAACGAAGGAGAAATGAGCAGAAAAAGAAGCCTATATGTATGTGAAAATGCACTTTATGAATATTCTAAAGAATTAAATTTAAAAAATTACATTAAAGTAGGTAACGGTATAAAGGAAGCAAACAAAACAGTCATCGCAGATGTATTTGAAGCAGTTATAGGTGCCATATATTTAGAAAAAGGTTTAGACTCTGTAAGAGATTTCTTTAACACTTTAATAGTCCCTTATATAGAAAGTAATGTAGACTTTTTGATGGATTATAAAAGTACTTTACAAGAGCTTGTTCAAACTGAAAAGAAAAGTGTCGAATATAAAGTTGTAAAAGAAGGAGGCCCTGCACACAAAAAGTTCTTCGAAGTCGAAGTTAGAATAGATGGAATGATTTTTGGAAAAGGGCGAGGACAAAGTAAAAAAGAAGCAGAACAACATGCTGCTAAAGAAGCTATACAAAAACACGCATAGGAGTAAATTATGTACATAAAAGAAATAAAAATAAATGGATTTAAAAGTTTTGCAGACAAAGTTAATCTAGAATTAAATAGAAACTTCACAGGAATAGTCGGTCCTAACGGAAGTGGAAAAAGTAATATTGTAGACGCTTTAAAATGGGTAATGGGCGAACAATCTGTAAAAACACTACGTGGAAGTGCTGGAATGGCAGACGTAATATTTAATGGTTCTGCAACTAGAGACAAAGCTAGAAGTGCATCTGTAGCCTTAGTTTTAGATAACACTGATAAAAGCCTACCACTAGATTACACTGAAATAGAAATTAGAAGAGTTGTATATAAAACTGGAGAAAATGAATACTACATTAATAAAGAAAAAGTAAGACTTAAAGATATAACAGACTTATTTATAGACTCATTTAGTTCAAAAGAATCATTAAGTATTATCCCACAAGGAAAAATTAGTGAAATTTTAGGAGGAAGACCAGAAGACAGAAGAGTAATTCTTGAAGAAGCAGCAGAAGTTTTAAAATACAAAAGAAGAAAAGAAGAATCATTAAGACGTCTTGCCAAAACAAACGATAATGTAGAACGAGTAAACATGATAATAAATGAACTTGAAACACAAGTTTCTCCATTAAAAGAACAAGCTGAAAAAGCCAAAATATACAAAACACATAAAGAAAAACTAGAAAAGATAGAAGTAAGCTTAATAGCAACAGACATCGCCTCATTAAATGAAGAATACAATTTAACAAAAAAAGAAAAAGAAGAATTAAATAACCGCTTAATTGAAGAAAGTACAAACAATTCTAAAGAAAAAGCTAACATAGAATCATTAAAAGTAGAAAGAACAAATTTAGATATAGAAATATCTACTACTCAAAAAAACATTCTAAATAAAACAGAAGAACTAAATAACTTAAATTCAAAAAAAGAACTACTAAAAGAAAGAAGTAAATATGATAACACAAATGATACAATTCAAACTAATATAAATAATTTAAAAGAACAAGAATTAAAAGCTAAAAACGAAATCATAAATTTAGAAAATAAATTAAACGCTTTAAACGAAGATGAATCATCAACAAACAGTAAGTTATCATCATTAAATAATGAATACAAAACTATAAGTAACAAAATAAATACATTAACTAATGAAATAAATATTACTACAAGAAAAAAATACGAGACAACAAGTAAAAAAGAGATACTAGAGTACAACATAGAAAATATGACAAAAGTTCCTTTTGCAGTTAAAAGTATTCTAAATAATCCGTCATTAAAAGGAATAATAAATAGAATAGAAGCTTTAATAAACTGTAAAGATGAATATAGTCTAGCAATTGACACAGCTTTAGGTGGAGCAGTAAATTATATAGTTACTAAAACTGATAATGATGCTAAAGAAGCTATAAATTATTTGAAATTAAACAAAAAAGGACGCGTAACATTCTTCCCATTAAATCAAATAAAAGGAAAAAACATAGATAATGAAACTTATAACACAATAAATAAAATGAATGGATTCATAAACATTGCTTCATCTTTAGTAGAATATGATAAAACCTATGAAAATATAATATCTAATCAATTAGGAAATATTATAGTAACAGACAACATAGACAATGCATTAATAATAAGTAAAAAAATAAGTGCCAGATACAGAATAGTGACTTTAGATGGAGAAATCATCCATGTTGGAGGATCATTAACAGGTGGAAGTCTTATAAAAAACAATAATCTAAACGAAAAAACAGAACTAGATAATTTAACAAACAATATTAAAGCATTTGAAAAAGAAATAGAACTTAAAGAACACGAGATAAAAACCAACACCGAAACTTTCGAAACTTTAAAAGAAAACATATACAAAACAAATCTAGATTTAATAAAGATAAAAGAAGAAATAGAAAGCACACAAAAAAATATAACAGAACTTAAAAATAATTTAGAAAATATAACAACTGAAATAAAAGATCTTACATCAGATAACACTTCAAAAACAAGTGAGCTAGATAATCTATTAAAAGACTACTATGAAAAAGAAAAAGAAAAAACAGAACTAGAAACAAAAATAACATCTTTAGAAAAAAGAAGAAAAGATTTAATCGAACTAATTGAAGAAAAAGAAAACGTTGAGAGAAAGTATGACTCAATAATTAGAGAAAACAAGGAAAAAATAAACAACCTTGAATTAAAAGAAGCTAAATTAAACATAACTCTTGATAATCTTCTAAACAGACTAAATGAAGAATATAACATGACATTCGAACGCGCTAGAAATGAATATGAGCTTAATATAGAAATAGACGAGGCAAGAGGTATAATAAATAATTTAAAAAGAGAAATAAAGAATCTTGGAGAAGTAAATCTTGCAAGCATTGAAGAATATGAAAGAATCAACAAACGTTATACATTCTTAACTAATCAAAAAGAAGATTTAAAAAATAGCGAAGAAAACTTATTAGAAATTATCAGAAATATGGATGATGTAATGATCGAAAAATTTGCCACAACATTTAAAAAAGTAAATACAGAATTTGGCAAAGTATTCAAAGATTTATTTGGAGGAGGAGAAGCTCATCTAGAATTAACAGATCCAACAAATATATTAGAGACAGGAATCGAAATAATAGCAAATCCAGCAGGTAAAAAACCTGGTTCACTAAGTTTACTAAGCGGAGGAGAAAAAACATTAACTGCCATAAGTTTATTATTTGCAATCATGAATTTAAAAAATGTTCCATTTGTAATACTAGATGAAGTAGAAAGTGCATTAGATGAAGTAAATGTAGAAAAATTTGGTAAATACATAAATTCATACAAAGGCAAAACTCAATTATTAGTGATTACACACAAAAAGAAAACTATGGAATATGTAGACTTATTATATGGAATCACAATGCAAGAAAGCGGAGTAAGTAAACTAGTAAGCGTTAAATTAGAAGACATAAAGGCATAAATTAAGATTTTTAAGGAGAAAATAATGGATATTCAAGAAATAGTTTTAAAAGCTGATGAATTTAATAGAGAAGAAATAAAAAAGTATAATAGTGAAATAGAATCTCTTTATGATTTATCATTAGAAGCAGGAATAAAATTAGCCAAACAGTTTAATGCTGATGAAAACATTGTAAAAATCGCTATATCTATGATGGATTCAAAATTACCTGAAGCTTCATATAATGGAAATCCCAAACAGCATAAGTTAATGGCTGTTGAAGCAACAAAGAATCTTTTAAAGGACACTAACATTTTAAGCGACGAACAAAAACTAAATCTAATAAAATGTGTTGAAGAACATCATGGAATAGATAAATTTTATAGCATAGAATCAGAAATTGTATACAATGCTGATTGCTATAAATTTCTTCATCCCAAAGGCGTTTTTGACTATTGTTCTATACTAGGTCGTAGATTTAATAATCTAAGCAAAGAATTAGAACAATTAGAATATAAAATGGATGAAAAATATAATGCTATATCACTAGTAATAGTAAAGAATGAATTAGTCCCTTATTATAATTCATTTAAAGAATTAATATCAAAGACCAAAGAATAATAACCAGTTAACATAACTAATATTTAGATACTATGAATAAACTGTCCAACTTTTGGAGTTCAGTTCATTCATAGTATTTTTTAGTACACAAAAAAAGCCGACTTAATATTAGCCAACTTTTCTAGATACTTCATCACCTAAGTCTGGTTCTTGCATATCAATAGTCTTGCAAAATCTATTACTAAAATCTATTATAGAACCCACGAATTCATCGTAGTTCGAAACAACAGAATCTCTATCATCAACAAATGCAAAACTCAAATGTGCTGATAAATATCCAATATCAGAACTAACAACTAAATCATTATGATTACCTTCTTCTACCTGTTTTTTAATATCGAGAAGTTCCATATATGAAATTTTACTAGAATATGTATCCAAAAATACACTTGCAGGAACTCTATTACCACAGAACTTTCTATGATACACTCTTTGCATTTCAACAGTTCCATCTTCTTTTCTAACTGGTGTTTCTAAAGTAATAACTGCAACAAACGCATCTTTTGGTACATCTGTAAAACTACCTACTTTTAAATCATCAATACTTTTCCCATAGCTTATATAAGCACGAGTTTTCATATCATTATTCATCCTTATCCTCCTACCATATAATAATAACACAATGATTAAAAAAAATAAAGAAATTCGTAAATCACCACTACAATAAAGTTTGACTACACAAAAAAAATAAACTATAATCTTTACTGACAGGTGAAAATATGAATATTAATGAAATAAAAGATCCTAAATTTTTAAAAAAATTATCAAAAAAAGAATTACAAGACTTAAGTACAGATATAAGAAAATTTTTAATAACAAGCATATCTAAAACAGGAGGCCATCTATCCAGCAACTTAGGAATAGTTGAATTAACAATAGCCATACATAAAGTATTTAATTCACCTAAAGACAAAATCATTTTTGACGTTTCACATCAAAGTTATGTTCACAAAATATTGACTGGACGAGCACCAATGTTTGACACATTAAGACAATACAAAGGCCTATCTGGTTTTCAAAAAATAAGCGAAAGTAAACACGACCCTTATGAAGCTGGACATTCTTCAACTAGCTTAAGCGCAGCTTTAGGACTTGCTATAGGAAGAGACATGAATAAAGAAAAAAATCATGTAATCGCAATAATTGGAGATGGTTCCATAAGTAATGGCATTTGTTATGAAGCACTAAATCATATAGGTGAAACAAAAACAAAATTAATAATTATATTAAATGATAACAACATGAGTATATCTAAAAATGTAGGTGCACTACACAACCACTTAGATAAAATAAGAAGTGCTAAAGACTACAGAAACGTAAAAACCAAAACAAAAGAATTAATGTCTCACATACCAATTTTAGGTAAGCCATTATATAAAGGTATAAAAAATCTAAAAAATAACTTCAAAAAAATCTACTTAAAAGAAGGATTAATATTTGAAGAACTAGGACTCAATTATTATGGCCCAATAAACGGACATGATTTTGATGAACTAGAACTTTATCTTAATGCTGCAAAAAAATCTAATGCACCAGTAATAATTCATGTAATCACAGAAAAAGGAAAAGGCTATCCATTTGCAGAAAATGATAGACAAGGTAAATGGCATGGAGTAGGACCATTTGATAAAGATTCTGGAACAATCATAAATAACAATCCAGATAAAACTTCCTGGAGCGAAATAGTAAGTGACTCTATTATAAGATTAATGAACAAAGACATAGTTGCTATAACTCCAGCTATGGAAAATGGAAGCAAACTTACCAAATTTAAGCAAATGTTTCCAAATAATTTCATAGATGTTGGTATCGCCGAAGAACACGCATTAATCTTAGCAAATGCATTATCTTTAGAAAATAAAATCCCTTTTGTATCTATATATTCTAGTTTTTTACAAAGAGGTTACGACGAAGTATTACATGACATAGCCAGAATGAACTCACATGTTATTATAGGAATTGATAGATGTGGAATAGTAGGTGCTGATGGAGAAACACATCAAGGAATATTTGATCTTACATTTTTACTACCTATACCAAACATTATAATCGCTTCTCCAAAAGATAGCATTGAATGCACAAATTTAATAAAAACAGCTATAAACACAAAGTCACCATTCTGTATTCGCTATTCTAAAAATAAAATAGATTACAAAAAAACCAAACCAACCGAAATAAAAATAGGCACTTGGGAACAAATAACAGAAGGTTCTGATGGAACTCTAATCACTTATGGAGACTTTGTAGAAGAAAGTAAAGAAATAATTAAAAAGCTTAAAAAAGATAAAATAAATATCGAATTAGTAAATGCAAGATTTTTAAAACCAATAGATACAGAATACTTTAATAAAATAATCAAAAAAAATAAACCTATATTTGTCTATGAAGAAAGTATGAAAGTAGGCTCATTAGGTAGTTATTTAAAAACTATAACAAACAAAAATATAACAATATTTGGAATACCAGATACATTTGTATTGCAAGGAAAAAGAGAAGAACTATTAAAAGAACTTGAACTAGACACTAATAGCATATACAAAAAAATAAAAAATGAAATAAGGAAGGCAAAATAATGTTAGAATATGAAACAGCACTTTATAATGAAGGAATAAAACTTATATGTGGAATAGACGAAGCAGGAAGAGGTCCTTTAATCGGACCCGTCGTCGCAGCTGCAGTTATATTACCTATTAATTATTTTCATAAAGACATAAAAGACTCTAAAAAACTTTCAGAAAAGAAAAGAGAAATGCTCTACGATATAATAAATGAAAATGCACTAAGCATTGGAGTAGGTATAATAGATGAAAAAACTATAGATGAAGTAAACATCTATGAAGCCACTAAATTAGCAATGAAAGAAGCTGTTTCTAATTTAAAAATAAAACCAGAACACGTTCTAATTGATGCTATGAAACTAGATTTAGAAATTCCTTCTACTTCAATAATAAAAGGAGATGCCCTAAGCGAATCCATCGCAGCAGCTTCAATAATAGCTAAAGTAACAAGAGACAGAATATTAAAAGATATGGATAAAGAATATCCTATGTATGACTTAATTAATAATAAAGGATATGGAACAAGAAAACATATAGAAGCTTTAAAAAAATATGGACCATGCAAATATCACAGAAAAACATTTAAACCAGTAGAAGAAGCTTTACCTACAAAATAAATATGAAAAAATAGTGAAATATCATTACTTTGTTGTATTTAAACAAAAATAATAGTAAAATTACCTTTGGAGGATATATTATGAATGACATAAAAGAAAAGATAAAAAATATTGAGAAAGAACAAATAATAATATTTATAGTCGGGCTTGCAATAGGTCTACTAACAATGATTATATTTTACCCAGACAGAATAGCTGAACTCAAAAATGGAGAACAAGTTGCAATTAAATTTAAAGATGCTAATTTAACAGCAGACAAGCTCTATACAGATTTAAAAGAAAAATATGCAATTAATAGTATGCTAGAACTTATAGACAAAACAATACTTGAACCTAAATATGAGTTAAATGATGAAGACCTAAAATCAATCGAAGAATCTGCTAGAAGTTATATAAGTTATTATGAAAGTGCATATGGAATGACTGAAGAACAATTCTTAGAAAGAAATGGATTTGAAACTTTTGAAGAATTTGCAACATATTTACAATTAGACTACAGAAGAAATAAATATTATACTGAATATCAAACAAATAAAATCACAGATGATGAAGTTAATTCATTCTACAATGATAAAGTTTATGGAACAATATACACTAAACACATTCTTGTAGAAGTAACAAATACAATGAAAGATGAAGATGCTAAAGCTAAAGCTGAAGAAATATTAAATAAACTAAAAAATGGAACATCTTGGGACGACTTAAAAAATGAATACAGTAGCATAATCAAAGCTGAAGAAGTACCAGTAGAATTTGATTCTAATTTAGAAAGTGCTTACAAAACAGAAGCAGAAAACTTAAAAAATGAAAGCTACTCATCATCACTAGTAAAAACTGCCTATGGTTATCATATAGTTTATAGAATTAAAAATGATGAAAAAGCTGAACTTAAAACATTAGAAACAAGAATAAAAAACAGTATCATTAAAGAAAAAGAAAAAGAAGATAACAACATTTATGAGAAAACTATGATAAAAATGAGAGAAGAAGCTAAAATGGAAATTAAAGATACTGAGTTAAAGAAAGCTTACGAAAAATACAGTAAAGATTACAAATAAAAAACTAACACTTGAGTTAACCAAACTTATGTGTTAAAATTAAAACATAACAAGGAGTGGGAATCAAAACCCACTCGTTTATTTTTGAAAAGGAGGAACATATGAAAGAGAAAATATTAGAAGCATTAAAAGAACCACTTGAAGAAATTGGAGTATCTATCTACGACATTACTTTAGGAGAAGAAGATGGAGTAACTACATTGTTTATAAAAATAGACAGTAGTAGCGAAGTAGACACTAACTTATGCGCAAAAAGTGCAGAAATAATAAACCCAATAATAGATAATTTAAACTTAAGTGAATTAGACACTGAATATGTATTAGATGTATGCAGTAAAGGAGTAACAGAAAATGAATAACAAAGAATTCAAAACAGCATTTGATTATATAGTAAATGAAAAAGGAATAGATCCTGAAGTTGTAACAGAAGCAATGGGAAATGCATTTGCCGCAGCTTACAAAAAGCACACAAGAGAAGATGCTGATATTCGTACAGAAATAAATCCTGAAAATGGTATGATAAGAATTTGGAAAAGAATGACAGTTGTTGAAGAACTTGAAAACGAAGATGCAGAATTATTATTAGAAGAAGCTCAAGAAATAAAGAAAGATGCTGCAATTGGAGATGTACTTGAAACAGAAGTTGAACCAGAAGACTTTGGACGTGTAGCTATATCAGTAGCAAAACAAGTTGTACTTCAAAAAATTAGAGAAGCAGAAAGAAACAACATCATGGATGAATTTAGAGAAAAAGAAGATGAAATGATGGTAGGCTTCTTAGCTATGGAAGATAACAAAAACTATTATGTAGACCTAGGAAAAACAAGAGGAATACTACCTAAAAACGAACTTATTCCAGGAGAAACTTTAAAAATGGGAGATAGCATCAAAGTATACATAGTTAAAGTAGAAGAAACTCCTAAGGGACCTTCAATTAAACTAAGTAGAAAACACTATGGTTTCGTAAAAAGATTATTTGAACTTGAAATACCAGAATTTGCCGATGGACTTTTACTTATGCATGGAGTAGCTAGAGAAGCAGGTGTAAGAAGTAAAGTTGCTATTTCATCAACTAATCCAAATGTAGATGCAATTGGAAGTTGTATTGGAGAAAAAGGTAGAAGAATAGCTAACATAATAAGTGTACTAAATGGTGAAAAAATAGACTTAATTTTATACGATGAAAATCCAGAAATATTTATTGCAAACTCTCTTAATCCAGCAAAAAATTTAAATGTAAGTATAATGGATGAAAAAGAAAAAGAAGCTTTAGTAATAACTGATGAAGAAAACTTAAGCTTAGCAATAGGTAAAAAAGGAATAAATATTAAACTTGCAAGTAAACTAACTAGATATAAACTTAATATAAAAACATTAAACGAAATAAATGAAGAAATCAATAAATAGGAGTACTCATGAAAACTAAAAAAATACCTATGCGTACATGTGTAATATCAAAAGAAAAATTAGAAAAAAAAGAACTAATCAGAATAGTAAGAACTCCTGAAGGAGAAATAATAATAGACGATACTATGAAATCTAATGGACGAGGCGCATACTTAAAAAAAGATACAGATGTAATTGAAAAAGCCAGAAAATCAAAAGCCTTAGAACGTCATCTTGAAGTAAAAATACCAGATGAAATATATGATAAATTATTAACTAAAATTAATTAAAGGAGTTGTATGAAACCTATAAGCTACAAAAAGAGAAAAGAACAATTTATAAATAAATATGGAATTCTTGAATGGATAAAATTAACTGGACATGAAGTAGAATTTAAAGAAGGTACTAGCTTAGACTATGTAATAGCATTCCTAGAAAAATTACATAAAAAAGGATTAAATAGTTATTTTACCAACTTTAATGGAACCATATTATTTTCTAGAGAAATAGATATAGAAAAAATATATAATCAAATTTGTGGCATGACAAAAAATGAATACGAAGAACAAAATATGAATAAACATAGATTAAAATTAAAAAAATAACACTAAAGAAAGAGGGAGCGTATATATGACCATAAAAGAATATGCAGATGAACAAAATATAAGTGTAAATACTCTTATAGAAAAATGTAAAAGCCTAGGTATAAAAGTATCAGATGAAAATGATATTTTAGAAGATGAAAGCATCATAATTCTAGACAATACTTTAGAATCAGAAAAAAATGATGAAAATAACGACGAAAATTTATTAAGCGAAGAATTAGAAAGTAAGTTTTCTTTTGAAGACCGTGCTGAAGAATTACTAGGCGGAAACAATATCCCAATTGAACGTGCTAAAAAAGTAAAACTTAAGAAAAAAGACAACAAAACAGCAGAAGAATACAAAAAAGAAAAGAAAAATATATACAAAAATAAAACAAAACTTCAAAGCAATAAAGAAGAAGATAAAAGCTTTATATTATATAAACAAGGTATGACAGTAAGAGATCTTGCATCTTCACTTGAAGTTAAAAATGAAGACTTAGTAAAAAAACTATTCATGATGGGATTAATGATTAATATAAATTCAACTATATCATATGAAGACGCTGAAGTAATCGTTCTTGAATATGGAAAAGAACTAAAGAATGAAGAAAAAGTAGACATAAGTAATTTCGAAGAATATGAAATAATTGATGAAGAAAAAGATCTAATCCCAAGAGCACCAATAGTAACAATAATGGGACACGTAGACCATGGAAAAACTTCGCTTCTAGATTATATAAGAAATTCACATGTAGTTAGTGGTGAAGCTGGAGGAATAACACAACACATAGGAGCTTATCAAGTAGAAATAAATGGCTCATTAATAACATTCATTGATACTCCAGGACATGCTGCATTTACTGAAATGAGAGCAAGAGGCGCAAGCGTTACTGATATAGTTATTATAATCGTGGCAGCCGACGACGGAGTAATGCCTCAAACTAAAGAAGCGATAGATCATGCCAAAAGCGCTAACGTTCCTATCATAGTTGCAATCAATAAAATTGATAAAGGAACTGGAAACATAGACAAAATAATGTCAGAAATGAGCGAATACGGTTTAACTCCAGAAGAATGGGGAGGAGACACAATTTACGTTCGCCTTAGCGCATTTACTGGCGAAAATGTATCACTATTACTTGAAAACATCATAGCATTAGCTGAAATGCAAGAATTGAAAGCTAACCCTAATAGATATGCAGTAGGTACTGTAATTGAAGCAAAACTTGACAAGGCAAAAGGACCAGTAGCAACTCTACTTATAAATAACGGTACACTTAGAATTGGAGATCCTATAGTAGTGGGTACTTCTTATGGTAAAGTAAGAACACTTAAAAACTCTAACAGTATTGACTTAATTGAAGCTATACCAAGTACTCCAGTAGAAGTGACAGGACTTAATGAAGTACCAGTCGCAGGAGACAAATTCATGGCTTTCGAAAACGAAAAAGAAGCCAGAGCTATTGCTGAAAAACGTACTGTAAATGAAAAAGAAAAGAAATTTGCCAAAAAAGCAGTAAGCTTAGATGACTTATTTGAAAGAGTTAAAGAAGGTAAAAAAGAAATAAACATAGTACTTAAAACTGATGTAAAAGGTAGTGAAGAAGCAGTAAAAAATGCACTAGAAAAAATAAATGTAGAAGGTGTAAAGATAGCTGTTATAAGAAGTGGAGTAGGTGCAATAACTGAAAGTGATATCGTCCTAGCCAGCGCTTCAAATGCTATTGTAATAGGATTTAATGTAATACCTAATAATAAAACAAAAGAAACTGCCAAAAACTACAATGTAGATATAAGACTATATAATATAATTTACAAAGCTGTAGAAGAAATAGAAGCCGCAATGAAAGGAATGTTAGATCCTGAATATGAAGAAGTTATAACAGGCGAAGCTGAAGTTAGACAAATATTTAAATTTTCTAAAGTTGGAAACATCGCAGGAAGTCATGTAACAACTGGAACGATTAAAAATGCCTCACTCATGAGATTAGTTAGAGATGGCATAGTAATATTTGAAGGGAAAATTGGAAGCTTACAAAGAGAAAAAGACAGTGTAAAAGAAGTAAATCATGGGTATGATTGTGGAATAACTATAGAAAACTATATTGACATAAAAATAGGAGACATCATACAAACATATGAAATGAAAGAAGTGAAACACATATGAAACTAAAAGGTGAAAGAGTAGCATCTGACATGATGAAAGAAATAAGTAAAATATTACTTACTGAAGTTAAAGATGAAGATTTAAAGCACGTCACAATAACATATGCAACAGTAACTAACGACTTAAGTTTCGCGCGTGTTTATTTCACAACACTTGACGACAACAAAAGAGATAAAGTAATAAAAGACATGAACAACGCATCCTCATTTTTTAGAACAGAACTTGCTAACAGATTAGATATAAGACATATACCTGAAATAAAATTTGTATATGATGAATCTATCGAATATGGCAAAAAAATAGAAGACATAATCGAGCAGATAAACAAAGAAGATTAAGGAGATTAACTTGAAAAAAAGATATACTTTATATTATGAACACCTAGTTCTAAGTGCATTATATCTTTCACTAAGAGATCATGAAACAAAAAAAATCACCTTAGCTGAACTAAAAGCATATAAAGCCTTATTAGCAAGAAGATTTAAAAGTCATGATCTTAGAGTTTTAATAAATGCAGGACCAAAAGATAGAAAAAGACTAGAAGAACTATATAAAAATATAATAGAAACTGAAGGGGATAAAACTCATTTAGAATATCAAATAAAACCTTCCATTAATAGACAAGAATTGAGTACTTTAATAGAAAGAAACTTAGATTCCAGTCTAATTGATATTATATTAGAACAAAATATTTTAGAAGAAGCAAAAAGAAGTCTTATACCTAAAAAAGGTTAAAGACTTTTTTAAAATTTAAAAATTTGATAAAATAAAAGTAGGTGTTAATTATGTTTAAAGAAAAATTATCATTAGTCCCACGTCTACCAGGATGTTATCTAATGAAAAATAAAGATAATATAGTAATCTATGTAGGAAAAGCTAAAATATTAAAAAACAGACTTAAAAGCTACTTTAATGGAAGAGTAACAGGAAAAACAAAAAAACTAGTAAGCGAAATAGTTGATTTTGAATACATAGTAACCTCAAGTGAATTAGAAGCTTTTATATTAGAAATAAACTTAATAAAGAAATATGACCCAAAATATAACATACTTTTAAAAGACGATAAAAGCTATCCATACATAGAATTTAAAAATGAGAAATATCCAAGCTTAGTAGTAAAAAGAGAAATAAACATAAACAAAAAAAATAAAATGCTATTTGGACCTTATCCAAATGTTCACGCTGCCAGAAGATTGGTAAACTTAATAAACAGACTATATCCTCTTAAAAAATGTGACAAAACTCCAAAAAAAGAATGCTTATATTACCACATTGGGGAATGTTTAGGATACTGCATACATAAAGACTTAGATACTACTAATTTAAGAAATGATATAATATCTATATTAAATGGACATGATGAAATACTAATAAACAAAATAACAGAAAAGATTCAAATTAACTCAGATAACTTAAATTTTGAAGTGGCATTAGAACTAAAGAATGAACTAGATTATATAAAGGTAGTTTTCGAACGCCAAAAAGTTGAATTAAATGATGGTATCAACAGAGATATATTTAATTATTATTATGAAAATGGATACATAAGTATAGTCGCATTCTTTTTAAGAAATGGAAAATTAGTAGGAAACAAAAAAAACATATTCCCACTTATAGATGATATAAAAGAAACACTAGAATACTACATAGTAAACTTCTACAGCAAAAAAAATCTCACCCCAAAAGAAATAATAGTACCTAACATACTAGACATAGAACTTTTAAACAGCGTAATAGACACAAAAGTTACAACTACTACCAAAGGTAAGAAAAAACACTTATTTGACCTAGCAGGTACTAATGCTAAAATAAACTTAGAAAACAACATAGAAATGGAATACAGAAACAACGAAAAAAGCTTTGACGCCTCTAGAGAACTAGGAAAAATAATTGGAATAGAAAACCTAAGTGTAATCGAATCATTTGATAACTCTAATCTATTTGGCACTTTCACAGTAAGTGGAATGGTAACATTTATAGATGGATCACCTTCAAAAAAAGACTACAGAAAATTTAAAATATCTAAAGAGCAAAACGACGACGTAGGCTCTATGAAGGAAGTAATATATAGGAGATACCAAAAAGCTTTGCTAAACAAAACAAGAATACCAGACTTAATTCTAGTAGATGGTGGTATAAACCAAATAAATGCCTGTAAAAGTGTATTAGACTCTCTAAACTTAAAAATTAAAGTATGTGGACTTGCAAAAGACGATAAACACTCCTTAAGTGAACTAATCGATGGTGATACACTTATATCTTATAAAATAGACAAAAAAAGCAATGTATTCTATCTACTTACAAGAATTAGTGATGAAGTACATAGATTTACAATAAATTACCACAGACAAATAAGAAGCAAAGGAAGCATTTCCAGTATCTTAGATGAAATAGAAGGAATAGGTGAAACAAGAAAAAAAGAACTCATCAAAGCATATGGAAGTGTCAAAAAAATGAGTGATGCTGACATAGAAGAATTAGAAAAAATAATTCCACATAACGTAGCAATAAATCTAAAAGAATATCTAGAAAATTGGAATAATAACAAACAGAACAAAGAATAGTATTTAAATTTGATACAAAATAGGATATAATAAAGAAGTGATAGTATGAATGAAATAGAATTAAACAGTTTTTTAACAAATGATTATATATATATCCCATACAGCGACAAAGACAAAATAAACTTACGAGAAACAGGAATGATTTATAAGAATGACGATCTAACTGAATACGAAAACAAACGGGTATTTAGCCCTGTATCCGGAAAAGCCTTTGGACTAAGCGAAATCAATTCAATAGAAGGACCAAAAAAAGTACTAATTATAGAAAACGACTTCAAAGACAAAGTACTAAAAAGACCTATATCTAATAATGACATATATGAAGTAGACAAAGAAATAATAAAAGACTTAACTAAAGAATATAGCTATAAGAATTATTTAACTTTAAAAATATCTTATGATGATAAATTTGATATAGGTGATGAATACTTACTAAAAGACAAAATAATTGATATTTTAGAAACTCTTAACATAATAGACCAAACACATGAAAATTTAAATATAAAAATAAGACTAGATAAAAGAGATATAATAAGCTATCAAACACTATTTAGCTATTTGGGAACTTATCCAAATATAGAAATAGAATTCACACAAAGTGATAACAATGAAACAGTAGTTTCTCTATATGATATAATTGATATTTATGACAAACTTAAAAACAGAATACCAAGAGATTACATATATTTAACAGTAAAATCAAATCAAAACTTACAAGTAATAAAAACTAAAAAGAATTCTAATCTTAAAGATTTATTAGAACACTTAAACCTTATGAGCACTAATATAATAATTAATGAAAAACTTAAAATTGAAAATGGAAATTTCTTTCTAGATGAAAAAATAAGAACCATTAACATTAATTAATGTAAACTTTGAAGTAAATTGTATATTAATTAAATTGGAAATGCTATAATATAGTCAGACAATAATATGAAAGGTGGTGTAATAAATGAGCTGGTTCAAAAGATTATTTCCATGGTTATAATTTAAGATAACCTACAAGGGGGTTTTGAATATTATTGAGGTGAAAAAATGAACAACTTTAACAAGCTCATAAAAGGAGCAAGTGTTTTTCTACTATATATTTTGGTACCATATGTAATAGACATGTTTTTACCAAGTATAACAAATAGTAACAATAAAGAATTATTAATTAGAATATTCTTCATGTTTTTATTACTTTTATTTTTCATTTTCACTTACCGAAAAGACATAATAGAAGATATAAAAGCATTTAAAAAAACTGGACTAAGCATAATTGGCAAATCTATTATTTACTTTGGAATACTAATACTAGGATTTGGCCTAATATCAGCACTACTATTATTAATATACCCAGATTTTATTTATACAAACTCGAGTATTATAGACACATTATTAAAAGATAACTTTTTTATAATGATCATATATGTATTTATAATAAGTCTATTTACAGAACAAATAGTATTTAGAAAAGTTTTTAAAGACATTTTAAATAACAAATATTTCTTTATTATATTTTCAGGATTAATATACGGAGTTTTCCAAGTAGGATATAGTATAAGCTCATTAAATGATATATGCACTATCATACCTTTCGCTTTTGCGGGTATAATATTAAGTACATCTTATGAAAAAACAGACAACATATTAACGCCGTGTTTTGTATACTTATTCTATGATTTATTCTTACTTATAGGGAGTTTAATGTAATTTCTAGAAAGGAGAACAAAATGACAAAGAATTGGAGCTTAGTATTAATCTCACTACTAATAGTAATCATAAGTGGTCTAATCATTTATATAGGCAAAATAACTGAAAGACACGAACTAAGTAAAGAAAATAATTATATTGCTAAAGACACAGTAATGCAAGTTACTAAATCAGAAACAGATAACGAAATAATCTATAAAGTAGTAAATAATGCTAAAAAACTTACATATAGTTGGACTTTTCAAAAAGACGAAAATCTAAAAAAAGCTTTAAAAGACAATATGGAAATAGACATGAGCTTAAATTTAGACATATTAACAAATATAGAAAATAATAAACTAACTGAAACAGTTTCAAATAACGATCTATTAATATTATCTTTTGAACATCACGGCTCTCTACCAACAACTGCAAAAATCAAACTAAATGTTGAAGATAAATACAATGATGGAGAACTATTATACTTATATTATTTAAATGAAGATACAAACGAAATCGAATACATAGATTCACAAATACCAGTAAAAAATGGATATATAGAATTTGAAATATCACATTGCTCTGACTATTTTCTTACTGCATCTATAGTTCAAGAAGCAGTAAATAACCCTAAAAATGTAAATCTAATAATAATAGTAATGGTAATAGTCATAATAGTTTTAATCGGAGCGACATTATTCCAAAATAAAAAATAAGAGTATGTAAACATATTCTTTTTTTAATCCTCATGATATAATTGAATAGGTGATTATAATGATTTATGTTTTATATGGCGAAAATGAATCAGCGATAAATAAATATATTAAAAAACTAACAATAGATAACAATATAGACACTACTGTAACTTATATATATAAAGAATGCACTATAGAAAGTGTAATAGAAGAAGCTGGGTATTTAGATCTATTTGGAAATAAAAAAATAGTAATCTTAAATGACGCTGAATTTTTAACTGCAAAAAGTACTCTTGAAAATAAAACTCTAGATAACTATATAAGTAATCCTAATGAAAATACAATTCTAATATTCAAAATTATCACTGAAAAACTAGACGAAAGAAAAAAACTAGTTAAAACTCTAAAAAAATATGCAAAAGTAATAGAATTCAAACTACCATCAGAAAATGAACTTGATAAATATATACAATCTTATTTTAATGAAAGAAACTATACCATAGATAAACCTGCACTTAATGAAATAATAAACAGACTAAAATCTAATACTAAAGTTTTAGACAAAGAGTTAGAAAAACTTGAAATATACAAAATAGAAGCCAAAAACATAACACTTGAAGATGTAAAAAAACTAACTGCTAAATACGATGAAAACAACATTTTCAAATTAGTAGATGCAGTTATAAAAAAAGATAAAAAAACAATATTCAAAACATATAAAGAACTAATAGATGCTAAAAACGAGCCATCTGTTATATTAATACTATTAGCTAACCAATTTAGATTAATGTATTCTTGTAATGTATTACTTGATAAAGGTTTAGATAAATATAAAATAGGAAATGCACTAAAAGAACACCCTTACAGAGTAGGACTTGCAATAGACAACAGCGAAGACATAGAGAAGAATGAACTACTAAGTATACTTAAGAAATTAGCAGAATTAGATATAAAAATAAAGACAGGAGAAATTGACAGAATAAAAGGATTAGAATCATTCTTTCTAGAACTATAAACAATTAAATAATACAAACTTTTATTTGAATAATTAAAAAGTACATCCAAAAAATACATTAAAAAAATCAAAAAATAAGTAGACATTACCACTCAAAATACTTATAATAAAAAGTCATTGGAGGTGACCACAATTAAAAATAACTTACCTGTATTATTACTAAAAAAACTTGTGCTCTTACCTCATGGTGAATCTAGAATTGAACTAAACAATGACATTACAAAAAAAGCAATCGAAATTGCTAAACTTTATCACAATAACGAAATTTTAGTAGTCTCACCTATAAATGATTTAGAAGAAAAACTAGACACAGGAGACTTACCAAAAGTCGGGGTAATTGCAAAAATAACCAGTAAAATAGATATTCCTAATGGAAATACAAGAATAGTTTTAAAAGGAGAAAAAAGAACTAAAGTATTAAGCTACGTTAACTACTCAAATGAAAAAGACATATTAGAAAGCTTAAATCTCCCACCTGAACATGAAGAATATAACGAAATAGAAGAAACAGCACTACTTAGAAAACTAATAGGCGAATTAGACCGATACATTAGCATTAACCCATACATTTCTAATTCTATTTTAAGTCAAATAAAAGGTATAACTGACCTAGATAAACTAACTGACTACATAGCAAACTTTCTACCACTTACCTTTGATAAAAAACTAGCACTAATGCTAGACATGAGAAGAACATCACGTGCTAAAAAACTAATAACAGAAATAAACATAGAATTAGCTGTATTAGAATTAGAAAATAAAATTGAACAAAATCTAAAAAGAAACTTAGACAATTTACAAAAAGAAATGCTCTTAAAAGAAAAAATAAAAGCCATAAATGATGAACTTGGAATAGAAGATTCAAAAAATGAATACACAAAAGACATAGAAGAAAGAATCTCTAACGAAAGTATTCCAAAACATATAAAAGAAAGAATAGAAAAAGAGCTAAAAAGATATAAAACAACTCCAGAAAGTAGCCCAGAAATCGGAGTAATAACTACATATATAAACACGTTACTTTCCATTCCATGGGGTATAAAAACTATAGACGAGAATAATCTAAAAAAAGTAGAAGACTATCTAAACAGTTCACATTATGGTCTAAAAGAAGCAAAAGAAAGAATATTAGAATACATAAGTGTTAACAATGAAGGCGAAAATAATTCACCAATAATATGTTTAATCGGACCTCCTGGAGTAGGTAAAACAACTCTAGCAGAAAGTATAGCTACTTCTTTAAATAAAAACTTTACTAAAATAAGCTTAGGCGGAATAAACGATCCTGCAGAACTAATCGGACACAGAAAAACATACATCGGCAGCGCTCCTGGCAAAATAATAAATGCATTAATAAAATCGGGAAGCTTTAATCCAGTAATTCTATTAGATGAAATAGACAAAATGTCAAAAGACTACAAAGGAGATCCCACCAGTACACTACTAGATTTATTAGACCCAAAACAAAATAAAGAATTCGTAGACGCATACATAGAAGAAGGAATTAACTTAAATGAAGTAACTTGGGTAATAACAGCAAATGACAGAAATGAAATACCTTATGTACTTCTTGATAGATTAGAAATAATAGAAGTAGAATCATACACAGTATATGAAAAAACAAAAATTGCAAACAACTATTTAATACCACTTTCAAAAGAAAAAAATGGAATCAAAAATATTGAAATCTATTTTAAAGAAGAAGCAATAGAAAAAATAATAACTTCATACACTAAAGAAAGTGGTGTAAGAGAACTTGAAAGACAAATAAATAAAATATTCAGAAAAATAATAGTATCATACAAACTAAATGAAACACCAATACCTAACATTATTAATGAATACGATATAAAAAAATACCTAGGAATAGAAAAATACTTAAAAAACAAAAAAGATACACACACATCTGGATTAGCACTAGGCCTAGCATACACTCCATATGGTGGAGAAATACTTGAAATAGAAGTAACAAGCTATGAAGGAGAAGAAAAATTCATAACCTCAGGTTACCTAGGCGACACATTAGAAGAAAGTATAAAAGTTGCCATAAGTTATATAAAAACTCATAAAGAAAGATTCAAAATGAATAATGACTCATTCAAAAAGACAATACACATAAACTTTAGAGAAGGAAGCATTCCTAAAGACGGCCCATCAGCTGGAATCGTTATAACGTCTGCCATAATAAGTCACATACTTAACATAAAAATCCCAAATTATATATCAATGACTGGAGAAATAACACTTCTTGGAGACATACTTCCAGTAGGTGGAATAAAAGAAAAATCACTAGCCGCTATTAAGGAAGGAATAAAAATAATATACATATCTAGAAAAAATCAAAGAGAAGTTTCTCTACTAGATAATGAAATAAAAAACAAAATAAAATTTAAATTTGTAAATAATTATATAGAAATATTTAATGATATATTTCTAAAGGAGGGAAAAAATGATAAAAGGAAATAGAACAAAATTAATAGAAAAAATATATTCTAATGAAATAGATCACATGGAATATGAAATATACCAAGGTTCAGACACTACGCCTCATATTAGAACTTTTGCCGTTTTAAACGACGGATTTGGTACAAGAATAAAAGTAGAAGAACTAGGAAGAAAAAATAGCGAACTAATTGATGAATTAAAAGCTAATGGATATATAAATAATAGTCCAACACTAAGCCTAAAAAAATAATCATAATTACAACACTCTTACATACATTTAAGTAGAAAGGAGTGTTTTTTAATGAATAACGTAATAGAATTTAAAAAAGATTGTATAATGAAAACAATGGTCGCAGAAATCACAGACATCTCATTAACACATGACTACAAAATAATGGATGACATCATTGATGGATACTTCGACATAAGTGGCGAATATAAAACAACACTTGCATCAATGCAAAAAGAAGAATTTATGTATACTATACCATTTTCAATCGCGCTATCTAGTCTAATAGATAAAACTTCTATAAATCTAACAATAAAAGATTTTAACTACAGTGTAGACAAAGATATACTACACTTAAAAATGGCATTAAACATGGACTATAAAGAAATAGAAATACCTGAAGAACCAATACCAGAAATAGATCCAGAATTCACAAAGGAGGAAGAGATGGATACAGTAGATGAAGTTCTAAACAGCATAACTAACTTAGTAGAAGAAGAACCTGTATACCATAATGAATTAATGATAGAAGAAGAAAAAGAATTAAGCTCATATACTGAAAAAAATATACAAATAGAAACTAATACTATAGAAGACAAAAAAGAAGCAGAAGAAAGCATAAAAAACATAATAAATAACATGAATGACGAAGAAACATATTATAGATATAAAATATACATAATGAGAGAAGAAGATACAATAGAAAGTATAGCTATAAAATATAATGTAACTCTAGATGACTTAAGAGAATACAACAATCTTGAAAACATTAACATAGGTGACAAAATAGTTATTCCTTTTATAAATGTAATAGATGAAAACTAAAAAAATAGTAATAAGAGGCAAAGCAAAAATATACGAAACAGACGAAAATAAAATAGTCATAAAATCTAAAAAAAAAGAACTTACAAGTTTATTTGAATATTTAAATACAAGAGACTTCAATAACTATCCAAAAATATTAGAAGAAAACAATAATGAAATCAGATATTCCTACTATACAGAAAGACAAATAATGAATGAAGAATCTATAAAAGATGAAGAACTTATAAAAACCATAGGAAGCCTACATTACAAAACAACTTACTTTAAACCTGTAAGTAAAAAAAAATACAAAGAAATCTACAATACATTAATAGATAATATTGACTATTTAAAAGATTATTATGATAAACTTATAAGAAAAATAGACACAGAAAGATACATGTCTCCAAGTCACTATCTACTTGCCAGAAACTACACACTTATAAACTCCAATCTAATTTACATAGAAAAAGAACTAAACGCATGGTTCAATTTAGTAAAAGATAAAACTAAAGAAAGAGTATCTATTGTACATAATAATCTAAAAAAAGATAACTTCATAAGGGGAGAAGAAAACGTCTTAATAAGTTGGGACAATTATTTGGTTGATACACCCATACTTGATATATATAAGTTGTATAAAAATGAATATAAAAACATGGATTTTACTTCACTATTAAAAACATATAATGAAATTTATCCATTAACAAAAGAAGAAATAAAACTATTTATGATCATGATAAGCATGCCAAAAAAACTTGAAACAAAAATAAATGAATATGAAAACGTACTAGAAACTAGTACATTAATTGATTATACATACAGAACTAACGGTGTTGTATCTTCAGGGATTTTTAATTAATTGATATACCAATGCTGATATTAAAACAAGTAAAATAAATACATTCGCACGACTTGGTAAAATCAAAGCAAAAACAGCTTGCCAGAAAATTAAAACAACATTTACAATAAGTAAAATCATATTAAATAGATTTCTATTATTCTTATATAAATTTTTAATATCATTAAGTTTATTCATATATATTAACACCCATAATATTATATGTGAGTATTCATATTAGGTTACAAGCCTAATATGTTTTTCTTTGCACTAATCTTTCTTATTTAATCTTTTTATGCTATAATTCTATAGTAGGTGAGAATATGAAAAAAGATGGTTTCATATCAATGGCAGTAATATACTCTTTTATAATAGTCTTTGTACTTCTAATTGTATCGCTTCTATCTGCTTATGCATTTAGAAATAATTTAATCAACACTGAAGTAGAAGAAGTAAAAAAAGAACTAAACAAGGAGTATGAATAATGAAAAAAGGATTTGTATTTATGGAAACCTTAATAGTACTTATAGTACTTTTAATAACTGTTGTAGGTATTTATGGAACATATATTAAAATAAGTTCAGATATAGAAAGTAGAAAATTCTTTGATAACATAGGAGATTTATATAAAACTGACACCATTAGATCAACATTCACAACTAATAATTTTACTAACAGTAATGGATACTTAGAAATTACACCATCTAACTGTAATTCTTATATGAGCACAACATGCCAAACACTAATGTCTTCACTAAACGCACAAAAAATATACATCAATATTGACTCTATAAACTCATTATTACTTTCTTCCGAAAACAATTTACCAAATTCTCTAAAAGAATATTTAAGAACAATAAACAATAATAAAAATGAAAGATACATAATAGTTAATTATAAATATAATGACAAAAACTACTATGCATCATTAAGAATATAGGAGGGGAGTTAAATGAAAAATAAAAACGGATTTACTTTAGTAGAAATAACTATAAGTGTAACCCTTTTATCTGCTGTAATGGTATTCTTACTTGGATTTGTATCTGAAGTAAGAAAAGATGAAGACTCTATCACTTTAAGAACAGAAATGCTACTAAACAAAAACATAATTGCCAAAACAATAAATCAAGATATTAGGGGATCTGGCGGTATTAAATCTCAAAGTTGTTCTAATACTAAATGCACTATAACATTAAACAATAACATCACCAAAACTATAGAAATAACTAACGAAGGAACCCTTTTAACTTATAAAAATACAACTACTGATAAAATAGAACTAACAAGAAAACTACCAGATAATTATGTATATAATATTAAAAGTACAGAAAATACTGCAATATATTTAATAACTATAGAAGTAGATTCATATCCAGAATACAATATAGATATAGTTAATAATAAAATTTAAAATCATAATAAATAACTTATTCTTTAAAATAAACTTAATATCTAACTTATAATCACTCAAAATACTAACAGCCTGACACAAAATAGAAATGCCTGAAAACGATAAAATTAAAGAAATAAATATAACCTTAAACTGAGTACTAACTAATAAAATACTTAGTTTTTTTACGCCACTTGTCATCTCAAATACTCCACTAAAAATAGCTTCCACTATCTCTGGTACATTTATATAATTAAAAACTATATTAGAAAGAGTAGTAAATATAACTATCGTACCTAAAACAACAAGCAAAGTCTTAGAGTTACCTATAACAGAATCTTTAATAAGAGAAGGAAAAGATTTTTTATCTTTAGCAAAATTTATCTTACCAGGTAAAAGCCGTCTATAATAAAACAAATAAACAATTAAATTAGACATATAAACACTAATAAGAATAAAAACTCCTAACTCTAACTCACCAAGCATTAAAACTCCTATACTTCCAATTACAAACATAGGATTAGGAAAAAAAGTTACACTAAGCATTATCTCAGCATCATGAATACTAATTTCACCATTCTGAAGAAGTCCTAAAATATACTTACTATTACTAGGCATACCAGAAAAAAGAGAAAGAAATATTAAGTAACTATATTTAAACTTGAAAATCTTATTCAAAAAATAAACATAATTATAATTAATAAGAACATCTGCTAAAATAAAAAATGGAAATAAACTAGGTAAGACATTTGAAAAAAATACAGATATACTATAGTTAACAGAAGACATAATTAACTTAGGATTAGACAAAAAAACATACAAAAGCAAAGAAAAAAACAAAAAAATCAAAAATTTATATATAATTTTAATCATAAATTCACACTCACTATGCTATAATAATGTATATAGAGGTATTTTGGGATGACTAATAAAATATATGAAAAAACTAAAAAATTTATAAAAGAAAACTACAAATTCTTAATTGCATACATAATAGTATTATTACTTTTTACTGTAAGCCTAGATTACGAAATATACACACCTGGCGGACTAAGCAATCTAAATAAAAGAATAGAAGTAGAAGATGGATACTCTAGTGAAGGTTCATTTAATCTAACTTATGTAAGTGCAAAAAAAGGGACAATACCTTTCATATTATTAAGCTATATAATTCCAACATGGGATTTAGTAAGTTTAGACGAAACAAGAATAGAAACAGAAGACTACGAAGAAATTCTAGCCAGAGGAAAAATAGACTTAGAAAGCGTCAACGAAAATGCAATCGCCGTTGCATTTGAAGCCGCAAAAATTGATTATGAAATAACAGAAAATGATCTTACAGTATACTATGTATTTGATGAAGCTAAAACTAACCTAAAAGTCGGAGACATTATAAAAGAAGTAGACGGGATAAAAGTAAATACTCTAGATGATTTAAGCAAAGTTTTAGAAACAAAAGAAGAAAATGACAAAATAAACTTTAAAATAATTAGAAATGGAAAAACACAAGAAAAAACTGGAATACTATTTGAAAGTGAAGGTAAAAAAATAATCGGACTTTACTTAACTAATGTAATAAAAGTAAAAACAAACAAAGAAATAGAATTCAACTACAAAGGAAATGAAAGTGGTGCATCAGGAGGCCTAATGAGTACATTAGAAATCTACAATCGAATAGTAGAAGAAGACATCACAAAAGGACTAAAAATAGCTGGCACTGGAACAATTAATTTAGATGGTACTGTAGGAGAAATAGGTGGTGTAAAATATAAACTTAGAGGAGCAGTAAAAAAGAAAGCAGACGTATTTATAGTCCCAGAAGGAAACTACGAAGAAGCTCTTGAAATCAAAGAAAAAGAAAAATATAATATCAAATTAATAGAAGCAAAAAACTTTACACAAGTATTAAATGACCTTGAAAACATATAATTAAAAACAAATTAAGCTAATAAATACCATAAATCTGTGGTATTTTTATTTACCCTTTGATATAATTAACTAAGAAAAAGAAGGAGTAAATTATGAAAGTAACAAGAAGTGAACTTAGAGAAAAAATAATGACAATACTTTACCAAATAAACATTTATAGAAAAGACAAAATAGAATACGATATTGAAAACGTTATAAAAGAAAGTGATAAAACAAATAATACATTCATAAAAAATATTGTTGAAGGAGTACTAAATAAAGAAGAAGAACTAGATATTATAATTAACAAGTATATGAAAGATTGGAACATCGAGCGATTAGGAAATATAGATCAAGCAATATTTAGAATGAGCACATATGAACTACTATACACATATACTCCCAAAATAGTCAGTATTAATGAAGGAATAGAACTATCAAAAAAATTTAGCGATGAAAAGATTACTAAAATGTTAAATGCTGTATTAGATGAAATCTTAGATAATGAGGTACCAAATGAATGAAGAAATATATCTAAGTGTTAGTGACGTTAATTCATACATCAAAACTATCTTTGATAGAGATGAATTTCTAACATATGTAAATATAAAAGGAGAAATAAGTAACCTAAAATTCCATACAAGAGGACACTTATATTTCAGCCTAAAAGACGAAAATAGCAAAATAAACGCTGTGATGTTTAATTACCAAAATGCTAATTTATCATTTATTCCAAAAGACGGAATGAACGTTGAAGTAAAAGGAAAAATAAATGTATTTGTCGCAGGAGGTTCTTACCAAGTAACAGTTGACAGAATGAAAGAAGATGGAGTAGGTAACTTATATATTTTATTTGAAGAACTAAAAAAACGTCTAAGTAATGAAGGACTCTTTGATGATTCAAAAAAGAAGAAACTTCCTAGAATCCCTAAAAAAGTTGGAGTAATAACAGCACCTACAGGAGCAGCTGTAAAAGACATAATAAGCACAATCAATAGACGCTTCCCACTTACAGAAATAATACTCTTTCCAACTCTAGTACAAGGCGACGGAGCAAAAGAAAACATTGTAAGAATGATTAAATCAGCAAATGAAAGTGATGTTGATGTTATAATTCTAGGACGTGGAGGAGGATCTATAGAAGACCTATGGGCATTTAATGAAGAAATAGTCGCACGAGCTATTTATGAGTCAGAAAAACCCATAGTAAGCGCTGTAGGACACGAAATAGACTTTACAATATCAGATTTTGTAGCCGACCTAAGAGCACCTACCCCTACAGGAGCAGCTGAATTAGTAGTACCTAATAAACTAGAAATAATAAGATATCTAACAGACTATAAATCTAGAATTGTAAGTGTAATGACTAATAAAATAGGCGCTCAAGAAGAAAAACTACAAAAATATAAACAAAACTACATACTAAAAAATCCACTAAACTTATATCAAACTGAAGAACAAAAATTAGACAATATTTTAGAAAAATTAATAAACAGCATGAAAATAAAACTTGAAAAAGATAAACCAAAAGTGGAAAACTTAAAACAAAAATTAAACACTAATATATTATATAACTTAGAAAAAAAGAAAAATCATTTAAATAATATAAAAATAAAATTAGAACTACTAAACCCAGAAAATGTTCTAAAAAAAGGGTATAGCTTAACCCTAATAAATGGAAAAATAGCCAAAAGCGTTAAAGAAGTTAAAGTTGGAGACAACATAACTACAAAATTTAAAGATGGTAATATTAGAAGTGAAATTATGGAGGTAGAATAATGAAAGAAGAAACATTCGAAACATCTTTGTTAAAATTAGAAGATATTATAAGAGAATTAGAAAAAGGAGAAGTACCATTAGATGACATGGTAACAAGATACAAAGAAGCAATGGGCTTATTAAATTTCTGTGAAGAAAAACTAAAAAATGCCACAGAAACTGTTAACCAAATATTAACAGAAAATGGCACATTAGAAGAATTCGTAAGAGAAGACTAACCCAAAAGTTACCATAGAATTTATTGGTAGCTTTTTTTTATTTTAATAGTTAATAATAATAACGAGGTGTAAAAGATGAAAAAAATAATAACGATGTTAGCAATTATTTTACTATCACCTCTAAGCATGATGGCATATTCAGAAAAAGTAATACCTGGAGGAGAAAACATAGGAATTCAAATCGACACAAAAGGTATAGTAGTTGTAGGCTTCTATAAAGTAGATGGAAAATATATAGGTAGTGAAACACTTAAAACAGGTGACACAATATTAGAAATTGAAGGTATAGAAGTAGATACAATAAACGAAATGAGTAACATCATAGACGAAAACATAAAAAATGATGAAGTCAACATTAAGATAAAACGTGCAGGAAAAACAATAGACACAAAACTAAAACTAAAAAAAGAAGACAATATTTATAAAACTGGACTTTATGTAAAAGAAAAAGTAACAGGAATTGGTACAATAACTTACATAGACCCTATTACTAAAATATATGGTGCCTTAGGACACGAAATCACAATGCACGAAACATCAAACAGAGTTGAAGTAAAAAATGGCAACATCTTTGAAAGCTACGTAAATGGAATCGATAGAAGCACAAACGGTTCAGTAGGAAGCAAAAATGCTACTATAACATATGAAAACAAAATAGGAACAATTACAAAAAACTCAGGAACTGGAATATATGGACTCTATACTACAACTATCCCCAAAAAAGAAACAATGAAAGTAGCCACTTGGGATGAAATAAAAACAGGACCAGCGACAATATTAACAATAACAGAAGGTGAACAAATAGAAGAATACAAAATAGAAATAACAGCTTTAAACAAAACTGATATCAAAACTAATAAATCAATTTCATTTAAAGTCACAGACCAAGAACTACTAGAACAAAGTGGGGGAATAGTACAAGGTATGAGTGGTAGTCCAATAATACAAGATGGAAAAATAGTCGGAGCAGTAACTCATGTACTAGTCGATGAAGTAACTAATGGCTATGGTGTATTTATAAGAACCATGCTTGAAGAAGGAGAACGTTAAATTTCTCCTTTTTTCTTTACAATAAATTAGTTTTAAAATTGAATTAAACCTTAAGCTATTATATAATGAAATAGGTGATTATATGAATGATACAATTATAAAAACACTTTCTGAAACAACAGATATAAGTGAAAAACAAATAACTGCAACATTAAAACTTTTAGAAGAAGGTTGCACTATACCTTTTATAGCAAGATATAGAAAAGAACTTACAAACAATTTAGACGAAGAACAAATAAAATTAATAAATGATGAATATAAAAGAAATCTAAATCTCTTAGAAAGAAAAGAAAGTGTAATAGCACTTATAGATGAAAAAGGTTTACTTACTGATGAATTAAAAAAAGAAATAATGGCATCAACAAAACTAACTGAAGTTGAAGACATATATAGACCATTTAAAGAAAAGAAAAAAACTAAAGCAAGTGAAGCTATAAAATTAGGCCTAGAACCTTTAGCTAAAAAAATAATGTCCTTTCCTACTACTGGAAACATCGAATCTTTAGCAAGTGGCTACAACATGGAAGTAAACATTGCAATAGAAAACGCAAGCTATATTATTGCTGAATGGATAAGTGACAATGCATATTATAGAAAATGGATAAGAGGATTTATTTACAATACTGGAATAATAAAAACAAAAGCAAAAAAGAATATGCAAGATGAAACTAAAACATATGAAATGTATTACGACTTTAGCGAAAATGTAAAATACTTAAAACACTATAGATGTCTCGCTATAAACCGAGCAGAAAAAGAAAAAGTAATAACAGTTAACATAGACTTTGACATTGATAAAGTTACTGAACACTTAGAAAATAAAATAATTAAAAACAAAGATTCATTTGTCGTAGACATTGTTAAAAATGCTATAAAAGATGCACTAAAAAGACTAATAATCCCTAGTGTAGAAAGAGAAATAAGAAACGAAATAACTGAAAAAAGTGAAGAAAAAGCTATAAAAACATTTGGTAAAAACCTAGAAAACTTACTTCTAACGAGACCTATAAAAGGAAGAGTAGTATTAGGTTTTGATCCTGCATTTAGAACAGGCTGCAAACTTGCAGTAATAGACGAACAAGGAAACCTACTAGAAGTAAAAGTAATATACCCAAACGAGCCTAAAAACGATATTATAGGAAGTACAAAAACACTAAGAGAATTAATAGACAAATACAATATAAAATTAATCGCTATTGGTAATGGAACTGCCTCAAGAGAAAGTGAAGCATTTGTAGCAGAAGCCATAAAAGGACTAGATGTAAAATATATTATAGTAAGTGAAGCAGGAGCTAGCATATATTCAGCCAGTAAACTTGCAATAGAAGAATTCCCAGACTTAACAGTAGAAAAAAGAAGTGCTATTAGTATAGGAAGACGTGTTCAAGATCCTCTAAGTGAATTAGTTAAAATAGATGCCAAATCAATTGGAGTAGGTGAATACCAATATGATGTTAACCAACATAACTTAACAGAAGCTTTAGACTACTCTGTAATGAGCATAGTTAACAAAGTAGGAGTCAACCTAAACACTGCATCTAGAAGCATACTAAAATACATAAGTGGAATGAACAAAAAAGCAATAGATGGAATAATGGACTTTAAATCAAAAAATAATTTTATAAATAGAGAATCACTACTAAAAGTTAAAGGAATAACTGAAAAAATATATGAACAAGCAATAGGATTCCTAAGAGTTCCTAACAGCACAAACCCTCTAGACAACACTGGTATACATCCTGAAAACTACAAAGACACAGAAAAAATCCTAGAATACTTAAATTTAAAAATAGAAGACATAAGAGAAACCCACTTTAAAGAAACTCTAGAAAATGCAAATGCCAAAAACATTGCAGACAACAATAACATAAATATATTTGTAGTAGAAAGTATATTAAAAGAACTTAAAAACCCAGGACTAGATCCTAGAGACGAATTAGAAATGCCTTTACTAAAAAGTGATGTATTAAAAATTGAAGACTTAACAGTTGGCATGAGCTTAGAAGGAACAGTTAGAAACGTTGCCTCATTCGGTGCATTTGTAGACATAGGATTAAAAAATGATGCTTTAATACACATATCAAAACTAAGCAAAAACTTCGTAAAAGACCCAAGTGATATAGTTAGTGTAGGAGACATAATTAAATGCTATGTAGACAAAATTGACTTAGAAAAAAAACAAGTAAGTCTAAGTGTGGTGAAAAATTAATAATGATATGGATTACTGGATATGCAGGTTCAGGAAAAAGCTACTTAAGCAAAAATATAAAAGAATGTCAAGAATTTGATGAAATTGAAACAATAATGACTAATGAAGGTTACAATTTAAAAGGAATAACTAAAAAAGAATTTAAAAAATATGCAAAAAACTTTTTAAATAATACTAAAATTAAAGCTCTAAACGGTGTCCAAGCATATGATTACTATAAAAAAGGAGATAAAGTATTCTTTATAAAAACAAACCTTTTTAACTCACTAAAAAACTGCATGAATAGAAACGAAACTAAAAGAAAAATAAAACAAGATTTTATAGATAATTTTATTCTATTCTTTAAATTAAAAATATTATACATAAAAGTTCTTATAAATAAAGATTTAATTAAAACAATAGATGAACTAAAAGCTTATCTAAATAATTAAATCTTTTTTACAAACAAATCTCCACTATTAAAGGCAATATTGACTAAAGAAACAAACTATTATAAAATAAAATTAATCAGAGGAAGGTATTTAAATGAATAATGAAAACATGCCCACACATGTAGGAATAATAATGGATGGAAACAGAAGATGGGCTGAAAAACATGGATTAAAAAAATCTAATGGACATAAAGAAGGATTTAAAACTATTAAAGAACTATCAAAAATAATATTTAAACGTGGAATAAAAGTTCTTAGTATATTTGCTTTTTCAACAGATAATTTTAAAAGAGATGAAGACGAAATAGATTATTTAATGAATTTATTTATAAAAGGATTCAAAGAATTACAAAAAACTTATAATGAAGACAACATCAAACTTGTATTCTCTGGAAGAAGAGAACCATTAAGAAAAGATGTCTTAAAGTCTTTAGATGAAATAACAGAAAAAACTAAAAACAACACTGGAGGTATATTAAATATTTGCCTAAATTATGGAGGACAAATAGAAATAATAGACACGACAAAAAAATTAATAGAAAAAGTTAATAGAAATGAAATAGATATAGATGATATAAACGAAGAAGTATTTAGACAAAACTTATATCAAGATTTACCACCTCTAGATCTTATAATAAGAACAAGTGGAGAATTAAGAATATCAGGATTCATGTTATATAATCAAGCATATGCTGAATACTATTTCACTGAAACACTTTTTCCAGATTTTAAAGAACAAGAATTCTTTAAAGCTATAGAAGAATATAAAAACAGAAATAGAAAATTTGGAGGAAATAAAAAATAGTATTATCAAATACTATCTAGCTAAAAGTCCTCCTAAAGCACTTCCAATAAAACTAGCTATTAATACTATTAAAAATACCCAGACTAGTACTCTAAGTATTAGTTTTTTTGTTTTCTTCTTCATAAAACTTCACCTAATAAAATTATATAATAATTTTCATAAAAATAAAATACCATAATATACTTTAATATGAAAAAAATAATTGATAAAAAATTAATCTACATTAACGCATCCATCTTCTTACTAGGGATAATCGCAGGCATAGTATTCTTAATTCTTACTGGCAACTTGGACAAGCTTATCATAAAAAATGAAATAACTGATTTTTTCGAAATACTACAAAACGGAAGTGAAAGCAATCTAACAAGATTATTAACAAGCTTTAAATACAATATATCATATATATTATTAATTACTGTAACTAGTATAGTATATATATTCTCACCATTAATTCTATTTATAAACTTCTACAAAGGATTACTTATAGGATTCTTAATATCAAGTGTAATCATGACATTTAAATTAAAAGGAATATTATATAGCATCTTACTAATATTCCCACACCACATCTTAATGCCAATAACAATCATATTATACTCATCAATAATGTTACACTTCAGTATAAAGCTATTTAAAAGCACATGCAAAAACGAAAACATAAATCTCCTAACATTCATCAAAAAAATAGGAATACTTCTTATAACAGCCACAATACTATCATTAATATCATCTATTTTAGAAATATATTTATGCCCCTTAATAATTAAACTATTTATATAATAGACAATTTGTACAAAATATTGTATAATCTTCTTGTCAATGAGGAGAAAAGTATGAAAGTAGTAGTAGGAATGAGTGGAGGAGTAGACAGTGCCGTATCTGCTTATCTATTAATTAAAGAAGGATATGAAGTAATTGGTTTATTCATGAAAAATTGGGATTCTGACATAAACGGAGATAAAGAAGGAATAACCGATGGAATATGTCCACAAGAACAAGACTACATAGATGCAAAAAAAGTATGTAATTTCTTAGGAATACCACTTTATAGAGTAGATTTTATAAAAGAATATTGGGAATCTGTATTCTCTTACTTTCTAGAAGAACTAAAAAAAGGCAGAACACCAAACCCTGATATAATGTGCAATAAATATATTAAGTTTGATCTTTTCAAAAAAGAAGCAAAAAAACTAGGCGCTGACTTTATAGCAACTGGTCATTATGCTAGAAAAGAAAATGATAAAATATTAAAAGGCATTGACTCTAATAAAGACCAAACTTACTTTCTAAGCCAAGTAAAAAAAGATGAATTTAAAGATGTTCTTTTCCCAGTTGGAAATTTAACAAAAGAAACCGTTAGAAAAATAGCAAGTGAAAATAACTTACCAGTAGCAAACAAAAAAGACTCAACTGGAATATGTTTTATTGGAGAAAGAAACTATCAAAAATTCATACAAAATTATTTGAAAGGTAAAGAAGGTAAAATACTAAACATAGAAACACTTGAAGAAATTGGAACACATAATGGTCTTATGAACTACACAATAGGACAAAGAAGAAATGTAGGATTAAGTGGCGACAAAGAAAGACACTATGTATGCGGAAAAGACACTGAAAATAATATACTCTACATTGCCTTTGGAGACGATAACAAATATCTATTGTCAGATGAAGCAATTATAGAAGAAATGAATTTTATTAGTGATTTAAGGCCAAAAAAGGCCTCATGCAAATTTAGATATAGAGGTGAAGATATCCCTATTACTATTGAATACCCAAATGATAAAGAAATAAAAGTTAAATACGAAAGTGCTAAAGCTGTTACACCTGGACAAGCCTGTGTCATTTATTTAGAAGACGAAATGATCGCAGGAGGTATAATAAAAGAGGTTAGAAAAAACAATGAAAAACTTTGGTACTTATAATTACAAAAATAGGAGGGTTTAATTATGGAATTAGAAAATAAAGAATTATGTAAAAAATGTGGAGGCCATTGCTGCCAAATGGGCGGATGCGAATACTTTGTAAGCGATTTTACTGACTTAAGTTTTAAAGCTCTAGACAGTATATTAAAAGAAGGAAGAGTATGCATATCAGCTATCCCACAATTTGGAATTGTTAATAGAAAAATTATATGTACTCCTTTTCTAACTTTAAGAGCAAGAAATATAGGAAGAGATGTCATAGATTTACTATCTTTTGAAACACAATGTGCTTCATTAACAAAAGACGGATGTTTCTATGACTTCGAGCATAGACCTAGTGGAGGAAAACATTTAATACCAAGACCAAACAAAAAATGCTCAATAGATTATGATCCCAAAGAGAAAATGAAAGAATGGATGCCATATCAAAATGCATTAAGAAAATTAGTAAAAAAATATACAGGAAAAAGTGCAGAAGTAAAATTTAAAGAAGATATAATTGACTTTATATATACATTTTCTACCATACCACTTGATAATATATCAGCTGACAGATTATCAAAATTAAAAGAATTAATCGAACACTTACTATTATCAAATCCTGATGAAACAAAAGCAGCATTTGCTAGACTAAAGCAAGAAAATCATAAACTTATCTATACTCCAGAAGAGTAGGGTACAATAAATAGTACAAGTATAACTTAACATTAAACTTTTTTTCTTTACCTTCATTTTACACTTGACGTGTCAATGTAAACTGTTGTAAAATAGTTCTATAAGATATAGGAGAGTGTAGGGAAGAAAAGATGAAAAATTTAAATGAATTATTACAAGAACTAGGTATATCAAAAGTAAAATTAGCAAAATATCTGGGTGTATCTAGACAAATGATATATAATTATTTAGAATTAGAAAGTTTAAATAAATGGCCAAAAGAAAAAAAGATACTTTTATTTAAACTATTAAATATAGAAGACGGAAGCGATGAAGCAATTAGCAAAATAAAAGTTACAGCTGAATACTTAGAAGATATAGAAGCAAGATTAAATCAAAATATTAAAAATGGTGCTGATACTGATGGTTATTTTGATCTTAAAAATCTAAGTAAAGATGAACAAACATTAGTAAATGATTTAATATATTTAATTAAAGAAAAATTTACTGAAGAAAAAAATAAAGATACATACTACGAATTTTTATACTTATATCATGTACTACAATCAGTAGATAATGTTCCTGAAATAAAATACATTTTTGCATACCTTTCTAAAACAACAGGATTCACAGATCCTATGGAATTCAAATTTGATGAAACAGCACAATTCATTTTAGAAAGTATAGTATTCACAGCCATGAACTTATATAATAATGGTGGTGCTCAAAAAAGTAAACTAGTAGCATCTCACGAACGTTTCGTTAAAGAAATAGAAAACACGAAAGAAGAAGTACTAAGTAGAACTCAACAATTAACAACAGTTAAAATACAAGCATTAAGAGAATTAGGATATAACGAAATAAACACTGAAAATGCTCAAGAAGTATTTAACAAAATGGGAGAAATACAATCAAGAAAAGTTGTCATGGGAGAAAGAAAAGATATGGCAAACAAAGCAGCTTAACTGCTGTTTTTATATATATTCCCTACTAAAAAAATAGACTAAAAAAGAAGAATAGGGAACAATATAATATTACTATTCGCGAAACAACTTAACATAATATATATTATCAGAACTTAAAAATAAAAAAAGAATAGCATATAAATAATGCTATAAATCACTTAAAATATAATTAAATTAACAAGTACTAATACTACTCCTAAAACAAATCCAATAATACTTTGTTTTCTTTTTTTATACTTTTTAACTTCTGGCATCATTTCCTCAATAGCCAAAGTTATCATAATACCTGCAACAAATATCAATACGATTGCTATAGTAACATCACTAATAAATCTCTTAAATACAATATAAGCTAAAACTGCGCCTAACGGCTCTGCAAGCCCTGAGATAAAAGAATAAAGAAGTCCTTTCCCCCTATTTCCAGTAGCATAGAAAATAGGGACACTTATTGAAATTCCTTCTGGAATATTATGAAGCATAATTGCGATTCCTAAGCTAATACCAACAGATAAATCATTATAAGCTGTCATAAAGGTAGCTATCCCTTCAGGGAAATTATGAAGCATTAAAGCTATCATGCTAAGTATCCCTACTCTATACAAACTACTTTCCTTATGCAGTAGGGCAATCTTCATATTAATCTTAATTACAATAATTCTACCTAAAACAAATACTGCAATGCCAACCATCATAGCCCAAGCAAATCCATAAGCCTCAGTTATATCCTTAATACTCTCAGGTATTAATTCTAAAACAGACAAAGCCATCATCACACTAAGAGAAAAACTAATAGCAAACGCTATAAAACCATCCCTATCCTTAAATTTCATAAACACTACAAGTCCACCCAGTAATGTACTAAGTCCAGCTAAAGACGATATTAATAAAGGTATCCATATATTATTATTCATATTAAAGAATATGCAAATAACTTAAAAATTATATCTTTTACATAGAATCAAAATAATGAAACGAAATTCCTAAATCTTTATACTCATTATAATCCTTAATTTTATAGTAATCTTCATAAATTTCATCTTTTGAATTAAAATACCCACTCTCACCATATTCTACTTCATAAATAGTATCTATCTTCTTATTATACTTTTTCGCCAACTTAATTTCTGTTTCTATATGTTCACTTGTATCAGAAATTTTATAATTCATAACAGATATTCCATCAGAATTCATCACAAGTTCTTCTAACAAACTTACATCAATCTTATCAAACCAATAAGGAATAGCTAATATAACTTCTAAATCATTTTCTTTTATCATCTTATATGCTTTTTTAATCTGCTCAACATAAATCCTAAAATCACTCTCAAGAAATATCTCTTCTTTCTCACTTATATATGGTTCAATATCTAAAACTACCCCTACTACTTTATTAGATACATTATTATTATAATTTACTACTTTTAAAACTTCCTTTTTTATCTTTTCATATCCATCTTCTTTTCCCCAAGAAGGATCTCCACATAAATGATAAACTTTTATATTTCTTTTTCCCATTTCCTCAATAAAAGAATCATCAAATTCCTTTAAATAATCAGTAGTAAAATCCTGATAAATAACATTAATTTTATAATCTTCTAAAATTGTTTCAAACTTCTTCTCATCATTCTTAATACTTTCTAATTTCCAAGAATACAAAATACTATCATAATTATCTATATCTTTAGTATAAAATAATAAAACATACCCTAATGATATTAATAAAAAGAAAAAAAGTATTACTACTAAATATTGTTTCTTCATACTTTCATCTCCATTCTCTTAAGCTTATCCCACTTCATCTTTTTCTTCTTACTACTAAACACAGTAGTTAAACGAGAAACCATTAAGATAAACCTTAATACAACAATCTCAAATATACAAACTAAAAACGCCTTGCATGCATCAGTAAAACTAAGAACATTATTAGCTAAATGCACTCTTGTAAAAAATGTTGTTAATGTCATTATACATCCAAATAATGTATAAAGTGTATAAAAAATAATCATAAAAGGAACATTTAACAAACCGTAAAGTAAAGCCACTAATGTTGTTATAGTACCAAATACTTCAATAAATGGCGCTAATAACTCAAAAAACAAATAATAAAAATAAGAAATAAAACTTATAAATCCATAACGGTAATTAAAAAACATTTCTTTATATTTAAACATACACTGTACTAAACCTGAATACCAACGTTTTCTTTGCTTTATTAAATCTCTTAAATTATTTGGTGCTTGGGTCCAGCAAATTGCCTCAGGAACATACTTAATACTGTAGTCAATATTATTCTTATGACAAAAAGAATGTAATTTTATAACTATTTCAAAATCCTCTCCTACTGTACTAACATCATAACCTTTACAAGCAATAACCATATCCTTTTGAAATAAACCAAAAGCACCTGAAATAATCAAATTACCATTATACTCATCTAATAAAATTCTAGAAGCTAAAAATGATCTATCATATTCTAATATTTGCATACAAATCAATAAATTATTTGGCAAACGATAACTTTTAACCTTACCATTCTCTAAAACAACTGCATTATTTAATCTTATAAATCCACCACAAGCTACTACATTCTCTTCCTCAAGTATAGGTCTAACTAATTGTTCTAAAGAATCTTCTTGTAAAGCAGAATCAGCATCCATTGCCAAAAAATATGGAAACCTTGACAAATTAATACCAGCATTCAAAGAATCAGATTTTCCACCATTCTCTTTATCTATAACTGTAAGTAGTATATTACCAAATTTATTCTCGTAAACACCCTTTATCTGTTTAGTGTCTAACTGTTTATTATATGGTCTATCCACTCTCTTTAAATCAAATTCTTTTTTTAAAACATCTAAAGTCTTATCAGTACTACCATCATTTATAACTATTATTTCAAATAATTTGTAATTTAAAGAAAATAATGATTTAACACTCGCCAAAATAACCTTTTCTTCATTATAAGCAGGAATTAAAATAGATACTGGAACATAATAATCATGTTCTATCTTATTGTGCATAATATCTTTATAACGATTTTTATATATTTTTAAAGAACCAATAATCGCAGATACAAACAAAAAAGTTGAATAAATAATCATATAAACTACGAAAAAATAACTAACATATTTAAGACACATTTTTATAATTTCTATACTCATATTTTAACTTCATCTCCATTTATATCTAACTTATACTTAAGTGCATCTATTGCATATTTATCATCTAATTTAGATATGACTTTATCCAAATAATCTCTAGATGTAATCTTTATTAAACTCTCAGCAGCATTATTTCTAACAAACCAATTCTGGCTATGAATCGCTTTAATTAAAACCTCAGTAGATTCTTTACTCTTATAATTACTAAGAGCACGAGCAGCCACAACAGAATATTCCCAATTATTCCTATCATCATTAATAAACTCATACAATAAAGGAACAACTCCCTTATACTTTACATTAGTAAAATATCTAATACATGAAATCTTCACTTCCTTAGACTCATTATCTTTTACTAACAAATCATATAACGCTTTCTGACACTCAATCTTTTTATAATTAAAATAATTAATACTTGCTATTTTAAAATTCTCATTATAATTATCAAGTTCTTCTATTAACATTTTAGATAGTTCATCAACATCTTTATCAAAAGTTAATAATCCATCAGTTATCAATTTATGATGATGATTAATATTCAAATAGTTCATATTAAAGAAAACTTCTCTCAAATAATTAATATCACCTATTTTATATAAAGCCTTAAGAGCAGTCTCTCTTAAATAAATAGAAGAAGACAACGTGCACTCTTTTAAATACTTTATAATTATATTATTATTATCACTATAAATAAAAGAATAGTCCTTCAAAAAATGAACAAAATATGTCTGTAGTATAACTTCTTTTCTCTCATAATAAGTTGTTAAATACAAAAAGACACTTTTTAAATTCATAAGATATACTTCTCTTTGATTAACATCCATTAAATCAACTATATTAGTAAAAGCTATTAAATAATTAGTCTTTTTTAATTTTGATTTCAATTTATTAATATGCTTTAAACTAACATTTTTTAAATCTTCTTTATTTATAAACTCTTGAATCTTAGATTCAGTTTTTTTCATTTTAATCTTACTAGCTTTTCTATAAAATATACACACAACATCAAAGAAAAGGATAGAAACAAAAACTATTAAATATATATATAATATATTCTCTGCTAGACTATTCATTACCCTCACTCCAATCATTTTGTAATATATAATAAGATTTCTTTAATCTCTCATGATATGTGGCTTTCTCATCCCAAGCTTTTAGTTTAAATGGTTTCAATAAAATATTATTACTTACATCAGCACCGACATAAATTTCTGAAATACTATAACTTTCTACTCCATAATTCTCATAATAATCATCATGTATCTCCAAAACTGACGGATCAGAAAAATTTAAGATCCCCCATGGAATACGAATTTCTATTTTACCATCACTCTCATAAAAGTCTGCCTGAGAATTAAAAATCTGTGATTTAGGATTAGCATTTCCATAAGTCAATTTCCCGGTATTCACTATAGTAGACTGCTTATAAGTTCTTGAATGCATATTAGTACTATAAGGTTCAATTATTAAATTAATAGGTGTAAATAAAGAAGAATTTTTATCTGGTTTATTAATATATGAATTAGTATTATAAGCTTCATAACTATCGACAGCATTCAAAACATTATAATACTCTTGAACAAAAATTTCACTATTCTCCCCATCTATAACTATTAAAAAGTCAACATCTCTATCAAAAGTCAAATTATATTTATCTGCACTTCTTGCCCCACTCTTATAAGTTGTATCAATAGGAATATAAATAGGACTCTTAAAATTATTTTTACTATCTACATAAAAATATAAATACTTCTCATCTTGTTTCATACTTAAAGATAAATTATCGTTTTCTAATACTTTATCCTCTTTCTTCCACTCTGAAACATCTCCATCAACATAGCATACACTCTTCTTATCACCAGGCTCAAAAGTTAAAAGCCCCAATCCTTGATTAGTTGTCTGTGCGTCACTCCAATAAATAGATCTTAAAGTATCTACTTTTTCTATAGTATTCCAAGAACGTTTATCCCATTCATCCTGCCATGTTGCAATAATTCCACCTACCGCATTAGAATCAACAATAGTATGATATGCTTTTACTAAAGAATCTCCTTGCTCATCTTCTGTCATACCACCAAAATTACCATATTGATCTTCAACAGTAGAAGAAATACCTCTAGAAGTAGAATATGCAAATTCGGTAATTAATACTGGAACTGTATGATGAGCAACTAATTTAGAAACATAAGAAGCATAAGTATCATCATATTCTTTATTCTCATAACTTAAATAATTTGGATAATAAGAAGAAACATTATAAGATGCAAATAATCCATTATAATCATCTGTCTCTTCTAAATGACCTAAATCAAGCTTAACTACTTTATGATAAAAATACTTTAATTCTTTAGGCTCCAAAAATTCATCATCTAACTCCTCTGAAAAAACTATTTTAGGAATTATAGCTACTGGATCTGTCTCTGGAGAATTGATAAATGAAATACTATGTTGTTCTCCATACTTATTAGTCTCATAAGTTATTAAATGATCCATTACTTTAGCAAGCATAGTTTCAAATGCAGTAGCTTCCTCTTTAGTTTTAATATATTTACCATTATATCCAGACTTTTTACTTTGTTTCTCATTAGTATAAAGAATAGTATCTTCCATCCACTCACTTCCGATTATATACGCTATTACAAATTGAGAAACATCCTTTTTATAAGTACCTTTTCCATGCTTAGATAAAGTTAATTTCTTTCTTCCATGCACTACATCTACTGCATTCTCTGACTCCGTAATAAGTTGTCCATAAAAATCACTATCAAATGCATCTTTATGTGAATTAAGAACGTACGAATCCAAATTTAAACCTTGAATTAAAAACAACTTTCTCTCATGAGCCTCATTAAAATCATAAAAAGCATTATAAAATTCATCATTAAAAATAGTATCTAGTCTTATAGTATTAGCACCCATTTCATATATTTGTAAAATCCACTTATAATAAGTATCATAATCTATTGCATAATCTGTAACATAATTATTAGGTAAAAAACCTCCAAGATTGACACCTTTTACAGTAACATTTTCATAACCATCATCTGTTTTAATATACATATTATTATTATCAGTATAACTTATAATTTGAGCTTCTGATGACTTAGGCAAATAAAAGCCCCATCTATAATACATAAAATCAACTAAAACTAATAAAACCATAGTTACAAATAAAATTGTTAAAAACTTTTTCATAATTCACCTCTATAATCTTATGGGTAGTGTGTAAGGTTTATACCACTACCACTTGTTTTTCTCTTATATTTCCTAGG